>CAZHHW010000229.1:0-1537 GCA_964532385.1 uncultured Gammaproteobacteria bacterium | reverse complement strand
TGGTCGCCAGCACGCGGGTCCGCGCATCCATGTTCTCGATCAAGGCGTCTTCCGGTGTGCGCGCCGACCCCAGATCGACGCGCCGTGTTTGCACACCGCGCGCGGCCAACGATTCCCACACGATGCGATTGGACGGAAATTCCTGATCGCTGATCACCACGTTGTCGCCGGCTTGCCAATCCAGCCCGTAGGCGACCACCGAAAGCGCCTCGGACGTGTTTTTTAACAAGGCGATGTCCGCGGCGGACGGCGCATTAAGCAGAACAGCGAGATTGTCTTTGAGATTTTTTTCGACCGTATTCCAGCGCGGATAATGCAGTGCACCGGTCGTGACATTTTCCTCGGCAAAGCGCCGCACCGCCTCGGCGCAGCGTTTCGGCCACGGCGCCACGGCGGCATGATTCAGATAAATCAAATCGGAAGACAGTGCGAATTCCGCGAGATGGGGTTGCATAGTAATCTCCCAGTAAGGGCCGGTGATCTGCCGGAAAGTTTGATGTAGAAACTTCGCGGACTCAATGCGTTACACGAGGATGTTCACGCGCATTAATTTTTATAAAATACAACACCCGGGGTCCAGGCAGAGGGGCCGCCGCAGGCCGCTCCAAATAATCCTTTAAGATTTATAGGTCATTATTTCGAGTGTATTCAAACTGGATAAGCCCTGTCGCAATTCCAACCGGAGAATACATCCATGACGCAATCACTTTACGAAATAATCGGCGAGACGGCGGTCAATACCGCAGTGGAAGTCTTTTATCATAAAGTGCTCGCCGACGCGCGCATCAACCGCTTTTTTGTGGGCGTGGATATGGATAAGTTAATTGCCAAGCAAAAAGCATTTTTGATTATGGTACTGGGTGGGCCCAACAAATATACGGGTAAGGATGTGCGCACCGGGCACGCGCATCTGGAAGGTTTAAACGATACGCACATCCATGCCGTAATTGAAAATCTGGCGAGCGCGCTGAAAGAGGCGGGGGTTGGGGATCGCGAGATTACCAAAGTTACTGCAATCGTAACCGCCATCGGCCATAGTGTGCGCAATGCCAAACCCCAGTCGGCGAAGGCGGATTTTTTCAATTCGGCCTGATGCGCACCGACGGGGCACGTGGTGACTTTTTAAAAAATATTGATTGCAAGTGCGTATTCAAAAACCTATACCGGAATTAACAACATAAAAGGAGATTGCCATCATGCCGTCGCTCTATGAAACCCTGGGTGGTGAACCAGCCGTCAATGCCGCCGTGGATATTTTTTACCGCAAGGTGCTGGCCGATGATCGTATCAGCCGTTTTTTCGAAGATGTCGACATGGAGAAACAGGCCAACAAGCAAAAAGCATTTTTAACCATGGTGTTCGGCGGTCCTAACAAGTACACCGGCGCCGACATGCGTAGCGGTCATGCACGCCTGGTGAAAATGGGCTTGAACGACTCGCATGTCGATGCCGTGATCGAGAACCTCGGCAACACCTTGAAGGAACTCGGCGTCAAAGAGGCCGAAATCGCCAAAGTGGCCGCGATCGCCAATAGCGT
>CAZHHW010000228.1:0-1567 GCA_964532385.1 uncultured Gammaproteobacteria bacterium | reverse complement strand
CACCCCCATCCGGCAACTGCTCCTGCGTTGCTCTAACTTCCGCCATCCATGGCGGGCGCCAGCCTTCCCACTTGCAGGGGGAAGGAGCAAAAACGTACATGATGCTGGAACGTGCTGACAATGAAACTAAGGCGACATGGTAATGTCATGACTAGGCATGTAAGGCTAACTAATCGATCCCTTCCCCCTGCAAGGGGGAAGGTTAGGATGGGGGTGAGTTAAATCATTCTCGCTTGCTGATCACCCCCTCCATCTCCCCTTCTCAGGAGAAGAGAATAACAGCGCTGCATAAACCAAGACTGCGGGACGACCCGCAGCTCTTCCGATGACGCCGGGACGGCCCGGCATATGGAACAAGATCGGCATGAGTCGAGGTGAGGAAACCGCACTGACTCACGACTGCTGCTTGCTTCGGGAGGACCCATGTTCAATAAAATCCTGATCGCCAATCGCGGTGCCATTGCGTGCCGCATTATCCGCACGCTGAAAAAAATGGGCATTCAATCGGTCGCGGTGTATTCCGACGCCGACCGGCATGCCGCGCATGTCATGCAGGCGGACGAAGCCGTGCATGTGGGCGCCGCGCCCGCTTCCGAAAGTTATTTACGGCAGGAAAAAATTATCGCCGCCGCCCACGCCACCGGGGCACAGGCGATTCATCCCGGCTATGGATTTTTATCGGAGAACGCGGCGTTCGCCGAAGCATGTGAAGGCGCGGGAATTGTCTTTATCGGGCCCACGCCGCGACAGATGCGCGATTTTGGCCTCAAGCACACCGCGCGCGCGCTGGCGCTGCAAAACGATGTGCCTCTGCTGCCCGGCAGCGGATTGCTCGACGATGTGGAACACGCCGGGCGTGAAGCGCTGCGCATCGGCTACCCCGTGATGCTCAAGAGCACGGCGGGCGGCGGCGGCATCGGCATGCAATTGTGCCGCGACGCGCAGGAACTGCACGACGCGTTTGCTTCCGTCGAACGGCTCGCGCGCAATAATTTCAGCCAGGGCGGGATCTTCCTGGAAAAATATGTCGAGATCGCGCGCCATATCGAAGTGCAGATTTTCGGCGACGGCGCGGGCAACCTCGTCACGCTCGGCGAACGCGATTGTTCGGTGCAGCGCCGCAATCAAAAAGTCATCGAAGAAACTCCGGCGCCGGGACTGAACGGCGCGGAGCGCACGCGGCTCTACAATGCCGCGAGCAAACTCGGGCGCGCGCTTGATTACCGCTCGGCGGGCACGGTCGAATTCGTTTACGACGTGCAGACACGCGAGTTTTATTTTCTGGAGGTGAACACGCGCTTGCAGGTGGAACACGGCGTCACCGAAGCGGTGACCGGTGTTGACCTGGTGGAATGGATGATCCGCGTGGCGGCGGGGCACTCACTAGTCGTCACGACCGTTGATGCGCAAGACGATTCAGGTAGGAGCGCCGCCCCCGGCGCGATTCACCCCACAAATCGCGCCGAGGGCGGCGCTCCTACGAAAATCTCCACCACGACCATTCACTATGCGCACGCGCCGCAGGGCCACGCGATTCAGGTGCGCTTGTACGCCGAAGATCCGAACA
>CAZHHW010000227.1:0-1645 GCA_964532385.1 uncultured Gammaproteobacteria bacterium | reverse complement strand
GCTTGCGCAAAACGCCGGACAAGCCGATACAATGTTCCCGATCCCCTTTCGCCAAAACAAGAAGAGTATATGACCGGAACCCGCTTTCAACTTGAAGTTCGCCCGATTATTCCCGAACGTCTGCAAGGGCTGATCGAAATCGCCAACGATTTGCTGTACAGCTGGGACCGCGATGTGCGGCGGCTGTTTATACGTCTTGATCCGCCACTTTGGAACAGTTGCGGACACAACCCTAAAGTATTCCTGCGCCGCTTGTCGCAGCAACGTCTCGACGCCGCCGCCGAAGACCGCACCTACATGGAGGATTACCACCGTACGCTGTCGGCTTACAACAGCTATCGCCGCGAGAAAATCAAACCGGCGCTGGCGGAACATCTCGATCCGCAACACGATCTGGTGGCGTATTTTTGCGCCGAGTTCGGCCTGCACGAAAGCATGCCGATTTATTCCGGCGGGCTTGGGATTCTGGCCGGCGACCATTGCAAAGCCGCCAGCGATCTGGGGATTCCGTTCATCGCGGTCGGGCTGCTGTACCGGCAGGGTTATTTCACGCAAACCATCGATGTGTCGGGACATCAAATCGTGCATTACACGCGCATCGATTTTTCCGACCTGCCGATTCAACCGGCGTTGAATGCCGCCGGCCAGCCCGTGTACGTGCACGTCGACATGCCCGGCCGGCGCGTGATGCTCAAAGTCTGGTGTGCCAAGGCTGGACATATCACCATTCATCTGCTCGACTCGGATCTTGCGGAAAACAGCCCGGCGGACCGTTCCATTACCTATCAGTTGTACGGCGGCGACATTCACATGCGCATCCAGCAGGAAATCGTGCTGGGGATCGGCGGCGTGCGCGCGCTGCGCGCGCTGAACTTCAAACCCACGGTGTGGCACATCAATGAAGGTCATGCCGCCTTCATGATCCTGGAACGCTGCCGCGAACTGGTGGAAAAAGGCGCGGACTTCGACAGCGCGCTGGAACAGGTGGCCAGCGGCACCGTCTACACCACGCACACGCCGGTCCCGGCCGGACATGACATTTTCGGGCACGACTTGATCAATCATTATTTCAGCGAATATTCGCACTACCTTGGACTCGAACCGCAGCGCTTCCGCAATATCGGCCACAGTCCGACCAATCCCGATGGCTTCAACATGACGGCGCTGGCGCTGCGCGGCTCGCGCTTTCACAACGGCGTGAGCAGGATTCACGGCGAAGTCGCGTCCAAAATGGAAAGTTATGTGTGGCCGCAGGTGCCGCCGGAAGAAAATCCGATCCGGCACGTCACCAACGGCGTGCATGTGCCCACCTTCCTGGCGCGCGCCTGGTCTAACTTATTCGATATGCAATTCGGGCGCGAATGGCGCAATGAACTGCTGAACGACACTTATTGGGAACGCATCGACGATATTCCGGACTACGCCTACTGGAGCTTGCGTCAATCCCTGAAAGCGCGCCTGCTCAAGATCGTGCGCGAACGTGCCACGGCTCAACATAAACGCAATGGTTGCAGCGCGGCGCAGATCGAACGCCTGGTACGGCAGCTCGCGCCCAATGAATCCGATGTTCTGATCCTGGGTTTCGCGCGCCGTTTCGCCACTTACAAACGCGCCAGTCTGTTGTTCGCCGATCCGGCGCGCCTGG
>CAZHHW010000226.1:0-1675 GCA_964532385.1 uncultured Gammaproteobacteria bacterium | reverse complement strand
TTCGGACAGTATCGGTTGAATTCACAACTCAGCGTGCAGGCGGAGTATCGGGATAGGGAGAGTGAGTTTGGGGATAAGTTGATCCGGTTTTTTTTAGAGGATGTTTATCTTGATCAACGCCAAACCATCACCGAGCCGAGTTGGTTGCTTGGTTTACGTTATGAGCCTGCGCCTGAGCAAGTTTTCGTGGTAGCGGTTAGTCGCTCAATTGTTAAAGACTCTACTACATTTGGAGAGGTCAGTTCGTCATCGAGTAAAAGTATTGAAGGGCAAATTGAGGGGCAATATTTAGGACAGACAAACAATGGGCGCTTTCTGATTGGTTATGCGCGCTTGATTACGCATCGACGTAACATAGATACATTCGATGATTCATTGATTTCTTTCCCCGGGTATGTACCAGCTGGCCTGACTGTAACGGAAACTGAGTATGATGTGGATCAGAAAAATCTGTATGGCTACTGGCACTATCATTTAGGCGGCGCAGCCTTAATTTTAGGTGGGAGTTTCGATTCAGTTAATGAACAGAACGGGGTCAATGTTGACGGCTGGAATCCTAAACTTGGATTGTTGTGGGAGCTTTCACCTAAGACTACGTTACGTGCGGCGGCCTTTCGCACAACCAACCGTGACCTGGTGCGTAATCAAACATTGGAGCCCACACAGGTCGCAGGATTTAACCAATTCTTTGATGACTCGTTAGGGACGCGCGCACGCCGTTATGGTTTAGGTATCGACAACAAATGGTCCACAAATATTGCAACGGGCGCGGAAATCAGCCGCAGGAAAGCTGATGTCGTTGTTGCGAACGGGACCGACAATATCGAAAAGCGTGCTGAGCGCGCCCACCGTGCCTATGCAAATTTATTACTACGGCCAGATGTGGCACTTTACGCCGAGTTGACGCATGAAAGTTCCAGCCGGGATTACATCTCAGGACAACCTAGCAATCTGCCGGCGGAAATGATCACACAACGCCTTCCTCTCGATCTGCGTTATTTTCACTCCAGCGGGTTTTATACCCGTGTGCGTGCGACGCAAGTGAATCAAAAGGTCATCAATGTCCTTTTTCCTGAAGGCACAGAAACGTTGCGCGACCGCTTTTGGATTGGCGACCTGGCACTCGGTTGGTCATTTCCAAAAGGTCGCGGATTAGTGGAAGTCAAAATGCTTAACGTCTTTGACAGAAGCTTCCACTATCAGTCAGTGGATGCGGGTTCGGGCGAGGCGAGTTCCGATCCATTTTATCCAGAACGCGCAATCTTCTTCGATGCGCGCTTGTCGTTCTAATAAGGATATATCCCTCTCATGATGAACTATTGTCATTCCCGCGCAGGCGGGAATCCAGTGCTTCAGAATTGCAAAAACATCGCGGTATTAACCTATCTGTTCAACCACAACTAAGGAGTAAAGCAATGACCCGTAACACACTAACGATTTTTACTTTGATGCTTGCCATATTTGGGGTAGTCGGATGCGCTCAAACGAAACTCGCCGCTACTTCCACCATTGCTACTGCCGCTATTTTAGAAAAAGACAATTCACAGATTGCGTTGGCACTAAATAAAGATGGTTCAATTACTGTAGTCGGCGTTGGCGCCGGTGAACGTATCAAGCCATGTGAAATTCCCGGAAGTGATGGTGGCATTCCGGATGAGAAAACGCTGGCGCAATG
>CAZHHW010000225.1:0-1707 GCA_964532385.1 uncultured Gammaproteobacteria bacterium | reverse complement strand
CCCTCCACCACGGATGCGGCTGGCAGCAACACCAAGAAATAACCGGTGAACAGACGCCTGTTGCGCTGCTGTAATGCTTCGGTAGTCTGCGTTGTTCTTGGTATTTTTAGTGCCTGCGATTCAGCTGCGCCACCGCGCGCCCGGGTCGAAACGGGGATGCGCTTTCCGGAATTGCAATTGACTAATTTGCAGGGCGAAGCGGTGAATACGGCTCAATTCGCCGGCAAGGTCTTGGTGCTGAATGTGTGGGCGACCTGGTGCGCGCCGTGCCGCAAGGAATTACCAAGCTTGCAACGTCTGTCCGAAAAACTCGATCCGCGGCAGTTTGCCGTCATCGGCATGTCCGTCGATGCCGATGACCACGTCGTGCGCGAGTTCCTGATCGAACGCAAAGTCACCTTCACTAATTTACAGGATGCCGACATGCGTATGGCGCGGAGCATTCTAGGTGTGCATGCCTATCCGTCGACCTATCTTGTTAATACGGATGGAATCGTGCAACGCGTGGTCGGCGGCGCCCAGGAATGGGACAGCCCGGAGTGGCAAAAGATGATCCGCGCATTGGCCAGTTAACCAGGGCCGAACACGTAGAAGCAAACTATAGTGAATGAACGCTGACGGGAGTGCCTCGATGAAAAAAATTCTAAGCCTGGCTGGATTCATCAGCGCGGTGCTGGTATCGACATTTATTTACGCCGCCGAACCCGTTGCACCCGCCGCGCTCAATCGCATCATGACGGACATCGGCACGGCGATGATCGATACCTATCCGCTGATTGTCACGCAACGTGAGTTGACCGCCGCCGAAAAAAACACGCTGCGCGCCAACCTCAAGCGCATGACGGATTTGTTCGAGCGCGCGGAGCCGTTGATCCGCGCGCGTTCCGAAAGCTACCTGGTGTCCTATCGGTTTATTCTTGACTATTTGCGTGAAACGCAACGCGCCATCGACGACCAGAATCTGGACTACGCACGCAACCGGCTCTACGGGTTGGGTTCGATCTGTGCCTCCTGTCATACCCAGGACACCAAGTTACGCACCCTGTTTGCCGGTGCGGCGCGCGAGCGTTTTCCCAACGACGCAGCCTACGCCGAGTTTAATTTTCTCACGCGCAATTACGATGTGGCGGAGCAGTATTTTGAACGTGACCTGCGTTCTGGCGGCGCAAAAACCGAATACGAGATCATTCGGCCATTGCAACGCTTGATTATCATTTACACGCAGATCAAGAATCAGCCCGGCAAGGGAGCGGATGTGCTCAGTAAATTTGTCGACCTCCCGGCGCATACCGGCGCGACACGCACGGAATTGAAAGGCTGGATCGCCGGGCTGCGCGCATTGGAAACACGCGGCGCCGGCAAGATCACCGCACCGGACTTCGCTGCAATCGAAACCCTCGTGCGGGATATCCTGGGGCCGCTGGACCAGCCGCTGCCGGTGCTGCGTGTGGCGGCGGACCAGGAGATTCGGCGCCTGTGGCTAAGCGGCATTTTGTATCACTACCTCAACCGCAAACCACAGCCCGATGAGACTCCCAAATTGTTGTACTGGCTCGCCGTGAATGATCGCGTGGTGGGTTACAACTATTACTTTTCGCTCGCCGATTTGTATTTGAAAGAATGTGTCTACAATCACCCCCAGCATCCTTACGCGCAACGTTGCTACGCCGAGTTTCAGGAATACGTGAAGTTCATTTATTCAGGCTC
>CAZHHW010000224.1:0-1748 GCA_964532385.1 uncultured Gammaproteobacteria bacterium | reverse complement strand
TTGTCATGTCGTGGCGCGTATTTCTATTTTAATTCGATTTACAGTGACCCACAGACCGCCAGATAACGTTGCATGCGACGTATCGCGGGTCATTTCAACATCTTTCATGCTGCGCTCCCTTCGGCTAGTGAACTGCATAGCCATGATGCGCCAACTTTTCAATGTTGTGCATCATGCAATACAGCTTCCACTGCCCATCCACTTTGGTTTTGCCGCGCAGTGTGAAACGGTTCAGTTGTTTATTACCGCGCAAATTACCGAACACCGGCTCCACGGTGGCGAAGCGCCGCGTGATCGTGTGTCGACCCACGTCAGAATCGACCTTCGTCTTCATCCGCTCGACGTGCAGGTTAGGAACCCGCCGACCTTTGAAAAACGACACTTGGCGGATTTTGGTTTTGTGCGGTGTGCGCAAGCATTCTTTACGTTGCGTGCACGGCACGCAATCCTGCTGCACACCGGAAAACTTCATCGCAATGTAACCGCCGATCGTGCAGTTCGCGCCGTTGCGATATAAACGCTTACCGGCGGGACAGACGCAGTGGCTGTGATCTTCTGCAAGCGCGAACTGGGCGGGCGTGAAGCACTTCGCTTTCTTTGGTGAGTGAGTCTTGTTCCACAGCGGGTCCGGTTTGGTTTTGTGGAGGTGTTGATCCGCATAGCGTGCATCGCGTGTGCGGTAACGGGTGTCCGGAAGGCAGGCGTCGATCTGCTGTTGCGCCAGTGCAGTCACATTGGCGTGCGAGTGATAGCCGGCATCGGCGGCAATGACGGTCGTCGCATTGCGATAGGTGTCGGTCGCCGTGACCACCGGCAGCAGGAGTTCTTGCTCCGAGCCGGTGCCGTGCGCTTGCGCCTCAATGATGATTTGGTTTTTCTCATCCACCGCAGCAACACCGGTATAGCCTTGGATGACGCCTTTGCTGGTGGCCATCTTGGCCGATTCGTTGTCGGTGCGATTGGATAAACGCACTTTACCTTTAGCGCCTTTACGGTCGGTGGTGTTTTTTGCTAACCAGGTGCGCAGCTGCTGCGCTTCGCGCTGCAGCTGCGCAAGCTTTTTGGCTTCACGCTGGGCCACGGCGGCATCGCTGGGTGCGGTGTCGGCCAGCCGGTGTTGATCCACAATCTTCTTTGCGGCAGCCTGCATCTTGGTGAGTTGGCGTTGATAGTCTTTGCGCGTGCCGGACTTGGCTTTGCTGGCATTGGACGGCAGCTTCACGCCATCAATGGCAAACATCTCACGTCCGATCAGGCCTTGCCGATCGCACACCACCAGCACTTGCGCGAACAGCGCGGCCACGGTGTCGCCCAACTCCGACACAAAGGCGGCTAGCGTGGTGAAGTGCGGTTGGCTGTCGCCCGACACCGCGATGAACAGCATGTTCTCGCGGCACGCGGCTTCGATTTTGCGGCTGCCGATCACGCCCCGGCTGTAGGCCAGCAACACAATCTTCAGCAGCGCCGCCGGATCGAACGCGGGGGCGCCACCGTCGTCGTTCCGGTAGCGGGCGTGGAACGGACCAAGATCTAACTCGTGATCAACCAAGTGGCACAGCGCGTGTTCGAAACTGCCGGGGAGCACTTGTCGATCAAAGTCTATCGCAAGCATTTTTAGACCCTTGTGTACCGGCTTGTAGCGCGCCACGCAGCACTCCCACTTGCAGATGACTTGAAGCGGAATTATGCCATATGGAGCCATGTATTGATAATTATTCAGGGGGTAATTCTACAGCCTCAACGTTCGC
>CAZHHW010000223.1:0-1798 GCA_964532385.1 uncultured Gammaproteobacteria bacterium | reverse complement strand
ATGCAGCGCGCCATCGACGAAACCGATCGGCGGCGCGGCAAGCAGGTGACGTTCAATGAAGAACATGGCATCACGCCGCGCAGCATCATTAAGAAAGTGCACGACATTATGGAAAGCGCGCACCCGGGCGCACCGGGTTCGCCCAAACATTACGCCAAGGTGGCGGAAGAAATGCTGGAATATGTGGTGAGCGATCCGCGCAAGCTTGCGCAGAAACTGAAAAAACTCGAACAACAGATGTACAAGCATGCGCAAAATCTGGAGTTCGAAGCGGCCGCGCACGTGCGCGATCAGATCAAGCATCTGCGCGCATCGAATATGGAGCTCATCTCATGAGCGCGGCAAGGCACAGACTATTTTGATCCGTAGTGCTATTTAAAAACCAAGAGTGTAATTCTACAAACAGGCAAAAGCTCATTCATCAGATAACAGGTTTCGACAATAATTTATGATGCGAGGAATGATCCATGGATCTATCCGCTGAAGCTACAGGAATCCTGCGCGACGATGGCATCTTCCAGTTGATCCGCAAACGGCTGGCCGACCGGATTTCAACTCCATTTGAAATCCGCTTGGGCGGGGAACACACCTATCGCTTCGGCGCGGGCGAGCCCGCTTTCAAAGTCACGGTGAAAGACCGTAATGGCCTGACCGCGCTCAGCCGCTTCGATGAGTTGAAAATTTGCGAGGCTTACATGGATGGGAGCCTGGACTTTACAGGCGACATGTTGCAAGCCGCCAGCTTTCGTGCGGTGTTGCGCGACCGTCCTTCATTGGCTGCGTTGTGGGAACGCATGGCGCCATGGGTGATCGGCCGGGTGCGCTCGGACCGGCAGGCCATCGCCGCTCATTACGATCTGGGCAACGAGTTTTATCTCACTTTCATGGACCCGAGCCGCTGTTATTCGCAGGCCGTGTTCGAACGCGACGATGAACCGCTGGAAACCGCGCAGCGCCGCAAACTGGATTTCGCGATTGATGCCTGCAAGCTCAAGCCGGGCAGCCGCGTGCTGGATGTCGGCGGCGGCTGGGGCAGTTTCACGGAGCATGCCGGACGGCGCGGTATCGCGGTGACCTCGCTGACCATCTCACGCAATTCGGAAGAATTCATTCAGGACATGATCCAGCGGCAACAGTTGCCGTGCCAGGTTTTGAATAAAAACTTTTTGGAATACGTAGCTCCGGAGCCTTACGACGCGATCGTGATTCTGGGCGTGATGGAGCATCTTCCCGATTATCCGCGCGTGCTGCGGCAGTTTATGCAATTACTCAAACCCGGCGGTTATGTATACCTGGATGCCAGCGCGTTCCGCATGAAATACGACAAACCCAGTTTCGTGGCGCGCTATATTTTTCCGGGCGACCATTCCTATTTTTGCCTGCATGAATTCCTGGCGGCGGTTGCCGTCTCCGAGCTTGAAGTCTTGGCGACGTACAATGACCGCCACAGTTATTTCTTAACCTGCAAAGCCTGGGCCGAGAATCTGGAAGCCGCCCGCGATAAAATCATCAACCGCTGGGGCGAGATGATTTACCGACGCTTCCGGCTTTACTTGTGGGGTTCGGCATACGCTTTCGACAGCCGCGGCATGGATGCATACCGGGTGGTTCTGCAACGGCCCGTGCGGGGTTAAACTGATACGGTCTGAAATTGGGGCTCCTTCCCCCTGCAAGGGGGAAGGCTGGGATGGGGGTGTGCAAGTACACTGCATTTTCGATCACCCCCATCCTCACCTTCCCCCCTTGCAGGAGGAAGGGATGCTTTGTTTACACCCTTGAACAAGTTTGGAGTCAAGTG
>CAZHHW010000222.1:0-1836 GCA_964532385.1 uncultured Gammaproteobacteria bacterium | reverse complement strand
ATGCCGATGATCGCGACCACGATCATCAATTCAATCAGGGTAAAACCCTTTTGTACGCGTTTCATTGTGAGTACCTCGGTGGAGTTAATTAATTTCAAATTAGTGTGAATGCCCTTCTGGCGCTTGCCCCGGCTGCACTTGGGAGGCGTTGGCGTCGTCCTTGGTCCGAGGCAAGGGCCAGAAGGCTGTGTCAGGGTAGCTGCAGCCGCCGTGCCAGCTGTGTTGAGTTGCAAAATTGTGTTCTGGTGAGGTGTGGCTGCGTGAGTTCCATCGCAAATCCTCCGGACGGCGATGCTTTCGAGGGGAATTGAGCTTGGGTGTCGCCTGAACGTGACAATTTTTGTCAGTGTTCAAAGTGACAAAAATTGTCAGTTACTAGGCTTCACGTAAGAGTGCTTGCGCCTCCGGAATGATCTGGCGGGTGTTCTATATTCTATTCCAAGCCCAGCTTCTTCAACCGGTAACGAAACGCGCGAAACGAGATGCCGAGTAATTTTGCGGCGGCGGTTTTATTGTGGTTGGTTTGCTCCAGGGCTTTGAGAATTTGTTCTTTTTCGATGTTGCCGAGAAAGTCTTCGAGCGGTTGCGCTTCGTCGGTGTGGGAAATGATGGTGCTTTCCAGTCCAGCGGGTTTTGACAATTGCAGATTGTCGGCGCGAATCGTATCGTTTTCGCACAAGGTCATGGCGCGTTCCAGAATGTTTTCCAGTTCGCGCACGTTGCCGGGAAAGGCATAAGCATGGAGTGCCTCGAGTGCGCCGGAGGTCAGCGCGGGTTTAACTGAGCCGGTTTCCTGCGCCAGCCGCGTGAGAATATAGTCGGTGAGTTCCGGGATATCCTGGCGACGCGCGCGCAGCGGCGGCACGGCCAGTTCGATGACATTGATGCGGTAGAACAAGTCCTGACGGAATTTGCCTTGCGCGACCAGCGCGCCGAGGTCTTTATGGGTGGCGCTGACAATGCGCACGTCGACGGAAATTTCCTTGGCATCGCCGACCGTGCGGATGGCTTTTTCCTGGATGGCGCGTAGCAATTTGACCTGCATGTGCAGCGGCAAGTCGGCGACTTCGTCGAGAAACAAGGTGCCGCCGTCCGCCGCTTGAAACAAACCTTTTTTATCGGCGGTCGCACCGGTGAAGCTGCCTTTTTTATGACCGAAAAATTCACTTTCCATGAGCTCGGTAGGAATGGCGCCGCAATTGACAGGCACGAATGCTTTTTCTCCGCGCGGGCCTTTTTCATGCACCATGCGCGCGACCAGCTCTTTGCCAGTGCCGGATTCGCCGCTGATGTAAACCGGCGCCTGGCTGCGTGAAACCTTGGCGATGGTGCCGCGCAATACGCGCATGGCGGACGAGTCGCCCAGCAGCACATCACGTGAACGGCGGTCGCGGCTGCTGAAATGATCCGACAGTTTCAACGATGAATTAATCAGGTTGCGCAGCACCTGCAAGTCGACGGGTTTTGACACGAAGTCGAATGCGCCGGCCTTAAGGGCCTGGATCGCCGATTCCATGCTGCCGTGTGCGGTGATGACAGCCGTGGGCGTGTCGGGCGCATGCTTCTGGATGTATTCCACTAGCGAAATGCCGTTGCCGTCGGGCAGGCGCATGTCGGTGAGGCACAGATCGAATTTGTGCTTGCCCAGCAGTGCGCGCGCATCGGCGAGATTTTTTGCCGAACGCGTGTCGATGTTCATCCGTCCGAGCGTAAGTTCAAGCAACTCGCAGATGTCGGGTTCGTCGTCGACGATCAGAGTGAGGGGTTTGTGCATGGTATTAACGCCGTTCGAAGTCAGTAAAGTTTAGCCGAAAGCAGCTACCGCCGTTTGGAATC
>CAZHHW010000221.1:0-1901 GCA_964532385.1 uncultured Gammaproteobacteria bacterium | reverse complement strand
GGTTATGGCCAGAACACCCTTGCTGCACACACTCCGCAAACACGTGCGCACTGCACTGGCGGCGCGCAACACAAATCCACACGCAGCTAAATTTCCTGTTACGCGCCGCGGCTTTCTCGCTGGCTTGGGAGCGCTGACGGCCACGGCGGCATTGCCGCGAGTTGCATGGGCTTCGCGCCGCGCTCGCATTGCGGTTGTCGGTGGTGGCATCGCGGGATTGACGTGTGCGTTGACGCTCGCGGATCGCGGTATTCGCGCCACGGTCTATGAAGCTTCCGGGCGCGTCGGCGGGCGCATGTACAGCAACACGGCATATTGGAATGACGGGCAGGTGAGCGAGTGGTGCGGTGAGTTGATTGATAGCGGCCACAAGACCATACAGCGCCTTGCGCATCGCTTTGGTCTGGTGCTCGACAATTTGCTGGATGCCCAACCTGCGGGTTCGGAAGACACCTATTATTTCTTCGGCCGCTATTACCCCAAGGCGCAGGCGGATCGCGACTTTGCGGTGCTGGTCGATGCGCTGATGGTAGATCTGGAGGCGGCGGGGTATCCCACCACCTTCGATGCCTTTACACCCGCCGGGCAGGTGCTGGATCGGATGAGTGTCTACGACTGGATCGAGACGCGGGTCCCGGGCGGGCACACTTCAATGCTGGGGCAGTTGCTCGATGTGGCGTATGCGATTGAATACGGCGCGGATACCACAGACCAGTCAGCATTGAATTTGATTTACCTGCTGGGATATCAACCTGCGCCGGCCGGATTCGCGGTGTTCGGCGAATCGGACGAAGCGTTTCACATACGGGGCGGCAATGAGCAACTGCCGCGTGCCATTGCACGACATTTGGGCGAGGAAAGCATCGCGCTTGGCCAGCGGTTGCTGCGTATCAAGCAACTAAAGCGCGGCGAGTATCAACTGACGTTCAAGAAGCTCGGTGGTGTTACGGAAGAGGTATGCGCCGATTATGTCGTATTGGCATTGCCATTTTCAGTGCTGCGCGAGGTCGACATTTCACAAGCGGGATTCGATACGCTCAAGCAGCAAGCGATTGAAGAATTGGGGCGCGCGCGCAGTGCCAAGACGCAACTGCAATTCAACACGCGGTGGTGGAATGAGACCGGTCCTTGGCCGGGAATAAATAACGGTTCAACTTACAGCGACACGGGTTACCAGTCGAGCTGGGAAGTCACGCGTGCGCAGGACGGGCAGAGCGGCATCCTGAATTTTTTCTCCGGAGGCAGCGTCGTGGCGGCGATGAAAAGCACCGGCGCCTTTGCAACCGCCAGCAATCCAAATGCGCGACTCGATGCGCAAACTGCATTGCAGCGCGCCGAAGTGGTTTATCCGGGACTTGGCGCACAATGGAACGGCAAGCTTACGCAATCCTTGCCGCATCTGAATCCGCTGATGCGTGCCTCGTATGCGTATTATCGTGTCGGCCAGTACACCGCGTTCGGCGGTTACGAAGGTGTACGCCAGGGCGGCGTGTTGTTCTGCGGCGATCACACCTCGCAGGATTTTCAAGGCTTCATGGAAGGCGCAGCCAGCGAAGGTCGGCGTGCGGGCCGGGAGTTGGCCAAACTCTTGCGTTAAGCGGCCAGGGCAACAGTGAGCCCGATCATGAACGCGATGAGTCCGGCAATCTGGATAAGCGTTTTCATCTGCTGGCTCCATTGATGGTCGTTGAACATGGAGGGATTGTCGGCCTAGCCGATTCACGCCGCGATGAATAATTTGGGCGCCGCCGCGTGAATTAATTACATGCGGGTTACAGGTCGATGCGCAGGAGGTTGGCTTGCAGTGCCAGGGGCGGCTGTGTAGAATGCCCACCCTTAATAGCAGGCGCGTAGCTCAGTTGGTTAGAGCACCACCTTGACATGGTGGGGGTCGTTGGTTC
>CAZHHW010000220.1:0-1940 GCA_964532385.1 uncultured Gammaproteobacteria bacterium | reverse complement strand
TCTAGACGATGGGGACAAAAACGGTCGACAGTTTCTGTCATTGTTCTGGTGGAGCTAGCCGGGATCGAACCGGCGACCTCCTGCATGCCATGCAGGCGCTCTCCCAGCTGAGCTATAGCCCCGAGCAAAGGAAGCCGCATTCTACGGAGGCGACCCTGACCCGTCAAGCAAAGTGCTGCGCCAGACACGAGCTGTTACAAGGTCTTCAAATATTCAAGCAACGCGTCTTTTTCGGCGGGTTTGAGCGTGGTGCCGTACACGTGGCCCTGGTTGCCGTTGCCGCGCGTGGTTACGTCCATTTTGCTGCCGACGCGCTGCGCGTTTTCACCCTGCACGACGAAGCCGACATTGGCGGGGTCGTACAGGTCGTAACCGCGGTAAAAGACTTTACTGCGCTTCTCGGGCACTTCCAGCAACTCGCGCAAGGTCGGCACCGAGCCGTTGTGCAGGTAGGGCGCGCGCAACCACACGCCGTCGAGATGCACGGCGACATAACCGGTTAAGGTGTCTTCGACCATCGGGTCGCGGTCCACGCCCATTTCCTTCACTTTTTTATTCGCGGCAATCGCGGCGGCCCGGTTCCAGGTATCGAAACGGTTGCGGTCGGTGCCGATTTCCGCGATCGGCACCGCGGTGCCGGTGCGCAAGCCGTTATGGCATTGCGCGCATTGCGCTTCGAACAACAGCTTGCCCTGCGTCGCAACCACGGCATTCACGGCGAACGGATATTTCGGCGCGGTCAGCGGGCGTAGATAGTCTTCGAGCCATTTCACATGATCAAGAAATGGCGCCTTGGGGCTGGCACCCAAACCCAGCGCGGAGTCGATGATCACCGAACGCGGCACGGTGGTCGCGCCGTCCCAGTTCAGCGACATGCCGTGTTGATACTTGTTGAGATTCCAGATCGACGGCATGTCGGCCGGGCCGAAGGTGTTGTCGTCGGGCAATTTCAACATGAAATACTTGGTGAGATTCATCGGATCGTCGCGCCCACGCGACCAGTCCGGCAAGCCGGGTTTGTTCATCCACGCAAAATTATTACCCTGTTCGATGATGCGTTGCTTGAGGATCGGAATTATCAAGAACCGGTACAACGCGCGGTCCAGCCACGATAGTTCGTAAAGCATGGCGATTTCGCCGAGCAGGTTGTCGGCGTTGAAGCGCGGGTCGTTGGCGCACTGGGTTAAAAAACGAAAGAAGCCCTGCACGTTGGTGGTGTGTCCGGGGCCGGCCACCACAAAGGTCGGCGATTCATTCTCCGAAGCGCGATAGCTCGCCACATGGCACACCGCGCAGTTGTTGGTCACGCGCTCGAAACCGA
Organism: uncultured Gammaproteobacteria bacterium; assembly: GCA_964532385.1. Lineage (GTDB taxonomy): Bacteria > Pseudomonadota > Gammaproteobacteria > SG8-11 > SG8-11 > UBA6921. Next base: position 619 of record CAZHHW010000220.1, on the reverse strand, counting down.
CGGTCTTTTTCGAAAAACCCACCGGCAGATCGTGGCCTTCCTCCCACGCGATGCCGAGCGACGCATAGCCGCCCGGTCCCGGTAAATATTCGGGGAACATGCGCGGCAAGGCGATGAAGATCCAGTAAGGAATTCCCGAACTTTCTTCGCCGCCCAGCGATCCGTATTTGAAACGCTCCTCCGGCGTGGCGAATTCCGGCTGCGGTACGACGCGGAAGAATTTATACCAGGCGACGGAACCGCCGACGGCAGCGAGGACCAGCGCCAGAAACAATAAAATTTTCAGCGTGTTTTTTATATTTGTCATGTCATGCCTCTATTTCAATTCGATTCAGTTTAACTCCCCTCCTTATTTTCAAGGCCGCTCTCGCGCATCCATGCGCTTCGCGGCACTTGCACATCCATTTGCGTCGGAGGGTGGACGCGAAGCGGACGGGGCGGTTTCAGTTGACGTCACGCCACAGCAACCACCCACCCCGGCAACTGCTCCTACGTTGCTCTACCTTCCGTCATCCATGGCGGTCGCCTGCGGGGCACCCCTCCTTGAAAATAAGGAGGGGAGTTCGCTAAAACGCTTTCAAATATTCCAGCAACGCCGCTTTTTCTTCCGCCGGCAGTT
>CAZHHW010000219.1:0-1961 GCA_964532385.1 uncultured Gammaproteobacteria bacterium | reverse complement strand
CGCAACGTTGCTACGCCGAGTTTCAGGAATACGTGAAGTTCATTTATTCAGGCTCGGGCGGCAGCTTCATTCCACCGGAATTAAATCAGGAAATGCGCAAAATGCAGGAAGCGATTAGCCGCGTGGCCCCGACAAAGGCTCCATAGCGTGACATCAACGCGACACGCCCCGATCATCCACGTCGACAAATTGCCGTTTACGAAGATCCGGAGCGCTGATACTGTTTGCGAATTAGGTTTTTCTACAGGCTCGTTAAAGGTCACAAAAAGAACGCATGGCGAATCTGTCACATGGATTATCTGGCGTAGCTGGCGAGTATTATGTGTGCGCTGAGTTATCACGCCGAGGCTATCTCGCAACGCTGACTCTTAAAAACGCTGAGGGAATAGACATATTAATGTCACGTCCTAAATCAGGCAGGGCAATCTCTATTCAAGTGAAAACCATCCAAGGAAAGAAAGCGCACTGGGTGTTGAACGAAAAGCATGAGCATCATCAAACGCCAAATTTATTCTTAATTTTTGTTCGTCTTGGTCCGCTCGGAGAACGCCCTGCTTTTCATATCGTCCCAAGCTCAATAGTCGCAACATATATATCCCATGCTCACAAAAAATGGCTAGGCGGAAGAAAAAAAGATGGCTCATCTCGCAAGGACACAGCTATGAGAGGTTTTTCAGATCATGACAATGAATATTATGAACGGTGGGAGTTGCTAGATTAACCTCTAACCCCCTATATGGACTCCTCACACAAGTAGTGGATGACATTTCTTAATCGAGTCTCAGGTAAGCCCCCAAATTCAGATCAATATCCGAATCAACAGATGCTGGTGGTTCGTATCACAGCCGTAGAAACCCATTACAGCGGCAGCGCGATACGTGGCGCATCATTCACGCAACAAGTAGCCATCGAGCGCCTCAACGCGAACGATGGCCCCCGTCATCGGTTGCAATTGCTTTACTACTTGGCCGGCGTCTCCTCTGGAAATTTATAGTATTTCGTATTCAGATGCCGATAGACGTCGGCGCGTTCATCGTCGCTCCAATTAAGTTTCAGTTCTCCCGACCAGCGCAGAATCCAGCTACGGATATCCGCTGGAGTTTTGGCCTTGTGATTGTCGCGGACATGCGCGGTACTGGTGTGACAACTGGTGCAGTGATTCTCGTACAGCAACCGTCCGCGTTCCGCGTCGGCCGATGCGGGCAGCGCGTAGGAAAGCAGCATGCCGATTGCGGCTGAAAACAGATAAGGTTTCGTCTGTGCCATGGTGTCGTGCCTCGCTGGCCGCCGGAGTGCGGGTTTGATTCAGTCTCTTATGAGTATAGGCGAGCCCCGGACGAGCAGCGGAACATGCACGTTGGCCCAGAGCTAGGAAACGTCGATTTATTGAGTTTTCCGGGAACGCGAGCGTCCCGCTCGCTGTTTGCGGGCAAGATGCCCGCGCTCCCGAGATACGCATTCTGCAGAGCGCAACCGGCGGTTCGCTAGGTGAAGCGCACCACGATAAACACACCCAGCATGATGAAGGCGAGTGCGATCTTGATTGCGGCGCCCAGCAGCAGGCCCAGTGACGCGCCCAGACCGGCGCGGGTGGCGGCATGCAGGTTGCGGCGCAGCGACAGCTCGCCGATCACGGCGCCCGCGAACGGTCCGAGTAATACGCCGGGAATGCCGAAGAATAATCCCACCACGCCGCCGATCACTGCGCCGGTCACCGCGCGCGGGCTGGCGCCGCAATGTTTCGCGCCCAGCGCACTGGCAATAAAATCCACGGCGCTGGCGAGGGCGGCGAGTAAGGCGAGCAGGATAATCGTGCCGGTGCCCACATAAACGAAATGCTCCGCCCAGGCGGCGGCGACCAGCCCCGCGAATACCAGAGGCGCGCCCGGCAACACAGGCAGCACCAGGCCCGCGATACCGGTGATCACGAGCAGTGTGGCGAGTATCCAAAGCAGCAGGGT
>CAZHHW010000218.1:0-2117 GCA_964532385.1 uncultured Gammaproteobacteria bacterium | reverse complement strand
TGACTTTAGGCGTGCCGACTTCGCCGGGCGTGCCGGCGGCGCTGGCCGAACACACGCTTACCGTCGCTTACAACAATCTCGCGCAGGTGCGTGAAGTGTTCGCGCAAGTCGGGCGGCAAATCGCCTGCATCATTGTTGAGCCGGTGGCGGGCAACATGAATTGCATTCCGCCGACCCCGGGATTTTTGCACGGTTTGCGCGCGGTGTGCGACGAATACGGCGCGGTGCTGATTTTCGATGAAGTCATGACCGGGTTCCGTGTCGCGTTGGGCGGCGCGCAGGCGTTGTACAAGGTCAAGCCCGATCTCACCACGCTGGGTAAAGTCATCGGCGGCGGCTTGCCGGTCGGCGCGTTCGGCGGCAAGCGCGCCATCATGGAAAAAATCGCGCCGCTGGGTCCGGTGTATCAGGCCGGAACGCTGTCGGGTAATCCGGTGTCGATGGCGGCGGGGCTGGCGATGCTGAGCATTATTTCCAAGCCCGATTTTTTTGAAAAGCTCACGCGCTGCGCGCAACAACTGAGCGATGGTCTGGTTGCAAAGGCAAAGCAGGCCAAGATCCCGCTCACGGCCAATACGGTGGGCGGCATGTTCGGCATTTTCTTCACCGCCGAATCGCAAGTGACCAACTACGCGCAGGCCACGCAATGCAATGTAGAGCGTTTCAAAAAGTTTTATCACGGCATGCTGGAGCGGGGCGTGTATCTGGCGCCGTCGGCGTTTGAAGCCGGATTCGTGTCGAGCGCGCACGGCGACGCGGAAATCGCTGCGACCCTGACGGCGGCGGAACAGGTATTCGCCACATTGTAAAGATCCGGCCCGTTAATGGGCCGTTGTTATCGAGGCAGCTCATGCGTGGCAAGAAGCTTTATTTTGTAGTGGCGGGCCTGGTGCTTGTATTCGGTGCGGCCGCGGCGATTTCCAAGGGAATATCCGGCAAAAACGCCGCGGCGAAAAGCGAAACGGCCGCGGTTGCAAAAGCCAAGTCCGCACTCACGGTTTCGACCGTCACGCCGCGCACCGTCGAGTGGCCGCGCAGTCTGACCACCAACGGCAATATCGTCGCGTGGCAGGAGGTCGTCATCGGCGCCGAAATCGGCGGCTTGCGTTTGACCGATGTGCTGGTGAATGTCGGCGACAAGGTCAAGCGCGGGCAATTGCTGGCGCGCATCGCCAACGATACGGTCGAGGCCGACCTGGCGCAGGCGAATGCCGCCGTGGCCGAGGAGGAAGCGATGCAAGCCGAGGCCGTGGCCAACGCCGACCGGGCGCGCCAGTTACAGGCCACGGGCTTGATCAGTGCGCAGCAGATTACCCAGTCGCTGACCGCCGAACAGACCGCCAAAGCGCGCCTTGCGGCGGCGCGTGCGCGCGTGCAGTCCAACGAATTGCGCTTGTCGCAAACGCGCGTGCTCGCTCCCGATTTCGGCGTGATTTCCGCGCGCACCGCGACCGTGGGTTCACTTGCGCAGCCGGGACAAGAACTGTTCCGGCTGATCCGCCAGAACCGGCTGGAGTGGCGCGCCGAGGTGACCGCCACCGAACTGCCGCGCATTCAAACCGGCCAGGTGGTGATGGTGGAGTTGTCCGACGGTGTAATGGCGCAAGGCCGGGTGCGCATCGGCGCGCCCACCGTCGATCCGCAAACCCGCATCGGTTTGGTGTACGTCGACCTGCCGGCGGACAGCCCGGCGCGCGCGGGCACCTTTGCGCGCGGCGTTTTCGAACTGGGTCAAGCTCCGGCACTGGCCTTGCCGCAATCCGCGGTGTTGCTGCGCGAGGGCTTCAGTTACGTCTTCAAGGTCGACAATAACAGCAAGGTGGCGCAGCTCAAGGTTTCGACCGGGCGGCGGGTCGAGGATCAGGTTGAAATCACCGGCGGCCTGGAACCGGACACGCGTGTGGTGTTGAACGGCGTGGGTTTTTTAACCGACGGCGACACGGTGCGTGTGGTCGATGCGCAGGCATCGTCGAGCAAGTAGCTGATGTTGATATTTATAGCGGCGTGTAAGCGCAGTGGCGTTGTTGTCTTAGCCTTGCGACCACGCCCATCCACCACCCCACCCCTGCGGGGCACCCCTCCTCGAAAATGAGGAGGGGAGAATAACTTTTCCTCCC
>CAZHHW010000217.1:0-2124 GCA_964532385.1 uncultured Gammaproteobacteria bacterium | reverse complement strand
TAAGAAACAAAATATTGCACCGAGTTCTTGGGAAAGAACTCACGCATCTCGCCGTACAATTGCGCGGCCAGGGTTTTGTTATGCGCCAGAACAATCGCTGGGCGCTGCAGCGCCTGAATCACATTGGCAATCGTGAAGGTTTTTCCCGACCCGGTCACGCCCAGCAGGGTCTGGTATTGCATGCCGGCGCGCAGATTATCCAGTAATTCCTGGATGGCCTGGGGCTGATCACCGGCCGGTTCGAAGCCCGCCGCAAGCGCGAATTTTTTACTCATGGTGATTTTGGTCCAGTAGCGGTCAACTGCTGTTTTCAGGATGATCCTCGTCTAGTGCCGCGCTCTTGATGGAACTTAAAAATAGCAAAGCCCCGTCTGATCGACATCGAAGTACCCCTTCCCCATGCAAGGGGGAAGGTTGGGATGGGGGTGATCAATGGTGGTATGTCGTTTAATCACACCCCCATCCTGCCCTTCCCCCTTGCAGGGGGAAGGAATCTACCATTCGAGCATTTAATAGAAAGCGGCGAGCGGTGCACTCCGCACGCTGTAGCGGCCTCACCTGCGGATGAACTCGATATTTGAGTAGATTCGTTTCGCATCTCAATCTCTTGCTCACGCCTTGTAGCGGTCAACTGCCGTTTCTTGGATAATACACGCCTTTGTGGCCGGTGCGTCCTGCACCCGGCGAGGTTTCATCCGGTGAGGATTTTCAGCTTGGATATTCAGCTTTCGCAACGCGTGCAGCGCATTAAACCCTCACCCACCTTGGCCGTCACGGCACGCGCGCAAGAACTCAAAAAACAGGGCAAGGACATCATCGGCCTGGGCGCGGGCGAACCCGATTTCGACACGCCGGATCACATCAAAGACGCCGCGATCAAAGCCATCCGCGACGGCCTCACCAAATACACCGCGGTGGACGGCACGGCGGAATTAAAAACCGCCATCGTCAATAAATTCGCGCGCGAAAATAAACTCGATTACAAACCTAACCAGGTGCTGGTGTCGTGCGGCGGCAAACAGAGCTTTTTTAATCTGGTGGAAGCGCTGCTGAATCCGGGCGACGAAGTCATCATCCCCGCGCCTTATTGGGTATCGTATCCGGACATGGTGTTGCTGGCCGACGGCGTGCCGGTGATCATCGCCGCGGGTGTGGAGCAGGGTTTTAAAATCACGCCGGAGCAACTGGAACGCGCCATCACCAAAAACACGCGCTTGTTCGTGCTCAACAGTCCGTCCAATCCGACCGGCGCGGCCTATACCCGCGCGGAACTGCTGCAACTGGGCGAGGTGCTGCGCCGACATCCGCAGGTGCTGGTCGCCACCGACGACATGTACGAGCACATCCTGTGGACTTCCGAACCGTTCGTCAATATTCTCAACACCTGCCCCGATTTATATGAGCGCGCCATCGTGCTGAACGGCGTATCGAAAGCCTATTCGATGACCGGCTGGCGCATCGGCTATGCGGCCGGTCCTACCAAACTTATCAATGCGATGAAAAACGTGCAATCGCAGAGCACCTCGAATCCGGCGTCGATCTCGCAAGCCGCCGCCGTGGCGGCGCTCGACGGCGACCAGGCATTCATCGGCAAAATGTGCAAGGTGTTCAAGGAGCGCCACGACTTTGTGATGCGCGAACTCAACAGCATCGAGGGCGTGCGCTGCATCGCGTCGCACGGCACTTTTTACGCCTTCCCTCACGTGCAAAAATTAATCGGGCGCCTCGACGGTATTCGCGACGATCTTCAGTTGAGCGAATATCTGATCGAACACGCAGGCGTCGCGCTGGTGCCCGGTTCCGCGTTCGGCGCGCCGGGTTACGTGCGCATCTCCTACGCGACCAGCATGCAAAATCTGGAAAAAGCGATGGAGCGGATTCAGCAAGCGGCGAACAAATAGCAAAGAAAGGCGCCGCGTCGTTGCATTTACTGGCACGTCGACATGAAACGGGCCGCCGGAGTCTCGCAGGGATTCGCCTTGAATTCACTGGAATTGGCCGTGGCGGGCGGGTCGGCCGGTTCATCAAAACTTTTGGGGAATGCCTCGGGCACCCGCTCATGCGGCTGCTTCTCCCTCAGCAGACGCGCATTTTCCGCTTCGAGGCGCGCTTTTTCTGCTTCAG
>CAZHHW010000216.1:0-2134 GCA_964532385.1 uncultured Gammaproteobacteria bacterium | reverse complement strand
GGGGCGCTTGACCACCCCCATCCCAACCTTCCCCCTTGCAGGGGGAAGGAGTCTGGTTCTTTGCATCGCAAGGGACGATGCATTTTTTTAAGCTCATTTAGTTGTAAAGCACTACGCTAGCGCGTCATGACAACGACCGAAAAAATTCAACACTGGATACGCCCCGAGATTCGCGAGCTCGCGCCGTATCACGTGCCCGATTCCAGCGGACTGATCAAACTCGACGCGATGGAAAATCCCTATCGCTGGCCGGAAGATTTGCATGGCGAGTGGCTGGGCATGTTGGGCGATGTCGCGGTCAACCGTTATCCCGATCCGCAGGCGCGCGTGGTGCAGCAAAAACTGCGCACGGTAATGAATATTCCGCCGGGCATGGACGTCATACTCGGCAACGGTTCGGACGAACTCATCCAGATCATCGCGCTGGCACTGAGCGCACCGGGCCGCGTGATGCTCGCGCCGGAACCGACGTTTGCGATGTATCGGATGATCGCGCTGTTCACCGGCATGAAGTTCGTGGGGGTGCCACTGCGTGACGATTTTAGTCTGGATGCATCTGCAATGTTGCGGGCGATTCAACAGCATCAGCCCGCCGTGGTGTTTCTGGCCTTTCCCAATAACCCGACGGGAAATTTATTCGACCGCGCGCAGGTCGATGCGATTATCCAGGCCAGTCCCGGCCTGGTCGTGATCGACGAGGCCTACCACGCGTTTGCCGGCGACAGTTACATGCCGCAATTGGGCGGCGCGGATAATCTGGTGGTCATGCGCACCTTATCGAAGTTGGGCCTGGCGGGTTTACGTCTGGGACTGCTGGCCGGACCGCCGGACTGGCTGCGCGAATTCGAGAAAGTCAGGCTGCCGTACAATATTAATGTCTTGACCCAGGCCAGCGTGTCATTCGCACTGGATCATGCTGAAGTATTCAATGCGCAAAGCGCCGCGATCCGCGACGCGCGCGAGCAGATGATGAGCGAATTGCAGCGCATCGACGGCGTGCGTCCCTTTCCCAGCCGTGCTAACTTTATTCTGTTTCGCGTGCCGTCTGGGCGTGCCCTGCCGGTTTTTGAAGGCTTAAAACGCGCCGGTATCTTGATCAAGAATTTGCACCGCGCCGATTCGCCGCTGGCGGAGTGTCTGCGCGTGACCATCGGCACCCCTGAAGAAAACACCCGTTTCGTCGCGTCATTGCGCACGCTGATGTGATGCGCCGGGATCATTGAGGAGCATGTTATGGCTGACCGGACCGCGACGGTAAAACGCGACACACTCGAAACGCAAATCGAAGTCAGCGTCAATCTCGACGGCAGCGGCAAGGGCACATTCGCGATCGGGGTGCCATTTCTTGAACATATGCTCGATCAGGTCGCACGCCACGGCATGATCGACATCGACATCACCGCCAAAGGCGATTTGCACATCGATGCGCACCACACGGTCGAAGATGTCGGCATCACGCTCGGCCAGGCGATCGCCCGCGCGGTCGGCGACAAAAAAGGCGTGCGCCGCTATGGCCATGCGTATGTGCCGCTCGACGAAGCATTGTCGCGTGTGGTGGTGGATTTTTCCGGCCGGCCCGGTGTGGAATACGGCGTGGATTATCCGCGCGCGCGCATCGGCGAGTTCGACGTGGATTTGCTGCGCGAATTTTTTCAGGGCTTCGTCAACCATGCGCAAGTGACTTTGCACATCGACAGTCTGCGCGGCCGCAACGCGCATCATATCGCCGAGACGATTTTCAAAGCCTTCGGGCGTGCATTACGCATGGCGCTGGAACTTGACCCGCGTATGAGCGGCATCATGCCGTCCACCAAGGGAAGTTTGTGAGTTCGCTTCGATGAGTAACGTCGCGGTTGTTGACTATGGCATGGGTAATCTGCATTCCGTCGCCAAGGCGCTGGAACGCGTGGCGCCGCGGGGCACTTCAGTGCAGGTGACTTCCGAAGCAAAACATCTGGCCGCGGCGGACCGTATCGTGTTTCCGGGCGTGGGGGCGATGCGCGATTGCATAGGCGAATTGCAACGCCGGGGTCTGGATGAGGCGGTGCGCGAGCAGGCGCGCCGTAAACCCTTGCTGGCGGTGTGCGTGGGTATGCAGGCGGTGCTGGATTTCAGCGCGGGAACTGACGGCATC
>CAZHHW010000215.1:0-2206 GCA_964532385.1 uncultured Gammaproteobacteria bacterium | reverse complement strand
CATTTAAACTGGCTGGAATCGGAAGCCATCCACATCATGCGCGAAGTCGCGGCGGAATGCGCCAATCCGGCGCTGCTGTTCTCCGGCGGCAAGGATTCGGTGGTGCTGCTGCGCATCGCGGAAAAAGCCTTCCGTCCCGGGCGTTTTCCGTTTCCGCTGGTGCATATCGACACCGGCCACAATTTTGACGAAGTCATCCGCTTCCGCGATCAACGCGTCGCCGAATTGGGCGAGCGGCTGATCGTCGGCGCGGTGGAAGACTCGATCCGGCGCGGCTCGGTGCGCCTGCGCAATCCGCAAACCGATTCACGCAATGCGGCGCAAGCGGTGACCTTGCTGGAAACCATCGCCCAGTACCAATTCGACGCCTGCATCGGCGGGGCGCGCCGCGACGAAGAAAAAGCCCGCGCCAAGGAGCGCATTTTTTCGTTCCGCGACGCCTTCGGCCAGTGGAATCCAAAAGCACAACGTCCGGAACTTTGGGACCTCTACAACACGCGCGTGCACTCCGGCGAAAACATGCGCGTGTTTCCGCTTTCAAACTGGACCGAACTTGACGTGTGGCAATACATCGCGCGCGAACAGCTTGCTTTACCATCGCTGTATTTCGCACATCTGCGGCAAGTAATGGTGCGCAATGGCTTGTTGGTGCCGGTGACCGCCTTAACCTTGCCGCGTGCCGGTGAAAGCGTCGAAACGCACCGCGTGCGTTTTCGTACCGTCGGCGACATCTCCTGCACCTGCCCGGTTGCCTCCGATGCGGACACGCTCGACGCCATCATTGCCGAAACCGCCACGACGCGAATTACCGAACGCGGCGCGACGCGCATGGATGACCAGACTTCCGAAGCCTCGATGGAAAAACGCAAAAAAGAAGGATATTTCTGATGCACGCAGCGACTCTAAAAGAAACATTTCCGCAGCCTGTCGAAGAACGCGGCATGTTGCGCTTCATCACCGCCGGTTCGGTCGACGACGGCAAGAGCACCTTGATCGGCCGCCTGCTGTTCGACAGCAAGGCTATCTTCGCCGACCAGCTCGATGCGATGTCGCGCGCTAAACACAAACGCACCGCCGGCGATACTATCGATCTTTCATTATTAACGGACGGCCTGGAGGCCGAACGCGAGCAAGGCATCACCATTGATGTCGCGTACCGCTACTTTGCAACTCCGAAACGCAAATTCATTATTGCCGACACGCCGGGCCACGAACAATACACGCGCAACATGGTGACCGGTGCCTCGACCGCCGACGCGGTGATCATTCTGATCGACGTGTCGAAGGTTAAATTGGGCGGCGACGGCAGCGTCGAATTACTGCCGCAAACCAAACGGCATTCCACCATCGCGCATTTATTGCGTATCGAGCATGTGATCGTCGCGATCAACAAAATGGATTTGGCCGGTTATGACCAGGGCGTCTACGAGCGCATCGCCGCCGCTTATCTTGAATTCGCAAAGCAGCTTGGCTTGACAAATATCATCCCCATTCCGTTGTGCGCGCTGGACGGCGACAACGTGGTCGCAGCGAGCGAGCGATTGGCCTGGTATCAAGGTCCAAGCTTGCTCGGCTTGCTCGAATCCCTGCCGGTTTACGACGCCGCCCACGACGCACCCTTGCGCTTTCCGGTGCAACTGGTCGCGCGCCACAACGGACACCAAGCCAGCAATTTTCGCGGTTATATGGGGCGAGTTGAAGCGGGAAACGTGCGGCGCGGCGACAGCGTGGTGGTCCAGCCCGGCGGACGCACGGCACGCATCCAGGAAATTCGTAGCTTCGATGGCCCGCAGGAATCGGCTGCCGCCGGTCAATCGGTCACGCTGCTGCTGGACCGCGAGCTGGATATCTCGCGCGGCGACCTGCTGGCCGCCGCCGAGCGTCCGGCGACATTACTGACGACGCTTTACGCCGACTTATGCTGGCTGGCGGAAGAGCCGCTGGAACTGCATCACCGCTATGCCTTAAAGCACACGACCCGGCACGTCATCGCTCGGATCGTGACAATTCATGCGCGCCTCGATATCGAAACGCAACTCAAGCGGCCCGCCGACAGGCTGAAATTGAACGACATCGCCCAGGTTACTCTTCAGATGCAACAACCGCTGGCGGTGGATGCCTACGCCGTCACGCGCGCAACCGGCGCCTTCATCCTGATCGATGAAGTCACGCATCAGACTGTCGCGGCCGGCATGATCCGGCTGGA
>CAZHHW010000214.1:0-2264 GCA_964532385.1 uncultured Gammaproteobacteria bacterium | reverse complement strand
CCCTGGTCGTAATCACCGGCGGTCGCCATGCGCAAGGTGTCGGCGATGGCCGCCGAAGTAATACCCAAATCCGCCGCGCGCGCGAAGTCGGGACGCACGGTGAGTTCAGGACGCACCAGGCTCGCCGTGGTCGTGACGTTGCCGATGCCGGGAATGGTGCGCAGCTCGCGCTCGACCACGCGCGCATGATCTGACAACACCTGGCCATTTTCTCCCGCCAGCACCAGCATGTATTTCTCGCTCGAACCACCGAAACCGACCGACACGCGCGCGCCGGGTAAATCTTCCAGAAGTTGCCGCAGCTCGCGCTCGACTTGCTGCTTGCTGATGCCGCCGCGCTCGCCGCGCGGCGTCAGGTTGATGGTCAATGTGGCTTTGCGCACCTCGGGTGCGCCGCCCATCATGAAGGGATCGCCGCCCGCCAAGCCTCCGCCGATGGCCGTGTACACCAGCTTGACATGCGAATGTTTCTGCACCAGCACGCGCGCCTGCTCGGCCGCCGCGTAAGTTTGTTTAAACGTGGCACCGGGCGGCAACGACAGGTACACCTGGGTTTGCGATAAATCGTCGGGCGGGATAAACCCGGTGGGCAGCAACGGCACCAGCGCGAACGAACCGACAAAAAATACGGCGGTGGCCAACAAGGTTTTAATGCGGTGCTTCAAACACCACGCCACCCAGCTCATGTAAATCATCAGCCAGCGCGGTTCGTGATAGGCGTGCTTGGGCGGCCGCAGCACGTAAGCGGCCATCATCGGCGTGAGCATGCGTGCCACCACCAGCGAGAAGAACACCGCAACCGCGGCGGTCCAGCCGAACTGCACGAAAAATTTTCCCGGCACGCCACCCATGAATGCGGTCGGCAGGAACACCGCAATCAGCGTGAACGTGGTCGCAATCACGGCCAGTCCGATTTCGTCGGCCGCTTCCATCGCCGCCTGATACGGCGTCTTGCCCATGCGCAGATGGCGCATGATGTTCTCGATCTCGACAATAGCGTCGTCGACCAGCACGCCGATGACCAGCGACAAACTGAGCAGGGTCACGACATTAATCGAAAAGCCCATCAGATACATCGCGCCGAAGGCGGGAATGATCGACAAGGGCAAAGCCGTGGCCGCCACCAGCGTCGCCCGCCAGTCGCGCAGAAACAGCCACACCACCAGCACCGCGAGTAATGCGCCTTCGTACATCAACGTCATCGAGCCGTGGTAATTTTCCTCCACCGGGTCGACGAAATTGAACGCTTCGACCACCGTGATGTGCGGATTCGCCTCTTTGAGTTTTTCCAGCGCCTTGCGCACGTCGGCGGCGATCTCGATTTCGCCGGCGCCGCGGCTGCGCGTGATTTCAAAACCGACCACCGGTTTACCATTCAGCAGCGCGGCGGAGCGCCGCTCGGTGACAGTGTCGGAAACTGTCGCGACCTGGTCAAGACGGATGCGCCGGCCGCCCGCCAACGCGATATCCATGCGCGCCAGCTCTTCGGCCGAATGCACCGTCGCCACAGTGCGCACCGATTGTTCCACACCGCCCACGTCCGCGCGCCCGCCGGAAGCTTCCTGCTGAATTTGGCGCAATTGCCGCGAGATGTCGGCGGCGGTGGCGCCCAATGAAAGCAGTTTGCCCGGATCAACCTCCACGCGGACTTCACGTTCCACACCGCCCACGCGGCTGACCGCACCGACCCCGCGCACCGCGAGTATGCTTTTCACCACGGTGTTGTCGACAAACCACGACAGCGCTTCATCGTCCATGCGATCCGACGCCACCGTGTAAGTGAGGATTGGCATGCCCGCCAGATCCATCTTGGAGACGATCGGGTCGCGCAAGTCGGCGGGCAAATCGGAACGCACGCGCGACACCGCGGAACGCACGTCGTCGAGCGCTTCCTGGGTGGGTTTTTCAAGGCGGAATTCGGCGGTAATCGTCGCCGCACCATCCTGCACGCGGGTGTAGATGTGCTTTACCCCTTGCAGCGTCGCAATCGAATTTTCGATTTTGCGCGCGACATCGGTTTCCAGTTGCGCGGGACTTGCGCCCGGCAAGGCGGCATTGACGATGATGGTGGGCAGATCGATATCCGGAAACTGCTGGATTTTCATCGCGCGAAAACCCATCAGGCCCATCAGCGTGAGCATGATGAACGTCAGAATCGACGGAATCGGATTCTTGATGGACCAGGAGGAAACGTTCATGGTGTGTTTATTCCTACAAAATTGCGGTTGAGCGGTATTCTCATATGCCAACCAACCACCCCGTCG
>CAZHHW010000213.1:0-2537 GCA_964532385.1 uncultured Gammaproteobacteria bacterium | reverse complement strand
GGTTGGGAAACCTGACTGGTTAAATCGGCGGGCGCGATCGGGCGCTGCTGCAAGCGCTCGCGCACCGGCGCGAAGCTGCGGCGATGGATCGGCGTAACGCCGAGTGCGTCCAAAGCCCGGATATGCATTGGCGTGGGATAGCCTTTGTGTTGGGCTAGGCCATAACCGGGATAGTGCGTGTCCCACTGCGCCATTTCGAGATCGCGCGCGACTTTGGCGATGATGGAAGCGGCGCTGATGGCGGGTACGGTGGCGTCGCCTCCAATAATGGCTTCGGCGCGGCAGCGCAACACCGGGCAGCGGTTGCCGTCGATGTAGGCGAGATCGGGCGCGATGTGCAACGCGGCGACGGCGCGCTGCATCGCCAGCAGGCTGGCCTGCAAAATATTCAATTCGTCGATCTCTTCGACTTCCGCGCGGCCGATGGCGTAAGCAAAGGCGCGCGCGCGGATTAATATGTCAAGCTCCGCGCGGCGCTCGGGACTCAAAACCTTCGAGTCGGCCAAGCCATCGATCGGTTTATTCGGATCGAGGATCACCGCCGCGGCGATGACCGGACCCGCCAAGGGTCCGCGCCCGACTTCGTCAACACCGCACACCCAGCCGAGCACGCCGCCGAAGTCGAGCTGGATCTGGTTGGTGTTGACATGTCGTTTCTTCATGGTGCTGTCCTTACCGCGCATCAAATGGGGCCGTATTAACGGGTGCTTCGAAATAAAGCACCCCTTCCCCCTGCAAGGGGGAAGAGTGGGATGGGGGTGTGCATACACACCGTCTTTTTAATCACCCCCATCCTCGCCTTCCCCCTTGCAGGGGGAAGGAATCTATTCAGGAAATGTCGTTAACAACATTAGGCCCCTTTGTGCCCGATCAACTTCAGCACCGCGTCGGCGGCTTGTTGTGCCGCATCGCAGCGCAACTGCACATGAATCTCGCGAAAGCGGGTTTGCAACGCTTGCGCGCGCTCCGGCTCCTCCAGAAATCCCAGCAAATGCCTGCCAAGCTGGTCGGCGCGCACCTCGTCCTGCACGAACTCGTCGACGATTTTTTCTCCGGCCAGCAGATTCGGTAAGGAATAATACGGCACGCTGATCATCCGGCGCAGCACCAGCTCCGACAGTTTCGAGACGCGGTAAGCCACCACCATCGGCTTCTTCAACAGCATCGCTTCCAGCGCGGCGGTGCCGGAGGCCAGCAACACCACGTCGGCGGCCGCCATGGCTTCATGCGACTTCCCTTCGACCAGCATAAAAGGCAATTCGACGCGATGCTGTGCGAGAATCTCCTGGAAAAGCGCGCGCGTTTTAGCGCTGGGCACCGGTGTAATGAAACGCGTGGCGGGACGGCGCTGCAAAATCCAGGCGGCGGTGCGTACGAATTCAGGACCGAGATTTTGCACTTCCATGCTGCGGCTGCCGGGCAGGATGGCGATGATCTCACCTTCGGTGGCGATACCCAGTTTCTTGCGCGCGGCACGCTTGTCGTTATCCAGCGGGATCATGTCGGCAAGCGGATGGCCGACGTAACGCGCGGCCACGCCATGTTGCGCATAAAATTGTTCTTCAAACGGAAACAGGCACAACACCAGGTCGGTGGAACGGGCGATTTTTTTTACCCGATACTGCCGCCATGCCCACACCGATGGACTGACGAAATGCACGGTGGGAATTCCGCGTTCTTTAAGTTTGCGTTCCAGTCCCAGGTTGAAATCGGGAGCATCCACGCCGATGAATACCTCCGGCGGCTCGGCGATAAAGCGGCGCGCGACGTCGCGGCGAATGGCCAGCAACTCGCGCAAGCGGCCGAGCACCTCGGTCAAGCCCATCACCGCGAGTTTTTCGCTGGAATACATTGCACGGCAACCGAGTTGCTGCATGCGCGCTCCGGCGATGCCTTCAAATTCAACACCTGGCACGCGTTCCCGCAATGCCTGCATCAGGCTCGCCGCGAGCAGGTCGCCCGAAGCTTCGCCTGCGACTATTCCGATTCGCATGAGAATTGATTCACTGTTGAGATTTCCATAAGCGGCGCATTCACTGCACGTTGACTTCCCTTTATTGAAATCGGCGCGCGTTAGCCGAACGCGGGAGTGATATTCTATCCCGCGCCCAGGAAACCGCTATGGAAAAACTCATCACATTCACACTTGAAACATTGTTGCTGCCGCCCGGCGGTGTGTTGCTGTGGCTGACCGCCGGATTAGTCGTACTCAAATACAAACCGCGTGCGGGCTATGCGGTCCTGGTGAGCGGGGTCGTGGTGTTTTACGCGGTGAGCGCGCCGTTCTTTTCTTCCGCGCTCTTGGGTCTATTGGAATCAAGCGCGCTTCCACCCCACGGCGATCTGGGCGCGGATCCGCGCGCGGCCATCGTGGTCCTGGGCGGCGGCCGTTATTCCAACGCGCCCGAATACGGTGGCGATACCGTTTCTACGCTTACGCTGGAACGGGTGCGCTACGCGTCGCACCTGGTGCGACGCACCCACCTGCCGGTGCTAGTCACGGGCGGCACCGTATGGAAGCAACGCGCTTCGGAAGC
>CAZHHW010000212.1:0-2640 GCA_964532385.1 uncultured Gammaproteobacteria bacterium | reverse complement strand
AATTCAACCGCTTTTCGATTCGTACCCAGCCCGACATAGGGCAATGCATCACCCATCTCACTGGGATCGCTATTATCTCCGCGTGACGAAGAGCCCCCCAAGCCCAGTGCCAAGCCATTGCCCCAACATTTGACGCCGCTGTTATCCAGCCGCGCGCAGGTGTAGCCGAACCCGGCGACTAATTCCAACGCATAGCGGCCGGTGCCTAAATTTACCGCCGGAAGCGCTTCCCCCATATCTTCCTGTCTGATGCCCTTGCGCGTCTGGCTATCGATACCCAACTGCCCATAAACATTTTCGCCCCAGCATTTCACTTGCAAATTGTCGAGTCGCGCGCAGGTGTGATCGGTACCGGCAACCACCTGCACCGCGCTGCGGCCGATGCCCAGGTTGACCGGCAACAATTTTGTACCCATATCGTTGAGGGTATCGCCGCGGTTTTGCATGTCGCCCAATCCGAGTTGGCCATAATCATTGAAACCCCAACACTTGAGCGCGCCGCTGCGCAGCCGCGCGCAGGTATGGCTGCCGTTACTATGCAGTGCGAGTTGTTTGCCGGTATTGAAGCGCCATACAAAATCGCGGAGCATGAAATTGCCCGCCAAGTCCTGAATTTCGGTGGTTACTTTGGCTTCGTAAGGCATATCAAATTCCAGGGGCTGAAGCGGTTTAAACGAGATGGTTTTGCCGTCTTTACTGAGACTGAGCGTGCCATTCACCGGTCCTTGCAGGCCGCCCACCACAAAACTCAAATCGGTAACCGAATCCTGCTTCAGCGCTTCTGAAAATGTCACGACCAGGATGTTTAGGTTGGCGCCTATTGCGGTATCAGGCGGGGTTAACAAATATCACCGCGGGCTCCCCCGTGGGTGGAGGGGGCGGAATAGTAGTGGGTATCGGGATAGATGTTGGTAAGGGTGCCGGGGTCGGTGTTGTCGTAATTATTATTTCCGGCTCCGGAGTCGGTAACGGTTTGTGCCCACCGGGATCTTTGGGTTCAGTGGCAACACCTGCTCCGCATGCGGACAATACGAGTGCAGTTATAAATACACTTTCCCATCGCGAAAAAAATATACACGCTCTGCTGGACATAACTCCCCCCGTGTTGCAGCGAACATCCGCCCAGCCGCGTAGTAACGCATGCGCTCCGCAGATTGCTCCGGCAAAACCGCCCCATTGAGTCTGCGATGTAACCACGTGCCCAGCCGCTCTTCAGCCAGAGAAATTTTATTCACGCATTAACCAGCGAATTGAACCGCCTCGCCAGACGCAGTAAACAGCATCCTGTGTTATGGATTCATTAGCATCCGATTTATTACAGGACGCGGATCGATTCCCGTATTCATAATTTTCATTGCGTGCATTCATCTTGATTTCACTTTGCATACGTCAAGATCGGCACTGTGGACGCTCATTATGTTACGCGGTCCGGATTTATCCGGGTAATTCATATGAACAATCAGTATGGGGGATTAAAATGATTCCTAAACTGTCTTTACTCGCACTCGCGCTTTTCATCATCAATATTTTCTCACCCGCTTATGCCGACCTGGTTTTAACCGCTCCGCCTCGCGAAAGCGTTGCCCGCGGAGAAGAGCTCTACGGACCACTGGCGCAAGTCTTGACACTTCAACTCGGGCAGAGGGTCGTTTACGAACGCGCGCATGACTGGATTGAATATGCGGCCAATATGAAACTCGATACATACGACATCATTTTCGATGGCGCGCATTTCGCGGCGTGGCGCATGAAGCATCTGGGACATTCACCCGTGGCTAAATTGCCCGGCGAACTGACTTTCGTTGTTGTCAGCAACAAAACCGATGGATCGCTAATGAAGCTGCGCGACCTTATTCAGGGCCACATCTGCTCGCAAGCCTCGCCCAATCTGGGAACGATGGCGATATTGTCGGCGTTTACCAATCCCCTCATACAACCTGATCTTTACGAAGTGGCGAATGCCAACGATGTTTACGAGGCCTTCAAGGCAGGAAAATGTAAAGCTGCGGTATTCCAGGATAAATACTTAAACCGCTTATCCGGCGAAGAAAAAGCCAAGCTCCGGATCCTGTACAGCAGCAACCATTATCCCGACCAGACGATAACCGTCAGCCGCCGCGTCACGGATCGCCAGCGCACGCTGCTCACCGAGTTACTGACGCGCCCCAGCGGTATTGTCGCGACCCAGGAACTGCTAAAACAATTTTCCAAGCAAGCGACTCGCTTCGACCGTGTCCGCCCAAAGGAGTTTGCAGGCATGGAAGCGTTGCTTGAAGGGGTTTTGTGGGGCTGGTGATATAGGAAAAGATTTATGGAACATCCGCGCCATCGGCGCGGATGCAGGTGCCATCATTAAAACTCAAACAACAATCCCAACAGATACACTTTCCCGCCCAGATCGACATTTGCCGATTTTACTTCCGCCTTGATGGATTGTTGCTCGAGGAACAAATAGGTGTTTTCAATGCCGAATCCGCTTTGCAAATTCGCGGCGTCGCTGCCACTGAGCCGGTCGAGTAAAAACTGCACCCCGGCGCGGGTATGCGATCCGCTCGCATGTCCCTTCGCACTGCTTTGGCCGACCACCTTTTGTTCATAATACTCGCGCGTCGCTCCACCGCCGATGTAAGGTACCACCCA
>CAZHHW010000211.1:0-2670 GCA_964532385.1 uncultured Gammaproteobacteria bacterium | reverse complement strand
GGTGGCCCACGTCCCACACCAGCCGGTCTTCCGGCGTGTTAAACACATAATGCAACGCCACCGTAAGCTCGACTGTGCCCAGCCCTGCCGCCAAATGACCGCCGGTTTTGCCCACGGTTTGAATCAGAAAACTGCGCAGCTCATCCGCCAGCTCAGGTAATTGGTCGAGCGTGAGCGCCCGCAGGTCGGCGGGTGTATCAATGGTATCGAGGAGCGTAAAATGCTGGCGGTCGGGCATGGTGTGCTGAAAAACGTCCTACGGAAAGGCGAGAATCATGACGGTTTGCACCCGGTGATGCAAGCCAGACAGCAGGAGTATTCAAGCGGTTAAGTACGTAAAAAATGCTCCGCTCTCGCTGTCAGCATCACGAGAGCAACCGAGCGAACAAGCATGCCAGAATCAATCGAAAATTCTAAAAAAAGACCCGGAACGACATAGCCGCTCCGAGCCAAAACTGCTGGTGTTCGTTCAGGAGGGGGGAAGAACGAACATCGAAGTACAGTGTCTCTCAATTCTTAAATTTGCTCTGTACGCTGGGGCATGTAACAAGATTCTTAGGAGGCACTTAAGGGGATAGCTCGGGAAAAATCAAAAAGAAAAGCCCGGAACGGGGGGTGGCCGTTCCGGGCTTAAGTTGCTGCTGGGTGCCCGTCCAAGAGGAGGGGGGAGGGGGTAGGACGAGCACTCACAAGTATCGTATCGCGCAGGGCTTCCCGGCTCTGTACGTTATCGCACCAGAGTAAAATCAACCGGAAAGTAACCCGTGGCGTGCGAACAAGGCGAGCAAGCGATCGACATTGGCCGGGATACTGGTGCGCAGCTGTGCATTGTTTTTATGAGGGCCGGGATTCCCGTCAATTTCTGTTTGTAAATTTGCAATCAATTCGCCACGGGTGCGCGTGCCATCGAGCAAGTTGAGCAAGCGGGCCGAAAGCGGATCAAGGTCGACATCAAGATGACGTGTCGACGATACATGCCCGCGCGCCGCCTGAACGTGCGCCAGGCGATGTGCGTGCGGGTGTTGACTGATGTGGTTGAAATAAGTTTGCGTGCGCGGTGTGAGCATCAGTGCGCGCGCGCTGAACAGGCTGAATAATTCCTGTCGCAGAACGGCGTGCTGCTGCGCCAATGATGCAGCGCCGTGGCGCATAAGCTCCGCGCTTGCCGCCGTGGCAAGTTCATCAAAGCGCAACGCGTTGGGAAAGACGGTTGCGAGGTGTTGCAATGCAAGTTTGGTGAGGGGATGCGCCACAGCAAAATCTTTGCCGCTGGCCGACACATAGGACTGGCTGCGCGCGGCATCGAATGCCGGAGATTCGCGCGGCGTCAGGTAGGCGGTCAGTCCGTAGGCGCGCATAAAGTCAAGATCGAGCTCGCGCTGCAGATCGCGTTGTTCACGGCACAACACGCTGCGGCGAAACGGGCGCACGCGTAAAAAATCCATGTACTGTTCCTGTTCGAGCAAATCGCCGTACTGTTCCAGCAACTGGGCGGCGGGCTCGCCCAACGTCGAAGGAAACATCGTGTACAGGTCGGAATCGCACAGGTATTTCAGTCCATGGCGCGCTGCGCGCTGCATGAAGTCGCTGAATAACAGCGGCGCGTTGGTGTCTTCCAGGTATTCGTGGAACAGATAGCTGCGCGAGGCTTGGCGCAAATGCGCAACCTCTTGTTTGAGCCAGTCCACCGCCGGTGATTCCAGACCGCTGCAACCGTGATGCAGAAATTCAAGTAGTTCTTCGGCCGCTTGCAGCCGTGCGCGCGGCGCATGCAGATTACGGCAATGGTGCAGCAACATGTCGCGCAACATCGCGCGACCGCGCCAGCCGGGCAGAGTGTTGTAACTGATGTAAGCCACCCCGTGTGGGGCGAGTAATTGGCCGCACAATTCCAGCAGGCGTTCTTGCACGGGCGGCGGCACCCAGGAAAAAATCCCGTGCGCAATGATGTAGTCGAAAGTGCCCAGAGAGTCGGGCAAGGTCTGCACGTCGTGATGCAGCAACTCGATGTTGGACAGTTGCAGTTGTTCGACCAGTACGCGCCCGGTCTCGACTTGAACCTGCGATAATTCCACGCCCACAAACCGGCTGCGCGGCAGGTAATAAGCGAGGGGAATGAGATTCGCCCCATCGGCGCAACCGAATTCCAACACCCGGCACAGTTCCGGATCGGCGGTCTGTAATCCAAAGATACGGCCCAGCACGTGCAGATGGTCGGGATGGGTGTCGGTGATAGGCACCGCGTCATAAGGGATCTGATCGTAACTATCGAGAGTTGATGTCATTACATGGAACCTGTTTGCTGGGTAATATTCAGGCGGATGGATTTTTTTGCAGCAACCACAGACTCCCCGCAACATCGTGCCCGTAATCCTTGCGCAACACGGTGCTTTGTTCGGCGTGCAGGCTGAATCCCTGGCGGGCAATGAGCGTGTGGATATAGGAGGGTGCATGTGCGTAACGGCCGGCGTTGCGCAGTGCATAGTTATCGCCGCCGCCGCGTTCCACGGAAAACGCAAACCAGCCCCCCGCGGTTAATTTACTCCATACGGCAGCGAACACTGGATCGAGGTCGCCAAGATAGACAAAGACGTCGGCCGCCAGAATTAGGTCGAATGATGCTGTCAGGTTGGAAGTTGCTGCGACCACATCCCCGACAATCAGTTGTTG
>CAZHHW010000210.1:0-2711 GCA_964532385.1 uncultured Gammaproteobacteria bacterium | reverse complement strand
TGCTCTCTTCTGACTATTTTTACAGGGAGAAAAGAGGCTTTTCAGGGGCGACTAACTAGCGATCTTCCCAAACGAATTTGGCAACACCAAAACGATGTCGTCGAGGGATTCACCAAACAATACGGAGTACATCTCTTAGTTTTTTTCGAACCCCACGAGAATATGTCCGCTGCGATTACTCGCGAAAAGCAAATCAAGAAATGGAACCGCGCTTGGAAACTAAAGCTCATCGAACAGCAGAACCCGAACTGGGATGACTTATGGCCCACGCTACTTTAACGATTCTGGATTCCCGCCTGCGCGGGAATGACAAGAAAGGTTACTGAGCACAGTCATTTCAATTGGGCACAACCATCTCCCCCGTCATTCCCGCGCAAGCGGGAATCCAGCTTTATAGGCTCTCGATTTGGCTTGCCCTCCTCGTCGCCGAATCCGATCCCAAAAACAAAGACGTCTTGATCCACCTCATCATGAATATGCTGGCGGCCCGATAATCTCGCCCCTGATCGCTTATGCTTTATATATAGTTGTACCCCAACGCCGCAATGTTCCGCACGTTCGCTTCGGTGTATGTCCACGGGTCCATCACCGCGTCCGCGCCGGTAAGGGGCGGGTTTTGATGATTTCCCTGCGGGCTGTTGTACCACTGCCACCAGAGCCGGTCGAGATTCGCGTGATGCAACCAGAACACCGGATCGGCGGGCGACACCGCGGCGTCCGACATCGTGCCGCCCACCCAGATATGCACCGAACCGTGAATGCCGTTGATCGGTGATGAGAACTGCGCGTAACTCGTCTTTGACAATGCAGTGGCGGTGCCTGCCGCGATGGCGGCCAAACCCCCGTCGGACCCCGGCGCGCGAATCACATTAATGGTGCGCGTCGGCGTGTGCACCGTGGGCAGAACCCCGGCCAGCCAGGTTGGAAAATGCTGCTGTTCCGGCTGCGTCCAATCCCAATACGGAACGCACACGTCGGGGTGGTAGTTGTGCAGCGCCTCTTCAAACAAATGCAGAAACACACGGTGCCACGGCAGCAAGCGGCTGTTGGAGTGCTGCATGTGCATCTCGCTGTGAATGTCGACCAATTCACCCAGCGTGCCGTCGTTGTTGATCATGTTAAACGCGCAGATGAAACGATTCTTTTCCACATCCGACATCGCGGCCTGCTCCTTGCGATGACACACCGGTGGAAACAACCACGCCAGATCCTTGAGGTTCGGGATCGCGCGCAAATTCGCCCGCACCATTTTCGAAAATGTCATGGACCGCGCCAACAGCGGCAGATTACGCGTGAGCAGATCGCCGCCTGTCGCAGGGTGAGGATGGCCGGGCTCTACCGGTTCGACGTGTTTTGATTTTTTAGTCGCCATAAATTTCTCCTGAAGTGGTGATGTTGGTGGGGATAAAATGTCATGCTCCACCTTTACCTCAGGCTACTGCGCAACGCACATCGACACACGTAAATAACGCACGTGCCACGCGTTGAATTTTGCGCGGGGGCACCTGTGGACAGAATTGGGAGTAGAAGAATTAAATCCGGCACTTATACCGCGACTCTCGCGGCGCAAGGGCTGCTCAGCGTGCGGCGATCACCGCGCCGACATCGTTGCGCACTTCATTCAGCGTCGCGATGATCGACTTGGGTCTGCCCGTATTGATCGCAGCGGCCAGTGCAATCAGATCCGCGATCAAATCGATCATGTGTTTGGCGGTGCGGATTTTCGCGATGCTTTTTTCAGCTTCTTTTATCACCGCGAGCACCGCGGTTTGGGATTCATCGAGGTTTTTGACGACGGCGGCCGCGGCGGTGGTATAGATTACGTTGGCCATGCCGCGAATTTGATTCGCCGCCGTGAACAACTCGTGCGCCTGCGCCGCTTGAATCGCACGCGCATCGATCTGCTGCTTGATCCACGCTTGCGCGGCATCGGCGGCGGCGGTCAATGCGTCCGCCGCCGCCAGCACGCGCTCGACAGAGTCCAGTCCATTGCCGTTGTTTGTTGCCATGGTTTAATCCCGCAGGGTTTGGAGTTTCGAATGCAACGCATTCAATTCGCCGGTGATGTTGCGCAAGGCGAGTTTCAGGTCGTCACGATTCAGCGCAACATCGGCGACCAGTTTTTGATGTCCCTCGCCGATTTTGATAATCGCCGCATCGAGCGCATCGATGCGTTTCTGGATCGTTTCAATTTCAACTTCCACACGGCGATATTCGGCATTGGCGAGCGCAGCCAGCATCTTGCCTTGCGGCGTGTCACGCTCGACCAACATGAGAATCCCCGCGCGCCCAAGTTCGTTGCGCAACGTGCCCTGATACACGCGCAACACTTGCCGCATACCCGCCAACAAGGTTTGCAAAGGCGCGTCGCCGTCGCGCACATAGTCTGCGATCAAGTGCCGCTGATAACCCGCCGCGATCAGATTGGAAAGCTTGGCGTAGGCATCCACGTACTGATCGTTCAAACCGGTGAGCGGCAATTGCTTGATCGACTTCGCCGCGACATCCGCAGACGCGCCGGTGACGCTGGCCTCATCGCCCGCGAGTTGCGCAAGCCGCGTGAAATAACGCGCGACGGTCGCATGGATATTGATTATATCCGGCACCACTACTTGGCGCGCGTCATGCTCAGACTTGGATTGCGCCAGATCGGCATCGAACAAAAAACGCCGCTCACGTTCGTAAGTCGAGGCCCAATACAACGTGACATC
>CAZHHW010000209.1:0-2719 GCA_964532385.1 uncultured Gammaproteobacteria bacterium | reverse complement strand
GCGCTCGCCTGGCTTGATTTAAAGCTGGATGCAAACCGTAACGCTGAAGGGGCGTCTTGCATCAGTTGCGCAGACAGTGGTGTATCAGCCTGGGTCATCGCTACGCATGAAGATGAAATAATCGCGCAACATACCCTACACGTCAGTCATGCGGTGCGTTGACACGTTCGGCAGGTTCTTCTAATCTCGCGTTACGCGCCGATTTGAAGCTTCAGCTTGCGGGCGCTTGATAAATACAGCTAAAGCGAGGGCCGGTCCGAATTGTCACCCAGCCTGCTTTAGTTTTCTGAAGCGGGCTTTTTATTGTCCGCGAATTTTATGGAGTGAAAATATGCAGCACGACGATGAGTATGGATTCAGCACGCGGGCCATTCGCACCGGCCACCAGCGCACGGCGGAAGGGGAACAGAGCGAACCGATTTTTCCGACCTCGAGCTTCGTATTCGACAGCGCCGCGCAAGCCGCCGCGCGTTTCTCAGGTGCGGAAGCAGGGAACATTTATTCACGCTTCACCAACCCCACAGTGCGCACGTTCGAGCAGCGGCTTGCGGCGCTTGAAAGTGGACAGCGCTGTGTGGCGACCGCGTCGGGCATGGCGGCAATTCTCTCCACCTGCATGGGCTTGCTGAAATCCGGCGATCACATTGTGTCGTCGCGCGCGATCTTCGGCACCACAGTGATTTTTTTTAACAGTTACCTTGCCAAATTTGGAGTCACGACCAGCTATGTACCGCTGACTGATCTGGCGGCGTGGGAGAAAGCGATCACGCCCAAGACGCGTCTATTGTTTTTGGAAACGCCGTCGAATCCGCTTACCGAAGTGGCCGACATTCGCGCGCTTGCCGAGCTCGCACGCAAGCACGGTTGCTTGTTGGCGGTGGACAATTGTTTCTGCACGCCTGCGTTGCAGCGCCCGCTGGAACTGGGTGCGGATATTGTCATTCACTCGGCGACCAAATATCTGGACGGGCAGGGCCGCTGCATCGGCGGTGCGGTGGTGGGCAAGGAGGACGTGGTTGGCAAAGACGTGTATGCATTTTTACGCACCGCAGGCCCGACGCTCAGCCCGTTTAACGCCTGGGTCTTTTTGAAAGGATTAGAAACGCTCAAGCTGCGCATGCACGCGCACAGTGCCAGTGCATTGCAATTAGCGCGCTGGCTCCAACAGCAGTCGGCGGTGAAAAAAGTCAATTACCCTGGTCTGGAATCACATCCACAGCACGCGCTGGCCAAACGCCAACAGAGCGCATTCGGCGGGGTATTGTCATTCGAATTGCACGGCGGGCAGAAAGAAGCTTGGGCTCTCATTGATGCCACACGCATGCTTTCGATTACAGCGAATCTCGGCGATACCAAAACCACAATCACGCATCCCGCCACTACCACGCATGGCCGTCTCACGCCCGAGCAACGCGCAGAGGCTGGAATCAGCGACGGCTTGATCCGCATCGCGGTGGGTTTGGAAGAAATTGAGGATGTCATTGCAGATCTGAAATTGTAACGCATTGAACTGCTTTACCAGCGGTAGGCGATTTGTATGCTTGCGCCGCCACCGCGGAGCAGGCCTACATTGGTGTCTAGCTGCGGCACGTGTGTGATTTCAGCGGCTGTAAAGAAGGCTTCCGGCGCGCGCCATACATGGTGCGCCCACGCCAGGCTGAGGTTGAAGCCAATGAAATTGGATAAAAATACGCGCGCATTGCTTGCCTGATCGCGATGTAGGTAACCGTTGAGCAATCCCAATGCGACAAAGGGCGGTGTGATGGCAAGGTAATTGAGTCGCATGCCGTAAGCGGCGTGCTGTTTCAGTAATGGCGGAGTGAGTACCGCGGCCGCATACCATAAATCGCCAAGTAATGGGGTACCGCCGCGAATTTGCGCCAGTCCAATGACAGTAAAGCCGAGTATTTCACCTTCCAGCCATTCAACGTCCAAGGGTTCGACATTACGCGGCATACGCCGTGCGGCGGAAGGTTTGTGGTCTAGAGTTATTGAACTGGAGCACTCAATGCCGGATGAGCGCAGCACGGAATATTGCCCGTTGTTGCATATCTCGGTTTTGGTATTGGATTCGTCGGCATGCGTTGGCAACATAAGCCCAAGAGTAATGGGCAAGATGGCAATGAGCCTGAGGAAAATGAAACCCATAAATGCCAGGAGATTTGATGTGTGGATGCAGCGTTATCGGGAATGCGTGGAAGTGCTTGAGAAATACTCCTCAACATTACGATAACTTATGTATTCGAATATTCTAATTATTTCATTTCGTTGGCTCCCGCTGGGTATACTTCGCCGCGCTCTAATCGTAATCACGCGCGTAATCTACGCCGGACGGCAGCTCATGAGGTGTCTTTGATGGCCCACAGTGATGATGTTCAAGACCCCACCCGCCGTGATTTTCTCGGCACGATCACTGCCGTGGCCGGCGTGGCCGGCGTGGGAATGGCGAGCTGGCCATTGATCAGTAGCATGAATCCCACCGCCGATGTGCGGTTGCGTGCGACCACCGAAGTGGACCTTGGCAAAATCAAGCCAGGTGAATTGAAGACCGTGGCCTGGCAAGGCAAGCCGGTGTTTATATTGCGCCGCACTCCGCAGCAGGTGACGGAGATGCAAGCCTCGCCGGGTGGTAAAGACCCGCAACCTGATCAACAACGCGTTAAACAACCCGAATGGCTGGTGGTGGTGGGTATCTGCACACATCTGGGTTGCGTGCCGA
>CAZHHW010000208.1:0-2762 GCA_964532385.1 uncultured Gammaproteobacteria bacterium | reverse complement strand
TGCGTGCTGGGATTAAACTCGCCGCTGAAGATGTAAAAGCCGTTGGCCCAACCGTTGGTTTTGGTCACGCTGTTGTACAGCGCGGCGGGGTCGAGGAACAGGTAGGTGCCGGTTGTATCCACATCGGTGTCGGCGATGGTCGCGCCGCTCACGCCTTTGTTGCAGTAGCCGCCTTCGCGCGCATTCACCAGCATGTTGCTGGCAGAGCTGCGGTTGTAATACAAGGTGCCGTTGATGGTCGCGCCGTTGACGTTGTTCCCGCAGTTTCCGCCCATCGGATTGCTGTCGACCCGATAAGTCAGCATGCCTTGGTACTCGTTATCGGTGCTGCCGGGCACATGCGTGAGGTTCAACACGATGGCGCGGTCGGTGTAGTCCAACGCTAGCGTATAGGTCCAGGTCTTGCCATCAGCCGACAAGGCGAGCGTCGCGGCGGTGAAAGTGACGCTCGGAATGCCGGCGGCATTCATGGCGGAGAGCAAATCCAGTGAGCTGCCTGCGCTGGGAATGGTCAGGCCACCTGCCTTGGCGACGCTGATCATGCTGGCCAGGCCCATCAAGCCCATGATGGTGTGGCTGCTGACGCCCTTCAATTGCTGATTCAATTCCGCGGCCGCGCACACGGTGCCGGAAGAATCGGATTCTTTCCAGATGCCCAAATCGCCGGAGGGAAGGTTGTTCGATTCGATCGGCCCGCCCGGGAAGTTGACATAGTTCATGCTCGGGCCGTAGCAATCGGCATTGCTGCCGGATTGCGTCAGTGAACTGGCCTGAAACACATCTTTGGCGGCGACGCTGCCGCTGAGCAAATCCGCTATTTTTTTCGTGGCCCACGCATATTCGCTGCTGCTCGTAGTATTTACCGAAACAGAAGCGGCGCTGGTGCGTGCCGAGGCACCCGTCGAACGCGCGGTCGGCGAGGCGACGGCCAAGCCCGACGGAAAACTCGCGGTGGCGGTGCTGGTGGTGCTCTTCTCGCTGCTACCGCCGCTTTTACAACCGGCGACCGCCAGGACGGCGGCGGCGATGATGGAAAGGCGAAATGCTTTTGAATTGTTATTCATGACTCCCTCTCAAGTGGTTAGGCCGGACGACGCGCGCAGCCGCTGGGTTGGTAAATTCAACGGTTGTTTGTCGGGTTGTAGATGAATTATCGTGAGCGCGTTCCCGTGACGCTGCGCACATTTCCCCTATGTTGATTTCACAATCCCGTAACAAATCGCCGCGCCGCCGCGTACCGCCGCTGGATGAAACGCTGTGCGTGGAGGTCGACGCGCGCGTGCGCGGCTTCATTGCGCTGGCCAATACCTGGTTCGCCATCAACCTCGACATGCCAAGTTGGGATGCGCGTTTACGCGGCGCGCTGGCGGGCAAGGCGCATTTGCAACGCTGGCATTTGCAGTTCAATGCAAGCCTGTTGCGCGCCAACCAAGAGCATTTTTTATTGCACACCGTCGGGCACGAGGTCGCGCATTTGGTGGTGTGGGCACGCACGCGCAGGCGCACCAAACCGCATGGCGCGGAGTGGAAGGCGGTGATGCAGGTGTTTGGCCTGGAAACGCGCGCGACCCACGACTACGACGTATCGGCCCTGCGCCGTGCGCGCGCGCCGTTTGTGTATCGCTGCGGCTGCCCCGGCGATCTGCATCTTGGGCGCGTGCGCCATCAACGCGCGGCGCGCGGCGTAACGTATCTTTGCCGCCGCTGCCGCACGCCGATCGCGTTTTCACACCGATGCGCCTGATCTCGTTTGAGCCGCTGCGCACGTTGGAAATTCCCGGCGTAATTAATGTCAAGCCGCAGGACTGGCTGCGCCGCAAAGACGAAATTATGGCGGCCGATGCGTTGTTGTTCCCCGAATACTGGCAAGTCAACGCGCTGGTGTATGCGTGGCGGCGGCGCATTTTTCCCAGTATCGCCAGCTACCATCTGGGTCATGACAAAATTGAAATGACGCGCGCCTTCGAAGCCGTGTGTCCGGCGCATGTGCCGTTCACGCGCATCCTGCCGTCCACGCCCGCGTCGCTTGAGCAGATTTTGGACGAATTCATTTTTCCGTGCGTCGCGAAACTGGTGCGCAGCTCGATGGGGCAGGGAGTGACATTAATCGAATCGCGCGCCGCGTTGCAGGCTTATGCGCAGGCTAACGAGGTGCTTTACATTCAGGAGCGTTTGCAGATTCACCGCGACCTGCGCGTGGTGGTGATCGGAGGCCGGGTCGTGACAGCTTATTGGCGCGAGGCCGCCGACGGGCGCTTTCATAACAATGTCGCGCAAGGCGGCCGCGTGTCGTTCGAGGAGATTCCCGACGAGGCATTGCATCTGGCCGTACACGTGGCTGCGCAACTGGGCGTGGATCACGCCGGATTCGATATCGCGGAAGCCGATGGCCATTTCTATTTGTTCGAGTTCAATGTGCGGTTTGGCACCGAAGCCTTGAATAGGCGCGGTATAAGGTTGGGGCCGCTGATGCTGGAGTATCTTTCGAGGCAGTCCGAATTGACGCCGTAGGGTGGGCACCTCCCACCTTCCTGCAAGATTTGGTGGGCGGTGCCCACCCTACAAAGACTGGATTGCTGATGCCGCTGTCGCGCGCATAAAAGGGTGCGCCATTTTGTTTCGTCGCACTGTTTCCACCCTAGTATTTGGCGCAGCGGGGCTGTCCAAAAAATATCCGAGGCAGCTCTTTGTCGTCTCGCGAGCCCGATATATGATCCCCCTTCATTCGGGCGCAGGACGCAGGGTACATAAGCCGCGAGACC
>CAZHHW010000207.1:1219-2767 GCA_964532385.1 uncultured Gammaproteobacteria bacterium | reverse complement strand
CAACCTCACCCCAACCGCGGCTCCGACTCAATCCAATCAATCACCGCATCCCACGCCAGTCCGTCTTGTTGCGCTTCCGGTATATCCGGCAGCTCGAGCTCATGCACGCCCAAGCCTTGTTCGGCGGCCAGCAGGTAATTGCCTGCATCGCGCAGGCGCGCGATCACCGGGATGTGCAACTGCTCCAGAAATACTTCGAACGATTGCAATGCGGGGGTGGCCATGCGGATGCGGTTGCCGATGATCGCCAGGCGCATGTGGCGCGCGCGCGCCTTGCTGACCATCAACAGGTCGCGCATGAAGTCGGCGCTGGCATGGATGTCGATGGCCGACGGCACCACCGGAATGATCACCACGTCGTGGTCTTTTAATTGTTCGCTTAATTTATAGCCTTTCAGGCCCGCCGGGGTGTCGACCACGATGCGGCTGACGTGCGCGGGAACGCGCAATGCGAAGGTGCGCGTCACGCTGTGCTGGGCATGATGCGCGGCAATGCCGTGCACGGCGGGAAATTCGGAAGGGCGCTGCTTCAGCCAGTTCATGCTGGAGCCTTGCGGATCGTAGTCGAGCAGGGCCACACCATAACCGCCGGCCGCGTAACGGCTGGCGATGTTGGTCGCAATGGTGGTTTTGCCACAACCCCCTTTGATGTTAACGATCACGATGCGGCGCATGAGTTATCTACTATAAAAATGAGCGGCTCATTACTAACGGCAGCAACTTAACCAAACCTGATTGCGGCTCATAGCGCCGCAAATACTACCGCGAGCAATGCCAGCAGCACCGCCCAACTGGCCGGATCGCGCAGCGCAAACATCAATGGGTCATCGTGCATTTCGCCGCGCCCCTGCTTGATCCACACACGGCTGATCCAATATAGCAGCGTGGGACACGATAGCCACAACAGTTGCGGCTGCGCATAACGCTCCGCGACCTCGGGGCTGTTGATAAACAGCGCGAATACCAGCACCGCGATGTAGCCGCTGGCCACGCCCATCGCGCGCAAGTCGGCAAGATCGCCGATGCGGTAGTCACGCCCGGCGGCGGGCGCATGCAGCGCGTGCAGTTCCGTGCAGCGCTTGAGCAGCGCAATGCTGAAAAACAGGAACACCGAGAACGCCAACAGCCAGAACGACAACGGCACCTGAATCGCGATCGCCCCCGCGATCACCCGCAGTGTATATAACCCGGCCAGCAGCAATACGTCGATGAGCGCATAGTTTTTGAAATACAGCGAGTAGCTGGTGGTGAGCAGCAAATAGATCAGGAGCAGGCCCGCAAATTCGCGCGACACCAGTGCGGCTACCAGCAGGCCGGCGAGGACTAACAGCGGGATCAAAATTAAACCGTGCCGCAACGGTAGCGCACCGGAAGCAAAAGGCCGTGTGCGTTTGCGCGGATGCAAGCGGTCGGCCGGCAAGTCGAGCAAATCGTTCAACAGATACACGCTTGATGCGGCCAGCCCAAAAGCGAGAAACGCCAACAGCAAATGACCGACGGCGGTGTGATTCGACCATGCATGCGCGGTGAGCAGCGGCACGAACAACA
>CAZHHW010000207.1:0-1119 GCA_964532385.1 uncultured Gammaproteobacteria bacterium | reverse complement strand
AGAATGGCTTCGCGTTTCGCATCGCCGGTGAGGTTGTAAGTCGCGTCGCTGGCCAGCACATCGGCAAAAATGCCCAGGTGCCGCGCGACCTGCACCGCGTAGCGGTGTGCCGCGGCGGTCGCCAGAATCAGCGGCCGTCCGCGCGCATGCTCGGCTTTCAGAAATTCGAGAAACGGCACATGGTAAGGCAGGCTGGTCACGTCGATATCGACGCGTTGCGCGATTTGCGTTTTTAGATTCGCCTTGCCTTTGAGCAGCCACCACGGCAGCAGAAATAGCATCAGCGGATTGAGCCGCAGCAACGCAAACAGACTTTCCAGCAGTAAATCGCTGTAAATCAGCGTGCCGTCGAGGTCGACGTACAACGGAATATCGTTGGTTGCCAAGGGCTAGTCATCTCGCGCCGGAGTTCATTTGATTGTGAAGTGCTGCGACCGGCCGGTAGTATAATCGACACCCCTTCATCTTGCGTAACGCCTCATGCCACCGACTCATGACTTGATGGGCAAGCTCAGCGCAGTTCAGCCGCCTCAGGAAATCATACCGGTGTTTGCCGGCACGCGCGCGACGCACCTATTGAGCAGCCTCGCGCTACTGCAATTGACCTTGTTTTTAGCCTATTTTCCGTTCGCGATTATTCTCACGCCGTATGGCGATGTGCTGGATTGGCTGAATGGATATTACAGTCTGGCCGATCAAAACCTGTGGGCGTATTTGTGGGCGCCGCACAATGGTCATCGCCTTCTGTTTACGAAACTGCTGACAATCGGCGATGCTAGGTTGTTCGGCGGATTGAGCTATCCCGTGGCCTGGGTCTGTCTGGGCGCATTATTGATTGCGGCGACCATGGCGCTGTCCGGCATTCGGCGCAGTGTCAACGACCCGCACACACGCCGCTGGGTCACCGCCGTTGCGGTGCTCCTGCTGTTCCCCACCTCCAGTTACGCAAGCTTTGCTTATCCGGTGAACAGTCAGCACGTGTTGGTGGGTGTTTTTGTATTTCTGGCGTGTGTGTTGTTGGCGCGTGCCGGAACGGCTGCGGCTAACAACCGCGCGGGACGAAACACGTATTTTTTGCTGGCCCTGGCCGCCGCAGGGTGCGCGAGCTTGACTTCACTG
>CAZHHW010000206.1:0-2848 GCA_964532385.1 uncultured Gammaproteobacteria bacterium | reverse complement strand
AAGGTCAGGATGGGGGTGCTCGAAATTACAGTGTGCTTGTACACCCCCATCCCCGCCTTCCCCCTTGCAGGGGGAAGGGGTAACTTATTTCGGGTAGCAAATTTTGTTGCAACTTTTAGCTGCAAAAAATTAAGCCGGTTTTGACTAAACATCGCGCGCATCCTTGTCATACGTCGCGGCCTCCAGCACCGAGTGCACCAGATAACGCGGGCGTTCGCGCACCTGCACGTACAAACGCCCGAGGTATTCGCCCAGCAAGCCGATACCGAATAACAACAAGCCCATGACGAAAAACGCGATCGCGAACAGCGTAAACACGCCTTCGACTTCCGGACCGACGATCAGGCGGCGCAGTACCAGGTACAACACGAAAAAAAATGAAATGATCGAGACCACGATACCGATCAGAGAAAATATTTGCAGCGGCACAATTGAAAAACTGGTGACCAGATCGAAATTCAAGCGCGTGAGCGAATACAGCGAATACTTGGACTCGCCCGCCGCGCGCTCTTCATGCTCGACCACGATTTCGGTGGGATTGGCCGAATACACGAACGCAAGCGCCGGAATGAAGGTGGTCACTTCGCGCGAGCTCAGCATCGCCTGGATGATGTCGCGGTCATAGGCTCGCAGCATGCAGCCCTGGTCGGTGATGTGGATATGGGTAATGCGCTCGCGGATGCGATTCATCAGGCGCGATGCGAGATGCCGCCACAGGCTGTCGTTGCGTTTGCGGCGGATGCTGCCGACGTAATCGAAACCTTCGTCCATTTTGGCCAGCAGATTGCCGATTTCTTCCGGTGGATTTTGCAAGTCGGAATCCAGCGTCACCACGCGGCGCCCGCGCGCATGCTCGAAACCGGCAATCAGTGCCATGTGTTGACCGGCGTTCATTTTAAGATACACCACGCGCGTGACATCGGCGCGCAATTGATATTGCTGCCGCAGCAACGCACGCGATTTATCGTGGCTGCCGTCGTCGATAAAAATGATTTCGTAGCGGCGGTTCAGTTTATCGAGCGCGGCGTACAAACGCGCGAACAGCGCGGGCAACACCGCTTCTTCGTTGTAGACCGGAATCACCACCGAAACTTCGATCGCGGACTGGTTCTTATCAAGCTCCGGCACGACTGAGCTCCTCCAGCACACTATGCAATGCGGCGCACACCCGCTGCACATCGGCGTCGCTCATTGCCGGGAACAACGGCAGAGTCAGGGTTTCCGCGCCGATGCGTTCCGCATTCGGGCAGTCGCCGGGTTGGTAGCCAAGTTTGCGGAACACCTCGAACAGGTGCATTGCCGGGTAATGAAAGCCGCTGCCGATGCCGTGGGCTTGCAAGCGTTGCTGGAATTCGTAGCGCGTCACGCCCAGCGACGCGAACGCGATCAGCGGCGCGAAAATATGCCAGCTATGCCCGTCGGCGTCGGCGGGCGGCAACAACGCCGCATGTGCGGGCAAATGCTCGTAATACAATTTCACCAGCGCGCGGCGCCGGGTGTTGAACTTTTCCAGACGCGCCAACTGCACGATGCCGAGCGCGGAATTGACGTCGGTGAGGTTCATCTTGCCGCCCCACTCGTGCACCTCCATATTGCCCTGCGCATCTTTATCAATGCCGTGGAAGCGCAGGCGTTCCACGCGTTGCGCCAGCTCCGGATCGAAGCAGGCGAGCGCGCCGCCTTCGATGGTGGTCATGTTTTTGTTGGGATGAAAACTGAAGCAGATCATGTCGCCGGACGAACCGATCATGCGGCCATGATCGCGCGTGCCGATCGCGTGCGCGGCATCTTCGATGATGCGCAGCTTGTGTTGGCGTGCGAGTGCTTCGATCGGTGCCATGTCGACCGGCAATCCTGCGAAGTGCACCGGCATCACCGCCCGCGTGCGCGCGTTGATTGCAGGCGCGACGGCGGCGGCAGTGAGGTTGCGCGTGTGCAAATCCACATCCACGAACACCGGCGTGGCACCGGCGCGCAGCACCACATTGGCGGTCGCGACGAAACTCATCGCGGGCACGATCACTTCATCACCGCGGCCGATATCGGCTGCCAGCAAACACACTTCCAGCGCGCTGGTGCCGGAGTTGAACACGCGCACCAGCGGTGCACCTCCCAGGTAGGCCGTCAGCGCGCGCTCGAACTCGGCGGCTTTGGGGCCGGTGGTTATCCAACCGGAGCGTAATACCGCTTCGACGGCGGCAAGATCTTCAGCTTCGATGGTGGGACGCACGAAAGGCAGCATGTCAACCTCGAGTCAGCACGTAGACACCGACGATAATGATACCTATACCCGCCAGGCGCATCGGTGTTAGTACTTCACCAAACAGCCAGTACGCGGCAAATGCATTCACCACATAACCCAAGGACAACATCGGATAAGCGATGCTCACATCGACACGCGACAATGCGAGTATCCACACCACCACGCTGATGGCATACAAAACCAGGCCGGTCCACAGGTAGGGTTCGCCCATCAGGCGCAGCGAGGTGGGCATGACCTGATCCATGCTCAAGCCGATCGGACCCAGATCGCGCACCCCGGCCTTGAGCGCGAGTTGTGCGACGGCATTGAGCAGCACGCCGAAAATGATCAGGGAAAAGCTGGTGACATTCATGAATCGGAGTCGGTCCGTAGTGATGGTGGGAACTTCGGCGCGGGCCATTATAAAGCGTCGCTGGTATTTTCACACGGGTGGTGCCGCCTGGGTATTTCCTCCCCTCTTTATTTTCAAGGCCGCTCTCGCGCATCCATGCGCTTCGCGGCACTTGCACATCCTTGTGCGGCGGAGGGTTCCCCGCAGGCGACCGCCATGGATGGCGGAAGGTAGAGCAACGCAGGAGCAGTTGC
>CAZHHW010000205.1:0-2861 GCA_964532385.1 uncultured Gammaproteobacteria bacterium | reverse complement strand
GGCTGCATCGCGAGCCGGGCGTGGGCTTCGGGCACCGGCGCCTGTCGATCATCGATTTGTCCACCGGTCAGCAGCCGCTGTTCAACGAAGACGGCTCGGTGGTGGTGGTGTTCAACGGCGAAATTTATAATTTTCAAGACCTGGTGCCACAGCTCACGGCGCGCGGGCATGTGTTCCGCACGCATTCAGACACCGAAGTGATCGTGCACGGCTGGGAAGAGTGGGGCGAGGATTGCGTGAAACATTTTCGCGGCATGTTCGCGTTCGCGATTTGGGACCGGAACAAAAAAACCTTGTTCATCGCGCGCGACCGCCTGGGCATCAAACCGCTGTTCTATGCCGAGTTGCCCAACGGTCTGCTGGTATTTTCCTCCGAGCTAAAAGCGCTTTACGCCCACCCCGAGCTGGCGCGCGATTTCGATCATCAGGCGATCGAAGACTATTTTGCATTCGGCTACGTGCCGGAGCCGCGCACCATTTTGCGCGCCGCCAAAAAACTCTTACCCGGACACACGCTCACCGTGCAGGCGGGCAAGCCGGTGCCTGCCAGCCGCGAATATTGGGATGTGACGTTCGGCCCGGCGATCACCGAAAGCGAAGCTGTGCTCGCACCGCAGGTGATCGATCATTTGCGCGAAGCGGTGCAATCGCATCTGGTGGCGGAAGTGCCGTTGGGGGCGTTTCTTTCCGGCGGGGTGGATTCCAGCGCCGTGGTGGCGATGATGGCGCGGATTTCGCCCGATCAAGCCGTCAATACCTGCTCCATTGCGTTTGGCGACCGCAAATACAACGAAACCGAATTTGCCGCCATGGTCGCGGAGCGTTACAAAACCCGGCACTACGTCGAACAGGTGAGCCCCGACGATTACGAATTGATCGACACGCTCGCCAAGCTCTACGACGAGCCGTATGCCGACAGTTCCGCGATCCCGACGTACCGCGTCTGCGAACTGGCGCGCAAGCGCGTCACCGTGGCGTTGTCGGGCGACGGCGGCGACGAGAATTTCGCCGGCTACCGCCGCCACCGCTGGCATATGAACGAAGAAGCGATTCGCAAGCTGCTGCCGTTGCCGTTGCGCCGCGTGATTTTCGGATTTCTCGGCGCGATTTATCCGAAGCTGGATTGGGCGCCGAAATTCCTGCGCGCCAAATCCACGTTTCAGTCCTTGTCGCGCGACAGTCTGCAAGCCTATTTGCACACCGTGTCGGTGATTAACGAGGCGCAGCGCCGCAAGCTTTTTTCAGCGGAGTTTACGCGCACGCTGGGCGGATACAACGCGGTCGAAGTGTTTCGCGGCTATGCTAAAAAAGCGCCCAGCAAAGACCCGTTGTCGCTGATTCAATACCTGGATCTTAAAACCTATCTGCCGGGCGACATTCTGACCAAGGTCGACCGCGCCAGCATGGCGCATGCGCTCGAGGTCAGGGTGCCGCTGCTTGACCACCAGTTCGTCGAGTGGGTCTGCCGCCTGCCGCCGGAATTAAAGTTACGCGGCCAGGAAGGCAAATACATTTTCAAGCGCGCGCTGGAACCGCATTTGCCGGACGATGTGTTGTACCGCCCCAAGATGGGATTCGCGGTGCCGCTGGCCGCGTGGTTCCGGGGTCCGCTCAAGCAGCGCGTACGCGATGCGCTGCTGGGGCCGGGGTTGCGTGATACCGGCTACTTCAACATGAAGTATGTCGAGCAGCTGGTGAATGAACATCAATCCGGCTTCGGCGAACACAGTGCCGCGTTGTGGACCCTGCTGATGTTCGAGGCCTTCATGCGCACCGCGCTGGGGCGCAAGGCCGCGACTCCGGCCTCCGCCGCAGCGGCACACTAGCTCATGAAACTGCTGACCTTCACCACGCTTTACCCCAATGCCGTGATGCCGCGGCATGGCGTATTCGTGGAGAATCGTTTGCGTCATTTGCTGGCCAGCGGCGCGGTAACCGCTCACGTGCTTGCGCCGGTGCCCTGGTTTCCTTTCACCGACCCGCGCTTCGGCGACTACGCCGGTTATGCCAAGGCGCCACGTCATGAATTCCGGCACGGCATCGAAGTCGAACATCCGCGTTATCTCTTATTGCCGAAAATCGGCATGACGCTTTCACCGCTGCTGCTGGCGCTGGCGATGCGCCCGGTGATCAGCCGCTTGCTGAGCAGCGGCAAGACGTTCGATGCGATCGATGCGCATTATTTTTATCCCGACGGCGTCGCCGCGATTTTGTTGGGGCGCTGGTTCAACAAGCCGGTGGTGATCACCGCGCGCGGTACCGACTTGAACCTGATCCCTAAATACCTACTGCCGCGCAAACTGATTCAATGGGCGGCGGAGCGCGCGTCCGGCATGATCACCGTGTGCCAGGCCTTGAAAGAAGTGCTGGTGGAGCTGGGTGTGCCGGAGCAGCGCGTGACGGTGTTGCGCAACGGGGTGGATTTGCAACAATTCCAGCCGCCCGCGGATCGCGTGGCGTTGCGAGAACGCCTGCAATTGCGCGGCACGACCTTGCT
This sequence comes from uncultured Gammaproteobacteria bacterium, assembly GCA_964532385.1. GTDB lineage: Bacteria > Pseudomonadota > Gammaproteobacteria > SG8-11 > SG8-11 > UBA6921. The sequence continues at coordinate 364 of CAZHHW010000205.1, read as the reverse complement.
GTCGGTGGGACACCTGATCGAACGTAAAGGTCACGACCTGGTGATTAATGCGCTGGAACATTTGCCCGACGCCCGCCTGCTGATTGCAGGCGACGGTATCGAAGAAGTCAATTTGCGCGCACTGGCGCGCAAGCGGGGCGTGGCGGCGCGCGTCGCCTTTCTGGGCGCGATCAAACACGATCAATTGCGCGACTACTACGGCGCAGCGGATATTCTGGTGCTCGCGTCGAGCCGCGAAGGCTGGGCCAATGTGCTGCTCGAAGCGATGGCCTGCGGTACGCCGGTGGTGGCCTCCGACGTGTGGGGCACGCCGGAAGTGGTCGCGGTGCCGGAAGCCGGTCTGTTGATGCGCGAGCGCACCCCG
>CAZHHW010000204.1:0-2916 GCA_964532385.1 uncultured Gammaproteobacteria bacterium | reverse complement strand
CCCTGAATATGTGGTCCGGTTAGGAGGTACACATGATTAAAGTCGTATTGCTGCGTCACGGCGAAAGTACCTGGAATCTCGAAAACCGGTTTACCGGCTGGACCGATGTGGATTTATCGTCGGTCGGCACTTTGGAAGCGCGGCGTGCGGGCCGTCTGCTCAAAGAGAATGGCTACACTTTCGATGTCGCCTATGCCTCAGTGCTCAAGCGCTCGATTCGTACCCTGTGGATGGTCATGGACGAAATGGACCTGCATTGGTTGCCGGTCTACAAGGACTGGCGCCTTAATGAGCGCCACTACGGCGCATTGCAGGGCCTGAACAAGACTGAAATCATCGAACATTACGGCGCGGAACAGGTGCATCTGTGGCGGCGCGGATTTGCAGTGCGCCCGCCTGCGATGAGCTTCAGCGATCCACGTCTGCCGTATCATGATCCACGCTATAAGCACGTGCTCCCGAATTGCCTGCCGAACACAGAATCACTGGAAGATACGATGAACCGCTGCCTACAAAGCTGGAACGAAATCATTGTGCCCAGCATTCGCACCGGTAAAAAAACGCTGGTGGTCGCACATCACAACACGCTGCGCGCCTTGATGAAGCACCTCGAGAATATCTCCGACGGCGACATCGTGGAGCTGAATATTCCCACCGGTAAGCCGTTGGTGTATGAGTTCGACGACTCGCTGCGCGTGCTGGCGCGCTACTACCTCGACGACATGAATAGCGCCGACGTTGCAGCCTAGGCACGGCCCGGATACGAACGCCGCGTGCTGCCCACATACAACTGGCGCGGGCGATCGATGCCATGACTTTCGCCCTGCAACTCGAGCCAGTGGCTGACCCAACCGGCGGTGCGCGCCAGCGCGAATACAGCGGTGAACATGTTGGTCGGAAACCCCATGGCGCGTAGCAGGATGCCCGAATAAAAGTCAACGTTGGGATAGAGCTTGCGCTCGACGAAGTACGCATCCTTGAGCGCGATTTCCTCCAGCCGCATCGCCACCTCGAGCAAGGGATCGTCGATGCCCAGGTGACTCAACACCTTTTTGGCCTGCGCCTGGATCACGCGCGAGCGCGGGTCGAAGTTCTTGTAAATGCGGTGGCCGAAACCCATCAGACGGAATGAATCGTTCTTGTCCTTGGCGCGCGCGATGGCCTTGGGAATATTCTCGACCGCGCCGATCTCGTGCAACATCTTGAGCACCGCCTCGTTGGCGCCGCCGTGTGCCGGACCCCACAGGCTGGCAATGCCGGAGGCGACGCAGGCAAACGGGTTCGCACCCGAAGACGCCGCCATGCGCACGGTCGAGGTCGAGGCATTCTGCTCGTGATCGGCATGCAGAATCAGAATCACATCGAAAGCGCGCGCCAACACCGGATCGACGCGGTATTCCTGGTTGGGCAGACCAAACATCATTTGCAGAAAGTTCGACGAATAATCCAGCAGGTTGTTCGGGTAGCGCTGGGTGCGGCCGATCGAGTAGGTATAACTCGCGGCCGCCAGCATCGGCATCTTGGCGATCAGGCGGATCGCCGCGCGCTCGCGATCCGCGGGATTCCGTGTGTCCATCACGTCGTGGTAGAAGGCCGACAACGCGCCGACCACCCCCACCATGACCGCCATCGGATGAGCATCGCGGCGGAACCCGCGATAAAATGACAATACCTGCTCGTGCAGCAGATTGTAACGCAATAAATCCTTCTCAAAAGCGGGCAGTTGCGCGGCGTCCGGAAGTTCGCCGTACATCAGCAGGTACGCCACCTCGACAAATGAAGAATGCTCGGCGAGTTCCTCGATCGGATAGCCGCGATACAGCAACACGCCATTATCGCCATCGACGAAGGTAATGGCGCTCTTGCACGAGGCGGTGGAACGAAAACCCGGGTCGTAAGCGAGGATGCCGTGACGCGCGAACAGCGTCTGCACATCCACGGCGGCGGGTCCCAGGGTTCCCTCGACCACCGGCAGGCTGCCGTCGCTGGCCTGGCCGGAAAACGTCGTTGTCATATATTTTTCTGACATGGCGGTACATCCTCGCAACTGAATTTGAACACTCATCCTTCTGAACAACCGGCAAGCGCAATGACCTGCGCCGCCGCGTTGTCCATCATGATACCTAAATACAGGTCATTTAATCGAACCGGCCCGGCGGGAGCACCGCATAGGCGTTTCGCAACCAGGTCTTAACGCGCTGGCGTTCCAGCATGCCAAGCCCGTCCGCACCGCCGGCATGGCTGTTGACCGCCGCCCAGAAACTGGTGTTCTGCATATCGATCTTGCGCATGCTCACGTCATGTAAGCGTGGCAGTTCAATGATTGCAGCGCCGTGATCGAGAGCGCGCTGATGCTCGGCGGAACGCTTGAAGATGGAAAAGTCGTTGCCACGCCCATGATTCAGCACGACCGAGTAGGTGGGCGCCGCGGCGTAGGTATCGAACAGGCGCCCCAGTAGGTCGACCGAATCCTTGCCGCCGTCCATCACGTGCCAGAAGTTGACAGAAATATTCATCTCACTGAACGCTTCGAATACGCTGGAATCGGCAATCCAGCGTGACACCGGTGCGAAAGTCTGCGCCGCCAGATCGACAATCACATTCTGATTTGGATTCTGTTCCACCGCCCTGGCAATCGCATCCAGGCTTTCGTAATTGTCTACCACGGCCGGATGCGCGTAGCCGCTGTAAAACCGTATGAAAGAACTGTGCGAACGATCCGTATCAAAACCGATGAACGGTTTTTCGTGATCGATGTGATATTGCGCCAGCACCCGCGACACCACCGACTTGCCCACTCCGCCCTTCTCGCCACCGATAAAATTGATTGAAGCCACAACGCCTCCTTGCGGCGCTTTGCCCACTGCGCCATTTGATTTATTTGAGGTGGTCTCGACGCGCGTCGCGCGCCTTATT
>CAZHHW010000203.1:0-2952 GCA_964532385.1 uncultured Gammaproteobacteria bacterium | reverse complement strand
GACTCATGTGGCGCTCGCGCTGAAGATGCAACACCACACCGGGATCGAGCGCACCGCAACGCGTACCCATCATCAATCCATCCAGCGGCGTAAAACCCATGGTCGTCGCCACGCTTCGCCGCTGCTGTAACGCGCACAGACTGGCGCCATTGCCCAGATGCGCCAGAATCACCCGGCCGTCCGCCGCTGCACCCAGATAATCCGGCAACACCTGCGCCAGGTATTCATAACTCAAGCCATGAAATCCATAGCGCTTGATACCCGCCGCATGCAGCGCGCGGGGCAACGCAAAGCGACGCGCGACCGGCGGCTGAGTCTGGTGAAACGAAGTGTCAAAACACGCAACCTGTAGCACGTGCGGGCGTTGCTGCGCCAGCAACTCGATGGCCGCGAGACTGTGCGGTTGGTGCAGCGGCGCGAGTTGGCTGAGTGCGCGTAATTCGTCCAGCACCGTTGCATCGACACGTGTCGGTTGCGTATAACGGTCCCCGCCGTGCACAACGCGATGGCCGACGGCTTGAAACTCGACGCCGGAAAAATTCGTATCCAGCCAATTCAGGATATGTTGCAACGCGTGCCTGTGACTGGCTCCCGTGCCAGTCACAGAATGGTCGTCAACCGCGAGCGGCTTGCCAAGCTGATCATAAACATCAAAGCGCGCACGCCCGCCGATCTCAGCGACCATGCCACGTTGTTGCAAGGTCAAAGCGCGGTGCGTGTCAGGCCCGGCCAACCAAACACTGAATTTCAGACTTGATGAACCGGCGTTGAGCACCAGAATGTGCGAGGCCATACGAACTGCGCTCCGAAGATTGCAGTAACAAGCGTAGCTCTGAAATGCATTGTCTGCCCGCCAGTAGTACAAAACCTCGGTGCTATACTGGGGCTATGCTTGAACCACCAGAAACAAAAATTTTGCGCGAATTTTTTGCGCACCACGGTCAGGGAATCGCGTGTGTTTACCTGTTTGGCAGCCGCGCGCGCGGTAATGCCCATGCTGGCAGCGATACAGATGTAGCCGTGCTGTACGCACAAAATCCGCCGCCGGGTTTACGCGGTCTGGCCCTTGACCTCGCCGACGATTTACAGAAAGCGCTGTGCGCGCCGGTGGACTTAGTAGTGCTCAATCGTGCATCACCGGATTTGATTCACCGCGTGCTGCGCGACGGAATCCTGGTGTGTGAATACGACCCTGCGGCACGTGTGCGCTTCGAGGTCGACGCGCGCCGTCGCTATTTCGATTTGCTACCCTATTTGCACGAATACCGCCACGCCCGGACAGGAACCCGGTCATGACAGATATTGAACTGATCGAAAAAAAACTCGCGTTCATTGAAACCTGTGTCAGCGAGTTGCGCGCGCTGTGCGTTCCCGAAAACATAGAACAGGACGTACGCGAAGAACGCTTTGCCGCACACACACTGCAAATCGCGATACAAGCCGCCCTCGATGTCGCTTCTCACATCGTGTCAGATCAACGCTTGGGAGAACCTGAATCCAACCGTGAATTATTCCAAAAACTCGCCGACACCGGCTGGGTTGCGCCGCACCTCATCGAGCCATTGCGTGACATGGCGGGCTTCCGCAATGTAGTCGTCCACGGTTACCAACGAGTCAACCCTGCGGTAGTGCGCGAAGTGGTACAGAATCATCTCGATGATCTACTGAGTTTCGGTGTGGGGATTCGCACCAAATTGCGGGCTGAGTAGGGTCTGTGACCACGTGTCGCCCGTCTATTTGGGCGCAGGCAAATTGAAGGCTTGATTCAAGCTGTTTCTAAGCGCGTTGACATCTTGCGCGCCCTTGATTGAACCACGTTGCGTGCCGTCGGGCGCAAAAAATACCAGCGTTACGGAGCTCGCATCGTGACTTGTAGCAAACGCCTGGCCTTCGGGGGTTAACAAATCGGCAACCACGAACTCAACCGCATCCGCATACTCCGGACGCACCTTGTTGAGCGTTTCCATCAAGTCGATACTCCCGACCAGATTATGATCATGCACCTGCACCACGACATTTCTTCCCTTGCCGATCTGGGTCAAGTCTCGACTGTAACCGCGCGGCAAATTCGCTACCGCCAGCCACAGCACGCCCAGCATCGCCAGCGCGATGATCACTTTGATCAGAGGTGATTTTTTAGCGGGAGAAACGGTCTTGGTTTCCATAGCAACTCCAGATTCAATACAAATTTTTAAACTATCTCGCCACGGAAAGCAGCAGCGCCAGGACCACACCCAGCCAGATATCCGGCGTACTTAAGTCAACACCCGGCTCATGAATGGTGATTTTCGGTTCATCCGATGGAATCGGCGGCATTGCAATAATGACGGGGGTTTTTCCGCCTGGCTGGGTTTCCGCCGCCGTCTGCACGGCCACGTGTGCGCACCCGCCGAATAGCATCGCGTTGCACAAAATCGCGTTGCGGATACCTGCCTGCATCATGCGGTGTTGTACATGTCGATGATGTCGTCGTCCTGTTTATATTGTTGCTCTTTGGCGCCTTCGCTGCGCAGCGCTTCCAGGCGCGCGAGGTAATCGGGAGTGACGTCGGCCGTGACATATTCCCCGTCGAACACGGATGTGTCAAAACGTTTGATGCGCGGATTGCCTTTGCGGGCGGATTCGATCAGGTCTTCAAGATCCTGGAAAATCAAACCGTCGGCGCCGATCTCGTTGCAGATTTGTTCGACATCGCGTCCGTGGCCGACCAGTTCACGGCGCGACGGCATGTCGATACCGTAAACATTCGGGTAGCGCACCGGCGGCGATGCGGACGCGAAATACACTTTGTTGGCACCGGCATCGCGCGCCATCTGAGTGATTTCTTTGGAGGTCGTGCCGCGCACGATGGAGTCGTCGACCAGCAACACATTCTTGCCGCGAAATTCCAGATCGATGGGGTTGAGTTTCTGGCGCACCGACTTTTTGCGCTCTTTCTGGCCGGGCATGATG
>CAZHHW010000202.1:0-2965 GCA_964532385.1 uncultured Gammaproteobacteria bacterium | reverse complement strand
TTCTTTTATCTGCTGCCGTGGAATTGGGCGCGCCGCGCCACCTTGCCGCGCGGCGTGCGCATCCGGCTGGCGCTGGAAGAGCTCGGGCCGATCTTTGTCAAGTTCGGGCAAATCCTGTCCACGCGCCCCGACTTGTTGCCGGTCGACATCGCCCGGGAACTTGCCAAGTTGCAGGATCAGGTGCCGCCATTCGCGGGCAGTCTGGCGCGTCAAATTGTCGAGCTGGCGTACGGTCAGCCGGTGACCGAGGCATTCCAGTCCTTCGATGAACAGCCGCTGGCATCCGCGTCCATTGCTCAAGTCCACGCGGCACGGCTTAAAAACGGCCGCGATGTGATCGTAAAGGTGGTGCGCCCGAACATCGAGCATGCCATCCGCAGCGATATAGAATTGCTGCACACGCTGGCGGGTCTGGCCGAAAAATACTGGCGCGAAGCGCGTCGTCTGCGGCCGCGCGAAGTGGTCGCGGAGTACGAAAAAACCATTTTCGACGAACTTGACTTGCAACGCGAAGGCGCCTCGGCGTCGCAATTGCGGCGCAACTTCGCGGGCTCGCCGCTGCTGTACGTGCCGGAGGTTTTCTGGGAGCTGACGCGTAGAAACGTGATGGTGATGGAACGCATTCACGGCATTCCGATCAGCGATCTCGCCGCCTTGCGCGCGGCCAACATCGATTTCAAAAAACTTTCGGAAAACGGCGTGGAGATTTTTTTCACCCAGGTGTTCCGCGACAGCTTCTTCCACGCCGACATGCACCCCGGCAATATTTTCGTCGCCCCCGACGGCCGTTACATGGCGGTCGACTTCGGCATCATGGGCATGTTGAGTCAGGAAGATCAGCGCTATCTGGCGGGTAATTTCCTGGCCTTTTTTCAACGCGATTACCGGCGCGTGGCGGAACTGCACGTGGAGTCCGGCTGGGTGCCGGCCGACACACGTGTGGAGGAATTCGAGGCGGCCATCCGCACAGTATGCGAACCGATTTTCCAAAAGCCGCTCAGTGAAATTTCCTTCGGCCATGTGTTGGTGCAATTGTTCCAGACCGCGCGCCGCTTCAACATGGAAATCCAGCCGCAACTGGTGCTGTTGCAAAAAACCCTGCTCAATATCGAAGGCCTGGGCCGCCAGTTGTATCCAGATCTTGACTTATGGCAGACCGCCAAGCCGTTTCTGGAGCGCTGGATGAGCGAACAGTTCGGCGTGCGCGGCTGGATCAAGAGCCTGCGCCGCAACGCCATGGAATGGTCGACGGCGATCCCGGAAATTCCGACGCTGGTGCATCAGATGTTGAAGTCACAACGTGCTCCCACAAGCGGAACGGACACGCACAGCGATCTGCGCAAGCTGCAACTCGAGCTGCGCCGTTCCAACCGGCGCACCTATCGCGCAATTGCGGGCGCCAGTTTTATTTTGAGCGCGGTGATCCTGCTCGGCACGCATGGCGAGAATCTCGTGATGTTCGCCTCCGCACCGCTGCTCACCTGGATGTTCGGCGCCGTGGGCGCGGTGGTGCTGATTTTCTCCTGGCCCGGAAAAGATTCTTAGGACACTGATTATGCGTCTGGTCACTTGTCTGTTTGAGCAACAACGCCACCTTGGTGTGGTGACAGGGGATGAGGTTTTTTTGCCTGCGCGCGTGAGCGGCGCGCCCGCCGAATTTCGCGACATGCTCGCGTTGATCGATGGCGGCAAAGCGGCGCTGATGCGTTTGACGGCGGCAATGGCTGCTTCGAATTCCAACCGGGTGCCATTGGCGAGCGTGCAATTGCTTGCGCCGATTCCGCGTCCGCGCAAAAACATCGTGTGCCTGGGCTGGAATTATTTCGATCACGCCAAAGAGTCCGCCGCCGCCGGTGGCCGCGTGGCGGAAATCCCCGAGCATCCCGTGGTGTTCACCAAAAGTGTCACTAGCGTGAACGGGCCGTATGCCGACATCCCCGCGCAGCCCGAAGTCACCCAGCAACTGGATTGGGAAGTGGAGTTGGGCGTGATTATCGGCAGCGGCGGTCGCAGCATCAGCGAAGCCCGCGCGCTCGAGCACGTGTTCGGTTATACCGTCATCAATGACATCTCCGCGCGCGACGTGCAGTTTCGCCACAAACAATATTTTCTCGGCAAGAGCCTGGATGGCGCCTGCCCAATGGGGCCATGGCTTGTCACTTCCGACGAAATCGCTGACCCGCAAAACTTGCAATTAAGAAGTTGGGTCAACGGCGAGTTGAAACAACAAGCCAACACCCGCGACATGATTTTCAGCGTCGCGCGCACCATTTCTATTCTGTCACACGGCATGACGCTGGAACCCGGCGACATCATCGCCACCGGCACCCCGGCCGGCGTCGGCTTCGCACGCACCCCACCGCAGTTCATGAAAGCTGGGGATGTGGTGGAGTGTGAAGTGGCGGGAATCGGCCGGATAAAAAATAGAATCGTGTAGGGCGTGATTCCTCGAGACCGCGCACATCCAGGTCGATGCACGGCGCGAGTATGCTGAGGCGCGCTACGTTGCTCTGGGCAATCTACGTGGACGGCTGCATGTTTTGTGCTTCACGGAAACGCCGGGCGGCATTCGCGTCATCAGTTTTCGCAAAGCCAACCATAGAGAGGTAAGCGCTATGCCAAAATCCAAACCCCTGATTGATGCCAAGGGTGAAGTGCGCGAGCTGACTGCCGCAGACATGAAACGCTTTCGTCCCGCCAAGGAAGCGCTGCCTGCAACGTTGCTCACCAAGGTGCGTGGCCGACAGAAGACCCCGACGAAGGAACGAATTACCATTCGTCTTTCCCCGGAAGTTGTTCGGCGATTTCGTGCCACAGGTGTCGGCTGGAAAACACGCGTCGATGCCGCACCTAAAGACTGGCTAAAATCCCACAAGTCAGTGAAAGCGTAAATCACAGCGTAGCTTTGGTGCCGCAAAAAGATGTAATCCGGAACTCGCGAATTGCCGACAGCACCGCAGCGATC
>CAZHHW010000201.1:0-3030 GCA_964532385.1 uncultured Gammaproteobacteria bacterium | reverse complement strand
TCCAGCCGTCCAACCCGATCACTTCATCCAGTGTCGGCAAGGTGGTGGGCAGTTGCGGGCAAGCGCTGACCTGCCCATCGATCACCGGCAAAAACGGCTGTGTGCCGCGGCAGTCGCTGGCGTAGCGAAAGCCGTATTCCTGTTCCAGCCGGAACGCGTGCGCATTCATTTGCCAGCCGGCCGCGCCGTGCGTGAGTGCCGGGTGTTGAAAAATTTCCTGGTAGACCACGCGCGCTTTATCCATTTGTGTGCGCGTCCACGCGGCGTCGCGCTTGCTCACCGAATCCTGCCAATCGATATGATCGTAAGTATGGATGCCGGTCTCGTGACCGGCCGCCGCCACACTGCGCATCACCTGTGCACCACGCTTGCCGATGTGCGGACCCGGCAGCAAGGTGCCATAGAGCAAGGTTTTAATTCCGTAGTGGCTAGTCACCGAGGTGCGCCCCACCTTGCTTAAGAAACCCGGCCGGAATATGCGTTTGATGGCACGCCCGGTGTGGTCGGGGCCCAGGCTGAACAAAAAAGTCGCGCGCACGTTGAATTGATCGAGCAGGCGCAACAATGGCGGCACGCCTTCCAGCGTGCCGCGCAACGTGTCGACGTCTACTTTGAGCGCAATGCGCACGACTGACTACGCGTGATCGATCAATGCGCGCGCTTGCCCGACTTCGCCGCGATACGCTTCGAACACGTTGGTCAGTGCGGTGCGTAACGTGGTCTTGGGTTCCCAGCTTAATTCCTTCCGGGTATTTTCGATCCACGGCACGCGCGTCTGGATGTCCTGATAGCCTTTGCCGTAGTACTTCTGCGCGGTGACTTCGACCAGCTTTACTTTCTCGGCACCCGCGCGGTATTCCGGGAATTCGTGCGCGATGTCGAGCATCAGTTGCGCCAGCTCGCGCACCGACAAGTCATTGGCCGGGTTGCCGATGTTGTAGATTTTTCCGGTCGCCACTTTGTTTTTGTTTTCGATAATGCGCATTAGGGCGTCGATGCCGTCGTCGATGTAGGTGTAGCTGCGCCGCTGCGCGCCGCCGTCCACCAAGCTGATGGGTTCGCCGCGCGCGATGTGGCCGAGGAATTGCGTCACCACGCGTGAGCTGCCTTCCTTCGCGGTATGCATACTGTCGAGTCCAGGCCCGATCCAGTTGAACGGGCGGAACAGGGTAAAGTCAAAACCTTGCTCTTGTCCGTAAGCCCAGATCACGCGATCCATCAACTGCTTGGAACAGGAATAAATCCAGCGCTGCATGTCGATGGGCCCCAACACCAGCTTCGACTCGTACGGATGGAACGGCGTGTCGTCGCTCATGCCGTACACTTCCGACGTGGACGGAAACAGCACGCGTTTTTTGTAACGCACGCAGGCGCGAATAATCGGCAAATTGGCTTCGAAGTCGAGCTCAAACACCGACAACGGCGCGCGCACATAACTGGCGGGTGTCGCGATCGCCACCAGCGGCAGTACCACGTCGCACTTCTTGACATGGTACTCGACCCATTCGCGGTTGATGCAAATGTCGCCTTCGAAAAAATTAAAGCGCGGGTTGCTGGTCAGCGGCGCCACGCGCTCGCCGTACATGTCCATGCCGAACACCTGCCAGTCGGTCGTGTCCATAATGCGTCGCGACAAGTGGTGTCCGATGAACCCGTTCACGCCCAGAATTAAAACTTTCATGTGATTCGTCTCCAGTGACCAAAGAATTCCCACGCCCTGAATGAACTCCCCTCCTCATTTCGAGGAGGGGTGGCGCCGCAGGTGACGGGGTGGTTGCGGTTAGAGATTCCTGCGCGCCAAAACAGCGACCACCCCACCCCGGCAACTGCTCCTGCGTTGCTCTACCTTCCGCCATCCATGGCGGTCGCCTTCGGGGCACCCCTCCTCGAAAATGAGGAGGGGAGGAGCCGTTACTCGACTACTGTTTTTAACATCCACCTATACCTTCGTTACCAAATGTAGCTCTCGCACACCGAAGCGTTGTTCCATAGCCTTCGCAGTGAGCGGCGCGCCGTTCAACGCCAAGCGCAAAATCTGAAATCGCAGTCCGTCACTGCAATCGACATAACAAGCATCGCCGTGCCAATACAAGCGTGGTGCGGCATCTCGCTGTGCCGCAGCCTCGGCGCAATAGTGGCTCAGCAGCACGTCCAAGCGCGCGCCTTGATATTCAAAAAATGCGCCGGGATAAGGCGGCGCAACCGCGCGGATCAGATTGTGAATGTCCCAAGCGCTGCGCGTCCAATTGATTTGCCCATCTTCGGGACGGCGGCGACCGAAGTAATTGCCCGCCTGTAAATCCAGCGGCGTATGTTTAGCGCTACCGTCCAGCAGTGCAGGCAATGCGTCGTACAAACACGCCTCGGCGGCGTAAGTAACTTTGTGCATCACTTCGTGCGCGGTGTCGTTCGGCAAAATCGGCACGTGCCGCTGCTCGACTAAATCTCCGGCGTCGGGCTTTACGACCATGCGATGCAGACTGGCGCCGGTTTCACGTTCGCCGTGCAATACCGCCCAGTTGACCGGTGCGCGCCCGCGATATTTGGGCAACAGCGAGCCATGCATGTTATAGGCGCCGCGCGCCGGAATAGTCAACAACTCCGCCTTCAGCATATGGCGATAATAAAACGAAAACAGAAAATCCGGCCGGCAGGCACGCACGCGTTCCACGGTCGCAGCGTCGTTAGCATCATCCGGCGTAATCACCGGAATGTGATGCAGCGCCGCGAGCCCGGCAACATTGCCGAACCAGATATTCTCCGCGCTGTCGTCACGATGCGTGACAACCAACGGAACGGTTACGCCCCGCGCCAGCAGCACCGCGAGGCAGCGCACGCCGACATCGTGGTATGCGAACACCACAGCACTGTCCTTAGTGTTCATCGGCCTGGGACTTAATTTTTATGTCGAGGCCTGCGCGCATGAACGAAGCGTTCCTTCCCCCTGCAAGGGGGAAGGTCAGGATGGGGGTGCTCGAAATTACAGTGTGCTTGTACACCCCCATCCGGCAACTGCTCCTGCGTTGCTCT
>CAZHHW010000200.1:0-3073 GCA_964532385.1 uncultured Gammaproteobacteria bacterium | reverse complement strand
CGTCGCCTTCAATGTGTCGCGCCTCAAAGGCGTCAGCGAAGTGGCGGTGGCGGACGCGGTGCGCAAGACCGTCGCAAAACTCGCGCAACAGTATCCGCTGGTGAAGCTCGAAGAAGCTTACAACACCGTCAACGCCGTGCAGGATAACTACCAGGGCTCGATGGAGCTTCTGTACGAGGGCGCGGTTCTCGCCATTTTGGTGGTATGGCTGTTTTTGCGCGACTGGCGCGCGACCCTGGTCGCGGCCACGGCGCTGCCGCTGTCCATCATTCCCGCCTTCGCGGTGATGTATTACCTGAATTTCAGCCTGAATATCCTTACCCTGCTGGCGCTCGCACTGGTGGTCGGCATTCTGGTCGACGATGCCATTGTCGAGATCGAGAACATCGTGCGGCATTTGCGCATGGGCAAATCGCCGTTGCAGGCGTCGCTGGAAGCGGCGGACGAAATCGGCCTGGCGGTGATCGCCACCACCATGACCCTGGTGGCGGTGTTCCTGCCGACCGCGTTCATGGGCGGCATACCGGGTAAATTCTTCAAACAGTTCGGTATCACCGCGGCGGTGGCGGTGCTCACGTCGCTGTTGGTCGCGCGCATGCTCACCCCGATGATGGCGGCGTATTTTTTGAAGGCGCACGCTCCGGGCAGCGGCGACGGCGCGCTCAAACGCCGTTATCTGGGCGCGATGCAATGGTGTCTGCGCCACCGTAAAACCACCATGGCGGGGGCGCTGGCTTTTTTCATCGGTTCGCTAGCCTTGGTGCCGCTGTTGCCCAAAGGCTTTCTGCCGGCCGCGGACCGTAACCAGACCGCGATCAAAATCGAACTGCCGCCCGGCAGCACGCTGGCGGAAACCACACTGGCAGCCGAACGCGCCCGCGAGCTGGCGGCGCCGGTCGCCGACATCACAAGAATTTTTACCGCCGTGGGTATTACGACAGGCTCCGGCCCCTTCGGTGAAGGCGCGGGCAGCGATGTGCGCAAAGCGACGCTGACGCTGGTGCTCAAACACCGCAATGAGCGGCCGCGCAAACAGGCGCAAATCGAAAACGAGCTGCGTGAACGCCTGCAAGCGCTGCCCGGCGCGCGCGTCTCGGTGGGTATCGGCGATGCGGGCGAGCGCTATCAGTTAGTGCTGCAAGGTGAGGATGCCAATACACTCAGCGAGTTCAGCATTGCGGCGGAGCATGACGTGCGCAGCCTGCCCAATTTGGGCAATATTTCTTCCAGCGCCAGTTTGCAGCGCCCCGAGATTCACATCACACCCGACTTTGCGCGCGCCGCCGACTTAGGCGTTACGGCATCGGCGCTGGCCAATGCCATCCGGGTCGGCACTTCCGGCGATTTCGAAGTGCAACTGACCAAGCTCAATTTGCCGCAGCGGCAAATACCTATTCGGGTGCGCCTGGAGCAAAACGCGCGGCAGGATATCGAAGCGATCCGGCAGTTGCGCGTACCGGCGCATGGCGGGCAGGTGCCGCTCAGCGCGGTCGCTGCGATTACGCTAGCCAGCGGCCCCAGCCAGATTGATCGTCTTGACCGCAAACGCAATGTCACCATCGACATCGAACTCGCCGGCCGTCAGCTCGGCGAAGTGCAGGGTCTTGTCAGCAAGCTGCCCGCGCTGCAACAGTTGCCGCCCGGCATCAGCCAGCCGGCGTCGGGCGATGCGGAGCGCATGAAAGAACTGTTCGGCAGTTTCGGTTCGGCGATGCTGATCGGCATCCTGTGCATCTATCTGGTGCTGGTGTTGTTGTTCCATGATTTCCTGCAACCGGTCACCATCCTCGCCGCGCTGCCTTTGTCGGTGGGCGGCGCATTCCTGGGCTTGCTGTTGTCGCACAGCGCGTTCTCGATGCCGGCGATCATCGGCCTGTTAATGCTGATGGGCATTGTCAGCAAGAACTCGATCCTGCTGGTCGAATACACCGTCATGGCGCGCCGCGAACACGGCATGGCGCGCTTCGCCGCGCTGGTCGACGCGTGCCGCAAACGCGCGCAGCCCATCATCATGACCACCATCGCGATGGGCGCGGGCATGCTGCCGGTGGCGATGGGGATCGGCGCCGAACCCAGCTTCCGTTCGCCCATGGCGATCGCGGTGATCGGCGGGTTGCTGACCTCGACATTTCTTTCGCTGCTGGTGATTCCGGTGGTCTTCAGCTACGTCGATGATCTGCTGCAATTGTTGAAGCGCGCCGGAGGTGCACTGCGCCGGGCCAATCAGGGAATTACCCCGCCACCCGCCGTGGCGCTGAAGACACCTGACGCCTGATGAGACCCAACGTAACCTGCGCCATGCGCACGACACCCTTTCCCACGTGTGAAGATCGTGCGCATGGCGCACGCTACGCTGTCGTCGCGCTATGAACAGTTCATCTACCCTGCCCGGTGTGGAACACATCACATCGACGCTGATCCAGCAGGGGTGGTGTGTGACGCCGGATTTTGTCGACACCCGCACCTGGCAAGCGTTGGCGGCGGAAGCGAATCAACGTTGGGCACAACAAGAATTTCGCGCCGCGCATATCGGCAGCGGGCAAAGCCGGAAGGCGAACACCGCCGTCCGCGGCGACGCCATCGCATGGATCGAGCATGCTGCGCCCAGCGCCGCACAAGCCACGTACATCGCTCTGCTTGAACACCTGCGTCTGGCTGTGAATCAGGAATTATTCCTCGGCGCGTTCGATCTGGAACTGCATTTCGCGCGCTATCCTATCGGCGCGTTTTACAGTAAACACCTGGACCGGCATGCACACACGCAAGCGCGCGTGCTGTCGTGTATTTTGTATTTAAATCAGGACTGGCGGAACGAAGACGGCGGACAATTGCGCATCCACATCGCTGCCGATGACGCGCAGCGTTATACCGACATCATGCCGCGCGGCGGCACACTGGTTACCTTTCTGAGCGGCGATTTCGAGCATGAAGTGCTGCCCGCGCGGCGGCCGCGTCTGAGCATCACCGGCTGGATGCGTACGCGCTGTTGAACCTAGAAACGGCAGTTGAACGGCCTGTGGAGTGCGACCCGTTGGGTGCAGGGCAAGGCGCAACGAGCGAGGAATAGCGAGCT
>CAZHHW010000199.1:0-3221 GCA_964532385.1 uncultured Gammaproteobacteria bacterium | reverse complement strand
ACCACCCCGTCAGCTGCGCTGCCACCCCTCCTTGAAAATAAGGAGGGGAGAAAAATCGCTGCTCCCCCCTCCTCATTTCGAGGCCGCTCTCGTGCATCCCGGCAACTGCTCCTGCGTTGCTCTACCTTCCGCCATCCATGGCGGTCGCATGCACTTCACGGCACTTGCACATCCGTGTGCGGCGGAGGGTGCCCCGCAGGGGTGGGGTGGTGCTTCTGTTTGTTGCTACGTACAAATTCCACAAACCGCCGCGCCCAGTGGTGCGCATCGACGTCGCGCAGATGAGTGTAGCTGGCGAGCAGGTTTTTATAAATCAGACCGTCGTGTGCACCGTCCACACCGCTGCCGCGTACAACGTCATAGGCGAAGATGACACCCGGCGCCAGGTTCTCCAAACTGGAATAATGAAATTCATGCGCGGGAATTTCCAGACCGCTGTGCAACGGCCAGGGGTGCTGCGCGCTTTCACGCAGACGTACATAACCGCGCCCTTGCGGGCGGGCATGCATGACGATATCGCCGGGAATGACGCCCGCCATGGCGTGACTTTTTTCCTGCCAGGTGATGCGCCGCGCGAGATACATCAAACCGCCGCATTCCGCGTAGGTGGGTAGCCCGTTTTCTATCGCGGTGCGAATTTCGCCGCGCAGCATGGCATTGGCTTCGAGCGCCGCCATGTGGGTTTCGGGAAACCCGCCGCCGATGAACAGGCCATCGATGTCAGGTAAACCCGGGTCCCGTAGCATGTTGATCGGAATAAGTTGGGCACCCGCCTGTTGCAGCGCGGCGAGATCGTCGGGATAGTAAAATCCGAAGGCGGCGTCGCGTGCGATGCCTAGCCTCACGACATTTGCAGGTGTAGATACTGATGCCGATGAAATTGTCGACTCCCTCCCCCTTTCAGGGGGAGGGCTGGGGTGGGGGTAGTCAATGTGCGGCGGTCGAGAGTTTAAAGAACTACCCCCATCCTGACCTTCCCCCTGCAAGGGGGAAGGAATGTAATTTACCGCCGCTTCCTGCAATGGGAGGCTCGG
Source organism: uncultured Gammaproteobacteria bacterium (assembly GCA_964532385.1). GTDB lineage: Bacteria > Pseudomonadota > Gammaproteobacteria > SG8-11 > SG8-11 > UBA6921. The sequence continues at coordinate 2,187 of CAZHHW010000199.1, read as the reverse complement.
ATTGCTTTGAGTGTTGGGTAACACAGATACTGCGCTCACCATTAATAACGCTTCCAGATTCACCTGCTCCGCCACCCGCTGCGCAATCGCCGCGATGCGTAGCGCCGCTTGCGGCGCTTCATTGCTCGGCATCAAACCCAAATGGCGTTCGACGATTTCCATGTGCGGGTCGCGCAGGATGGCGCCAAGCACCGGCACATCGGTGTAGTGCTCGATCACGGCGCGCAACTTACTCTCATGGCGGCGGCCGCCGAGCTGATTGAGAATCACGCCTGCGATGTGTACGTCGCGATCAAAAGCCTGATAGCCGAGGATCAACGGCGCGATGCCGCGCGTCATGCCTTGCGCATCGATCACCAGCACCACCGGGCTGCGCAATAACTTGGCGAGCGCGGCATTGCTGTTGCTGCCGTCCAGATCCAACCCGTCGTACAGACCCTTGTTGCCTTCGATCAACGCGAGATCAGTTGCATGCGCGTGTTTCGCATAGGCCGCCGCAATCTCCTCGCGAGCCATGGTGTAAAAGTCAAGGTTGTAGCACGCACACCCGGCGGCCTGCCCCAGCCACATCGGATCGATGTAATCGGGGCCTTTTTTAAACGGCTGCACACGCAAACCGCGTTGCGCAAACGCGGCACACAGGCCGATGGCAACGGTGGTTTTTCCGGAAGACTTATGTGCGGCTGAGATGAACAGGGACGGCATAGGATAATTTGCCCGGGCTGCGCGTCCGTGCCGCCCGGCGTTGACGGCTACGCGGAATTTTTCGGCGCGGCAGAATGTGGATCGACATCCGCATCGGCCAGCGACAAAGGCAGGAAGCGCAGCATTTTAATGGCGATGGTGACCAAGGCCAGCGCCAATGCGGTGCCGCCCAAACCCAGTGCGATTTCATACAGACTCGGCGTGTACGCGGCGATGCCGCCGTCCGCGAAACTGCTTTGCACTTCAAAACCGGGGAATAACTCCATGGGATAAGCCTGCCCGCCGATGATCAGCACGTACATTTGCGCCAGACCGCCGAGCACGACCAATCCCGATGCCGCTGCAATGGCGCCGCGCGATGTGCTGGTGGCGGGATAGAACAGCAATGCCAGCGGCAGCAAGGTGCCCAACACAATCTGCCCGCCCCAGAACAACAAGGTGTATACACCGCCATCCAGCAGAATGAATTGCTCCACGCCGTGATGCTGGGTGACATAGAGCTTGGTTAAATGAAATGTCAAAACCATCAGCAACACCGCCGCGACAAATACGCCGAGCAGGTTTTTTAAACGCTGCAATGTGGCATCCCCCAGCGCACGACCGGTGCCGTGATAAGCGCTCAGCAGCACCAACAGATAAATCGCCGTGCCGAAGGCCAGCGACATAATAATGAACATGGGGGCCAGCAGCGCACTGTCGTACATTTCGCGCGCCACCAAAAAACCGAAAATAGAACCGGTACCGGTGGTCAGGATCAACCGCCAGATAAACGCGACCAGACCGGCGCGCTTGCTGTAGGGATTCATGCGGCGTTCCATCATCAGCCACAAATACACGGCGGTGACGGCAAGAAACCCGGTGTATAGAAAAATATTCCACGCGAAAATCGATTTGAAGTTGTAGTTGAGCATCGCAACGATCAGGCGATCCGGACGGCCTAAATCCAGCACCAGAATGATCAACCCACCGAGTAATAAACTCATCGCCAGCAACGCCGACAGCGGTGCGAGCGGCTTATACGGTGTTTTGCTAAACACTGAGGATACCGACGCCACATTCAACGCGCCGGATGCGGCAACGATCAGGAACACCGCGAACACATGCGGCATACCCCACACGATCTGATTGCTCATACCCGTGACGTGATGGCCTTCGTGCTCCATGTACATGGCCGCACCCAAACCCAGCAAAATGAAAAGCCCGAGCACCGCGAGCAACCCGTAATAACCGGGACTGGTACCTTCAATTTCGCGATAGGTAACGTTCATAGTTTCAAGCCAAAGTGGATACTGTTATTTTCTATTTTCACTCCCCTCCTTTGTTCAAGGAGGGGAGTCACCGCAGGTGACGGGGTGGTTGCTGTTGGAGAACACTCCACTCCCACCCAGCCACCCCGTCCGCTTCGCGCCCACCCCTCCTTGAAAACAAGGCCGCTCACGCGCATCCATGCGCTTCGCGTCACTTGCACATCCATGTGCGGCG
>CAZHHW010000198.1:0-3253 GCA_964532385.1 uncultured Gammaproteobacteria bacterium | reverse complement strand
TTGTACACCAGCGTGGCGCAACAATGCCGTACGGCGGCCGTGGTTGACTGTGCCGCTTGCAAGTGGCGCGAAGCCTTTATATATAGTTGCATCTAACCATCAAGCCGGAAGCTTTGGATGTCTGCCAGCGCCCAATACACCGCCTATGTTTTGGAACTCCTGGCGCCCATCGGTCCGATCACCACCGGACGTTTCTTCGGCGGCGTGGGCCTCTCGCGGGAGGCCGTGCAGTTCGCGATGATCATGGGCAACAGCTTGTATTTTGCCGTCGATAACACCACCCGCGAGAAATATGTCATGGCCGGCATGAACTGTTTCTCATACCAAACCAAGAAAGGGCGCATCCAAGTTCGGAAATATTTCGAGCTACCCGAAGAGATACTCACTGATCCCGCTCAACTTCGAGCGTGGGCCAATGCAGCGATCGAAGTGGCGGGTAAAACAAAACAACCGGCCAAGAGCCGTTCACAGCGCCGGTTAAAGCAGTCCGCCAAAGGTGTCGTGCTGCGGTGAATCCGCGATGGGTAGCGTCCCGGTACCGTCCAAATGGACAGAATACAAGTCCAGGCTGATTCCCACGGTTTCGTAAATAACACGTCCGAGCGCGTAATCGCCTTAAAAGTATCATCGGCAGTGGGCGTGCCGGCGAGCACCACGGTGCCGCTGCCGTCAGCCTTTACGCTGTATAAATCGTTTTGCCCGTTAACCACGCGACGATACACAATGCGCTCGCTCTTTATAGCTTCCGGCAAAACGCTCATCATCGGTCGAGGTTGCCAGAGGGGCCAGTCCGGTGCCATCGGCATTGATGATGTACAAGTCGTGTTGATTATCGACGACGGTTTCAAACACGATGCGGCCGTCATCGAGCGCCGCCGCGCACCTTGATTTATCAATACCGCTTTTAGCGAAACATCAAGTATCTTTCCATGCGACCGATTGTGGGTGTGCATGGCAACTGAACTGAACAGTCAAGAACAGCTGTAACCGGGGGAAATCATGTACGGACTATTGCGATTACTGCTGCGCGCACTATTACGCCTGTGTTATCGAGTGCGGGTCGACGGCATGGAGCATTATCAGCACGCGGGGACACGCGTGCTGATCGTGGCGAATCACACGTCGTTTTTGGATGCGGTGTTGCTCGCGGCGTTTTTTCCCGACCGGCTCACGTTTGCGATCGACACGCGTCACGCGCAGCGCTGGTATGGGCATTTAGCGCGGCTGGTGGTGGATTTGTTTCCGCTGAATCCGCTCAACCCGTTGTCGACCAAATCGCTGATCAAGTACGTGAAGGAAGACCGGCGCGCGGTGATTTTTCCCGAAGGGCGTATCACGGTCACCGGTTCGCTGATGAAAATTTATCAGGGGCCAGGTTTGATCGCCGACAAATCCGCCGCGATGGTGTTGCCGGTGCGCATCGAGGGCGCGCAGTACACGCCGTTTTCACGCTTGAAGGGCCGCGTGCGCTTACGCTGGTTTCCGCAGATTTCACTGACGCTGCTGCCGCCTCGGCGTTTGCTGGTGGATGCGGCCTTATCCGCCCGCGAACGGCGCGCGCGCGCCGGTCAGATTCTTTCCGATCTCATGACGGATATGATGTTCGTTACCAGCAACTACCGCAGCACCCTGGTAACCAAGCTGCTCGACGCGCAGCGCACGCATGGCGGCCGGCACGTCATCATCGAAGATGTGCAACGCCAACCGCTGACTTACGACTCCTTGATTCTGCGTGCACGGGTGCTGGGCCGCGCAATGTGTCAAGCCACGCGCCCGCATGAATACGTCGGCGTGCTGCTGCCCAGCATGGCTACCACCGTGGTCACGTTTTTTGGTTTGCATTTTTATGGCCGTATTCCGGCCATGCTCAATTTTACCGCCGGGGCGCAAGGCATGTGCTCGGCCTGCGCGACCGCACAAATTCGCGTGGTGTACACGTCACGGCGTTTTGTGCAGAACGCGAAGCTTGACAAATCCGTCGCCGCGCTTGCGGAACAGGTGCGGGTGATTTACCTGGAAGACCTAGCGGCAACCATTTCAACATTCGATAAATTGCGCATGTGGTTGAGCGCACCCATTGCGGGATGGATCTACCGGCATCGCAAGTCCGCGCCGGACGATGCTGCCGTGGTGTTGTTTACCTCCGGCTCCGAAGGCACGCCCAAGGGCGTGGTGTTGTCGCACGCGAATCTGCTGGCCAACTTGCATCAGCTTGCGGCACGCGTGGATTTCAACGCGCAAGATGTGATTCTCAACGCGCTGCCGCTGTTTCATTCCTTCGGCCTGACGGCGGGCACAATTCTGCCCTTGCTGTACGGCATGAAGACATTTTTCTATCCGTCGCCGCTGCATTACCGCATCGTTCCCGAGATTGCTTACGACATCAACGCGACCATCATGTTCGGCACCAACACGTTTCTCGCCGGCTATGCGCGCTTCGCGCATCCGTATGATTTCAATAGCCTGCGCTACGTGTTCGCGGGCGCGGAAAAACTCAAAGATGAAACGCGCCGCACCTGGGAAGAAAAATTCGGCGTGCGGATTTTCGAATGTTACGGCGCCACCGAAACCAGCCCGGGACTCACCACCAACACCGCCATGGCGAGCAAGACGGGCAGTGTCGGACGCCTGCTGCCCGCCATCGAATATCGCCTTGAAGACGTCCCCGGCGTCATGGATGGCGGACGCTTGCACGTGCGCGGCCCAAATGTCATGCGCGGGTACCTGTTGCACGCGCAACCCGGCGTGCTGGTGCCGCCAAAATCCAGTTGCGGCGACGGCTGGTACGACACCGGCGACATTGTCAGTATCGATACGGAGGGGTTTATCACCATTCGCGGCCGCGCGAAACGCTTCGCCAAAATCGCCGGAGAAATGATTTCACTTACCGCGGTGGAAGCGTTGACCAGCAAGGTGTGGCCGGCGGCGCAACACGCGGTCGTGACCGTGCCGGATGCACAGAAGGGTGAACAACTGGTGCTGGTCACCAGCCAGCCTGATGCCGCGCGCGCTGCGTTACTGGAACAGGCCAAGAAAGACGGCATCGGCGAAATCAATGTGCCGAAGAAATTTCTGGTGGTGAAACAGGTGCCGATGTTGGGTACTGGGAAAACAGATTACACGGCGGCGTCGATGCTGGCGCAGCAAGCTAAGTAGCCATCTATTCGCTGAATTTCTCCCCTCCTCATTTTCGAGGAGGGGGTGCCCCGAAGGCGACCGCCATGGATGGCGGAAGGTAGAGCAACGCAGGAGC
>CAZHHW010000197.1:0-3267 GCA_964532385.1 uncultured Gammaproteobacteria bacterium | reverse complement strand
ATGCAGCTCAACAAGGAATTCTTCATCAATGCGGACGAACCGGTGTTCGCCGGTCACTTCCCGGCCTATCCGATTCTGCCCGGCGTCCTGCTGCTGGCGCTGGCGCGCTCGACGATCAGCGATTATTTCGGTCGCCCGGTACAGTTCAGCGAAGTGCGCCGTCAGCGTTTTTCCAAACCGGTGCTGCCCGGCATGCGCGTCGCGGTCGAGCTGCAACTGAGTCCGTGTCAAGACCGCGCACAGGCGAGTGTGCGCTGGACCGATGCCGGCGACGGCTCCTTGCTTGCGCGTGCCGAACTGGTCATGGAATCGGCGACATGACGGGTAAAAAATTCTCACGCCGCGATTGTTTGCGTTTCGCCGCCGGGAGTGTGCTGACGTTGCCCTTCGCGCACAGCGTATGGGGTGCGCAGGCGCAGGCGGTGTTGCCGCAGGCGTTCGACGAGGTGGATCACTTCGATGTCGCGCACCGCGTGCGTGATGGCTGGAAGACCCCGGTGCCCGAACCGAGCGCCGCATGTGAAGTAGTCATTGTCGGCGGCGGCATCTCCGCGCTGACCGCCGCCTGGCGGCTCGCGGATCGCAAAATCATGCTGCTGGAAAAAGAAGCCGAGACCGGCGGCAATTCGCGTGCGCGCGCGTTTGCCGGGTGCCGTTATGCGCTCGGTGCCTTCATGAATCAGGGGCCGATGGCGCCGTTCGAGGAATTCTTCCGCGATCTGAATGTGCCACTGGTGGAAGTGCCGGGTCGTGATCATTCCTGGGCGGGTGCGGGGCGCGTGGTGCGCGACCCGCTGGGCGCGGGACTCGGGCAGTTGCCTTTTGGGGTGCGCGAGATCAAGGCGCTGGAACAGGCGACTGCGCTGCTGCATCGCTACCAGTCGCGTAAAGCGGGCGCGCAAGAGGGAATTTTTTTTCCGCGCGCGGAGAATAGCGCAGCGCTGCGAGCGTTGGATCGCACCACGCTGTGGGCCGAGTACGAACGGCTCGGTCTGGGTTCGCAGGGGCGCAATTTCTACGATGCCTTGATCAGCGCACGTGTGGGCGATTCCGGGGAAATGCTGTCGGCGTGGATGGGCAGTTATCTGTTGTCTTCGGCGGTGGCGCGCAACTACACCGCGCCGGGCGGTCACGCGGTGTTCTCGGAAGCCTTGCGCCGCCGGGTTCCGGCGAATGTGGTGCGCACCGGTTTCACGGTCACGCGCGTGGCGCAGCGCCCCGAGGGCAAGGTGTGGGTGACAGGCAGCCGCGCGGACGGGCAGGTTGAAACCATCGAGGCCGAAACCGCCATCCTGGGCGTGCCCAAGTTCTATTGCATGCGCATGGTGGAGGGACTGGCGCACGCGCGCCCAAACGCACTGTCGCAGTTCACCTACAATGCTTATCTTGTGGCACAGGTGTTCCTGCGCGAGCGGATTAATATGCCATTCGAGACCTGCGCCCCCGGCAACTTCGCGCGCTTCATCGTCGCGCCCGATCAATTGCCCGGCAATGCGCGCAGCGACGGCGGCGGTCTGCTGACGATTTACATTCCCTATCCGCGCACGGCGGGCCGGGAAAGGCTTTTTTCAGCCGACGCCAAAATGCTCGCCGAACGCATCGTGCGCGATGTGGAAAGCGTGTTCCCGGCCGCGCGCGGCAAGGTTGAAACGGTAACCCTGCACCGCTGGGGGCACCCGATGTTGACAACGCGTCCCGGCATGGACGATGCGCTCGAACAGGCACGCGAGAGCTTCGGACGCGTGGCGTTTGCGCACAGCGACAGCTTCGGCATCACCGGACTGTATTCGGCGATTTGGACTGGTATGAATGCCGAAGCGGAAGCGCGTGCGATCTTAATGAGCTGAGAAGAGTCGACCATGTTAATTGGAACGCAGCCAGACTATTAATCGTGAAAATGAAGCATCCCTTCCCCCTGCCAGGGGGAAGGTTACGACTGCATGGATGCAGGAGGTAGAGCAACGCAGGAGCAGTTGCCGAGGATGGGGGTGATTTAAAAGGCAGCGTGCTTGACCACCCCCATCCCAGCCTTCCCCCTTGCAGGGGGAAGGAGCATGTACTTGACAGGTCAATAAGGAAATATGTAACGGTCACTGTACAAAGGATCATGTTGGGAATTGCATATAGGCATAAAGAAAAAATTGTTCGAACCAAGCTTTTTGTTAAGGAGAAATTCATGAATACCGTGCAGAAATTATTTTTCGTAACCGGCCTGATCATGACTTTTAATTGTCTTGCGCAGGCCAAAGAACCTTGGGAAATGAACGCGGCGGAAGCGCGCGCGGCGCTGGCGCCGATCAACGCGGAGCTGGCACGCAGCCCCGATAATGTCGAGATGCTGAAGACCGCGGGCATTCTGCTGCAACAGGCCGCACGCAGCGACGCCAAGCGTGACGACGTGGAACTGGCCGAGCGCCGCCTCAAGCGCGCGCGCGAATTGTCGCCCGACGATCAGGAGATCGCGGCGTGGCTGGGCAGCGTGACCACGATGAAGGCGTTGTTCGAAACCGATCCGGGTCGTCAGACCCTGTGGGTCAAGGTCGGCGCCAAGCTGATGGATGCGGCCGTAAAGGCCGTACCGGACAATCTGGTGGTGCGTCTGGTGCGCGCCAACAACAGTATCGAACTGCCCCCTTTCCTGCGGCGCGCGCGTTTCGGTGTGGAGGACTTCGGCTACTACCTCGACGCCTGCGGCAAGCAGGTTTGCGGGGCCACGCAAGTCGAAGAGGCGCGTCAGAAACTCAAGCGTGCGCAGCAACTCGCCGCGCAAGCCCAGTGAGGATTGCAACATGCTGAGATGGTTCAAACAAACACACTCCGCGCCGCCCGGGTCGCCTGATTCCGCAGCGGTGCCGCGCGTGCTGGTGCTGGGCGCCAGCGGCGCCATCGGCCAGGCGCTTGCCGAGGCGTTTGCACAGCAGGGCGCGGCGCTGGCTTTGCATGCGCATCGCAATGTTCAGGCGCAGGGCAAGCTGATCGAGCAGTGCGCCAAACTGGGCGCCGCCCAGCTGTGCAGCGTGCAGGGCGATCTTGCCGATGCGGTGCGCGCGCAGCAGATTGTCGGCGAAGCGGCGCGCGCGCTGGGTGGCCTGGATGTGTTGGTCATCGCGGTGGGGCATGCCGATGATCAAGCGCTCTTGATGATGGCACCTGGCGCCATGCACGCCGCGCTGCTTTCCAATCTGGCTCCGGTGGTGAATGCCTGTGAAGCCTTTCGCGCGCTGCGCGCGGATCTGCAGGGCGGTGCCGTGGTGGTGATATCGTCGA
>CAZHHW010000196.1:0-3350 GCA_964532385.1 uncultured Gammaproteobacteria bacterium | reverse complement strand
CTTCCTCGCAGCATTCCATAGAGCAGTGATTCAATCGTCTGGCGTAAAAACGTATTTTTAAATTTCCCCGCCCGCCTGTTTGTCCGCTTTCATCTAGCCGTTATACTGTTGCCCGCTGCGGTGTGCGGCTGTCTTTGGATTTGCCGATGTCTCGAATAAAACTTTGCTTGCTTGGTTTTGGATGGTTAGGTGCGGCAGCGGTGCTGGCGGATGCCGGGTTACCGCATGTGCAGTGGGTGGCTATGCATGGAGGTGTAACGGGTTGCGCCGCGTGTCACGCCGGTGCGCCCGTGGTGCTGGCGCGCGATACCCTGGCCGAATGCCGCGAGTGTCATGCGGATTCATTGCATTTGCCGGAGTCGGTGCAAGTCGCATTGGAGGAAAGCAAAGCCGCCGCGCCGGAAGAGCCGCTCGCGCCGACAAAAAATGAAGCCGGTCCGGGCATGAGCGTCACGATGTATTACAACGACACACGCATTGGTGCGGAACCCAATGCGATGGTGTTGATCCCGGCCGGTGAGTTTGTGATGGGGACCAATATGCGTTTGTCGGATGAAGGGCCGGAGCATAAAGTCATGCTGCGCGCCTTTATGATCGACAAATACGAAGTGACCAATTTGCAGTACAAAAAATTCATCGACGCGGCCAATCACAAATCGCCGCAGCATTTTGAAAATCGCACGTATCCGCCGGGCAAAGTGGATCATCCGGTGGTGTATGTTTCATGGACCGACGCCGAGGCGTATTGCAAGTGGGCGGGTAAACGCCTGCCCACGGATGAAGAGTGGGAAAAAGCCGCGCGCGGCAGCGACGGCCGTAACTACCCGTATGGCAATGAATTCGATTTTAATAAATCCAATGGTCCGGTGCGCTGGGGCGCGCTCAAGCAAGCGGGCGATACCGCGCCGGTGGGTGCGTTTGAAGACGGAAAAAGTCCTTACGGGCTCTATGATATGTCGGGCAACGTATGGGAATGGACCGCGTCGTGGTATCGCGCTTATCCGGGCAATACGCGGCCGTCGGAGAACTATGGCGAAGTCTACAAAACGCTCAAAGGCGGTTCGTGGTGGGACTGTTCGTTTTATCAGTGCGGAATTTCCGCGCCGGCCTACAATCGTGCATTCTTTTTGAAAAGCACTAAAAACAAGAGCTTTGGATTTCGTTGCGCCAAAGATGTTAATTAATCGTTGGGGAGTCGGTTCAATGCGCCGTGTGTTGCTGGGGTTATGTTGTTGGATGATGGCTGATGCCTATGCGGCCGAAGCCGCGGAGATGCTTCCCGGGATGGTGAAGATCCCGGCGGGCCAGTTCATCATGGGCAGCAATAATACCGGCGAAGCGCAGGTGGGCAAGGAGTTTGGTAATGCCAAGCCTTGGTACCTTGACGAGCATCCGCAGCGTAAAGTCAAAACACCCGCGTATGCCATCGACCAGTTCGAAGTCACCAATGCGCAGTATCGCGAGTTTGTGCACAAAGCGCAGCATGCGCCGCCCACCGTGTGGGTCGATAGCGGCTACATTTTGAGTTTGAAAATGGAAAAGCTGGTGCCGCTGGATGTGGAGCAGTTGCGCAAGCTGGCAACCAAGGTGTTTCACCTTGACATTGACACGTCGAAAATGGACAAAGAGCAATTGCTCGCCGCCGTAAAAGAACGTCTCGCACTGATGGATAAATTGCCGGTCACGTTCGTGAGCTGGTTCGACGCCGATGCCTTCTGCCGCTGGGCCGGCAAGCGCCTACCGTCAGAAACGGAATGGGAAAAAGCCGCGCGTGGCGTGCAGGGTAATGAATTTCCATGGGGCAACGAATGGGCGGCGGGCAAGAGCAACAGCGGCGACGAATCCTGGGATGACGGGGTCGCGCCGGTGGGGTCTTACAAATCGGACAAATCGCCGTTCGATGTTTACGACATGGCGGGCAATGTGTCCGAGTGGGTGGAGGACTGGTACAAACCGTATCCCGGCTCCGACTATAAGAGCGACGACTTCGGCACCAAATACAAAGTCATTCGCGGCGCCGCGTGGGGGCGCGAAGGCCACTATGCGATCAAATTGTTTCAACGTGGCGCCTATCGGTTTAATTTGAGTCCGGACTCGACGCTGGCGGATTTGGGCTTTCGTTGCGCGAAAGATTTAAAGAAATAGAAACACCCGGGGATCTCTGTATGGATGCCGCCATTCTCAAGCCCGACTACCACGGCGGCAGCATCGCCAATGTGATGAGTTCGCTGATCTCCGGATTGGGCGGGGACGCGCCCTATCCTATTTTTCCGCAATTACCCACAGAGGAAATCGCCCAGGCGCGCACTGTCGTGCTGATGGTGCTCGATGGGCTGGGCTACGAGTATTTGATGACACGCGACCCCAGCAGCGCGCTGCGCCGCCATCTGCGTGCGCGCGCGACGTCGGTTTTTCCCACCACCACGGCCAGTGCGATCACGACGTTTCTGACCGGGCTTGCGCCGCAGCAACACGGCCTCACCGGCTGGTTTATGTTTTTGAAAGAAATCGGCGTCGTCACTGCGATTCTGCCGTTTCAACCGCGTTACGGCGGGGCCTCGTTGAGCGCCGCCAAGCTCAACACCACTGATGTGTTTCATTTACGTTCAACCTTCGAGCGCATCGCGCGGCGTTCGTACGTCGTGACCGCGCAGCGGATCGTCGACTCCGAATTCAGTCTGGCCACCACGCGCCCGGCGCGGCGGCGCGCGTATGAAAGTCTTGACGAATATTTCGCGCTGATTGAGCACACCGTACGCGAGCCGGAAAGTAAATACGTCTATGCCTATTGGCCCGAGTTCGATAGTACCTGTCACGCGCATGGGATCGGCAGCGCGCAGGCGGCGGCGCACTTCGCCAAACTCGATGCCGGATTTGCTGCGCTAACTAAATCGCTGGCGGGTACCGATACCTTGCTTCTGGTGTGCGCCGATCATGGCTTGATAGACACCACACCGGGCCATACCATCGCCTTGGAATCGCATCCGCGTTTTGCGGAAACGTTGACGCTGCCTTTGTGCGGCGAGCCGCGCGTGGCGTATTGCTATGTGCGTCCGGCGCGCGTGGCGCAGTTTGAAAATTATGTCGCCGAGGAATTATCGCAGGCTTGCTGGATGATTCCCGCCGAACAGGCGATCGCGGAAAATATGTTTGGTACCGGCACGCCGCATCCACACCTGTACGACCGCATCGGTGATTATGTTTTGCTGATGAAAGAAAATTACGTGATCAAAGACCTGCTGCGCGGTGAAAAAGCCTTCTCGCAAATCGGCGTGCATGGCGGACTCACCGCCGATGAGTTGTATGTGCCGCTGGTGGCGGCGCGGGTGTAAAAAAACTGCAACCACCCC
>CAZHHW010000195.1:0-3368 GCA_964532385.1 uncultured Gammaproteobacteria bacterium | reverse complement strand
AAAAAACCTACGTCTGAAACAATACGATTATTCGACACCCGGCGCGTATTTTGTCACGGTGTGTGTACAGGGTCGTTTGAATTCGTTTGGTGATATCGCGGATGAAACGATGCAGTTGAATGAGGCGGGGCAAGTCGTGTTGCAGGCATGGCAAGGATTAACCGTACGGTTCCCCGTGATCAAATTGGATGAGTTTGTTGTCATGCCAAACCATGTGCACGGAATCATACAAATCGTAGCGGTGCCATTCATGGCGCCCGTGTCCTCCGCACCCGAACTGTCAGGCGCGATAAATCGCGCCCCTACGTTGGGTGAGATCGTCCGTACATTTAAGGCTGTATCAACGCGCGCAATACGACAACAAGTGTTGTCTTCGTTTACGTGGCAACGCAACTACTACGAACACATCATCCGCAACGACAACGAATTGCTGAAAATCCGCGAATATATCGCTAACAATCCATTGCAGTGGGCGCTTGATCGGGAGAATCCAGCGGCAACAGGCCGTGTGGTTTCAAACGGCTATGCTGCAATTTTCGGTAGTGATTTTCCGTAACTGCGCCGCCTACTAGACTAAAATTCCTGCGCAAAGCGCACCAGAATCGCCGACTCCGCCGCCTTGCCGGACATCCCCAATGTTTTGCCGAAGCTCTTAATCATTTCCTTGGCGGCATATCCCTGGACGTAATTAAATTGAATGCGCGCCATCGAGTCGAGATACCAGTTCACTCCATACGTCCACGTATAACCTGCGTTCACATATTTGCTGCTCGATACGCCGGTCCAGCCCGGGTAAAGCGCTTCATTTTCGAAAAATTTCGGATCGGCGTGGAAGGTCGAATAGCGCAGTGTTAATTCGATGGCGCCGCGGCCATCACCTTTTGGGTCGTAGGGTTCATCGACGGTTTGCTTTTCAAATAATCCATTTTCCACCGAGCGTTGTTCACCCGTTAGAAAATGCCCGACAAAAAAATACATGCCTTGTAGCGCCGCTGCGCCATCAAATTTGAAATCGCCGCGCATGTATTCGCCTTTGACCGTGGTGGGGCCGTACAAATAAGTGGCGTCAAGGCCTTGCCGGGTTTTAGTGAATTTACGATCCGGTTCGAATTCGGCGACAAAGAATTTTTTCTTGCTGCGGCTTTCAGTGCGCAATGACAGCGCATCGTTTTGATCAGCGACGACAGTTTGGCTGCCCGTCGAATAAGAAATGCCCACCCAGTATTTATTTTCCTCTTCGAGGTCGGCGGGATTCAGCACAAAACGTACCGCGGTATCCAATGAATCATTGTTATCCGCAAGATTGGCTCCCGCGCCATTCATCAGGCCGAGTTCATAATGGTACCGGTTATTGTCAGAATTACCGATGAACAGGATGCCACGGTCTTCGCCGCTGGCAAGCGCCGCGGTGATCGTCGCCTGTTCGAGGAAGGCGTAATATTTCGAGGAGCCGGCATCTTCGCTACTGAATGGATATTGTGATTGCCCGACCTGGATGTTGGCGAATGAAAAGTAACCGTAGTTGATCCAAGCTTCTTTGGTTTCCGGTGTGGCGCCCGCTTCGTTCGCCGCAAAATCCTCGCTGAATTTGATTTTGATGTATTTCGCGAGCGTGGCTTTAACGTCGAGACGTAACCGGCGCATTTCAAATAGTTGCTTGCTTAAGTCCGGTTTGAATAACCCGCTGCCTGGATAGCTAAAGGATCGAGCGTCGACGTTGAGACGTCCGCCGATCTGGTATGAATAGGCTTTGTCTTCACTTTGGATTTTGAGGCCGTCGTCGACCTTGACTTTTACCGCAACGGACTTGGGCTTGGCGGGCTCTGGGGCGGCAACCGGTTTGGGTTTATCGAGCTCAAGATAACTTGGCGTTTTGGGCTTAATAGTTTCTGCAAACGGTTTCTCGGGAGCAGGCGTCGGAACCGGCGCCTTGGTCGGTTCGACAGGGGCCGGTTCAGCAGGGGGCACGTATTTTCTTTCCATCTTTGTCGTGGAGCGGGCGATCAGTATTGGATCGGCCGTCGCGCTGCTCGGCAGCGCGATAAAAATTGAAACTACGAAGATGGAATTTAAAAAGTTTTGTAACACACCTTTGTCATTACGCAATGCAGACAGCAAAAGACGGATCGCGAACATCTTGATTCCCTTCCCCAATAAATTTTTAACTACAGAAACTCAGGGCAGAGAATAATGTTTTCCCGGCAAGTTGGCCATATTCGGAGCGTTTTGACGATGATATCGGGCCTTCGCGTGAGGAGGGCAGGCCTCCCCACGCGGGGTGTCCATTAGTGAGTGATTAAATGATGTTAATGCGCGGGCAGCCGGATATTCGACAAGTTAAGGCTGTATCGCGGTATAGCCTTCTTGTGACAATTGCACCAGGCGGGCAACGGCTCCGGTATTGACTTTAACGCTTGGCAGCAGATCCTTATTGCCCCAGTTGTTGGCCTTCATTGTGACTGCGCATTCCTCAAGTTGCACGCCATCTGCAATGAGATTCGCGACCAGGCCTTTGTATGGATTGCCGGTCGTGACCTTGCGATTTTGATTGTAGGCATCGTCGTTCAAAGTCATGTAACCCGCGACGCCATGAAAAACCGCGACAATATGGCCTTCCGTCTTGGTCTCCTTAAAGCGTTTCGTCATGAGATCCATGTAACGCAGACCGACGGGCATATCACCCTGCGATGCGATGTGATCCATGTTGAATACCACCTTGGCCTGTTTGAGGGTCACGGGCACATCGATCTTGATGTCGTTTTCTGCTGGTTTGTCGGCTGCCATAGTTACCGTATATCCACAAAGGAGGGTTAGAAACAAAGTTGAAACGGGGACAAATTTATTCAGATTCATGAGGGCTCCTAGATTACGAATAAATATTCCATGATTGGACGTGCAGGCTTGTGTCTTCGTTTGAGGGCGCAAGCCTGTGTATAAGAATATTCTAATATAAAAAAGTTCAGATCATTTTTATGGAGGCTAACTTCGCGCAGGGTTCACATTGCTTTTGAATGATCCAGGCCTGACACTGGCGCCGAAGTCGGCCAGACAGTCGCCGGAAGGGAATTTCTTCCGGAGGAAAGTCCGGGCTCCACAGGGCAGGGTGCCAGGTAACGCCTGGGAGGCGTGAGCCTACGGAAAGTGCCACAGAAAATATACCGCCTAAGCAACGCGCGAGCGTTGCCGGTAAGGGTGAAATGGTGCGGTAAGAGCGCACCGCGATGCTGGCAACAGCATTGGCAGGGTAAACCCCACTGGGAGCAAGGCCAAATAGGGAAGCACAGGTGCGGCCCGCACTGCTTCCGGGTAGGTCGCTCGAGGTGCACGGCGACGTGCATCCCAGATGAATGACTGTCCACGACAGAACC
>CAZHHW010000194.1:0-3382 GCA_964532385.1 uncultured Gammaproteobacteria bacterium | reverse complement strand
GGATCACGCACCGCGAAAAAATTTACTTAACCTTTCTTGGCTTTCTTCTCCGCGCGTTTTTCTTTCAGGGTTTTGGTGGGTGCCTTTTTGGTTTCTTTTTTCTTGTCTTGGCCCTTGCTCATAAAATCACTCCTCGTAATTGAAGTTGTCGAAATTACCTACGACGCGAAGTTCTACGTTTTGAGCGCGCCGCTGTCAAACATATTTTTAGGTCCGGATTCAAGCGGGATTTTTTCAGCGCTACACGGATGAATTCGCTCACGTAAAAAGCAAGTCTTGCATCGGCTGCGATCACGCCCGAAACTTCACACCGTGACTTCACCCTTCATCCATTTGCATTTGCACACCGAGTATTCGCTCGTCGACGGTATTGTGCGCGTCGATGCCTTGGTCAAGGCGGTGGCGCAGGCCGGCATGCCGGCGGTGGCGGTGACCGATCAATGCAATCTGTTCGCGCTGGTGAAGTTTTACAAGGCGGCGCTGGCGGCGGGAGTGAAGCCCATCATTGGCGTGGATGTGTGGATACGCAACGCGCTCGACGCCAATCAACCCACGCGCCTGGTGTTGCTGTGCCAGAATCGCACGGGCTATCTGAATCTCACCCGGCTGGTGTCGCGCAGTTATCAGGAAGGCCAGCATCTGGGCCGGCCGATGCTGGATAAAGCCTGGCTGGCGGGCAGCACCGATGGCCTGATCGCGCTGTCGGCGGCGCGCGCGGGCGATATCGGGCAAGCGTTGCTCGCCGGTCATCCCGAGGCTGCGCGGCAATTGCTCGACGACTACCAGCGGTTATTCCCCGAGCGTTTTTATCTTGAAGTGCAGCGCACCGGGCGCGAGCGCGATGAGGAGCACGTCGCGCTTGCGGTGGAGCTGGCCTTGGCCAGCAACACGCCGGTGGTTGCGACCAACGATGTGCGCTTCTTGACTAAAGACGAATTCGACGCGCACGAGGCGCGCGTGTGCATCCACGACGGCCGCACGCTCGACGATCCGCGCCGTCCGCGCGTGTATTCCGAGCAGCAATATTTGCGCACGCCGCAGGAGATGGCGGAGTTGTTCGCGGATTTGCCCGAAGCGCTGGAAAACAGCTTCGAAATCGCCAAACGCTGCAACATCGAACTGACCTTGGGCAAAAACTTCCTGCCCGATTTTCCGGTGCCGGCCGGCAAGACCATCACGGAATTTTTCTGCGATGAATCCAACGCGGGTCTGGAACAGCGCTTGAATGTGTTGCTGGATCGCGCTGCGCCTGATTTCGCCGAAAAACGCAAACCTTACGACGAACGCTTGAAGCTTGAACTGGGCGTCATCGCCACCATGGGTTTCGCCGGGTATTTTTTGATCGTCGCGGATTTTATTCGCTGGGCGCGCAACAACGGCGTGCCGGTGGGGCCGGGTCGTGGCTCTGGCGCCGGTTCGCTGGTCGCGTACGCGTTGGGCATCACCGATCTGGACCCGCTCAAATACGATTTGCTGTTCGAGCGTTTCCTGAATCCCGAACGCGTGTCCATGCCCGACTTCGACGTGGACTTTTGCATGGAAGGCCGTGACCGCGTCATCGATTACGTCGCGCAGCGCTACGGGCGCGAGCGGGTGTCGCAGATCATCACTTATGGTTCGATGGCGGCGAAGGCGGTGGTGCGCGACGTCGGGCGCGTGCTCAGCCATCCCTACGGTTTCGTCGACAAAATCGCCAAGCTGATTCCGTTCGCGCTCGATATGACGCTGGATCTGGCGCTGGAGCAGGAGCCGCAGCTCAAGAAAATTTACGATGAAGAAGACGACGTGCGCATGCTGATCGACCTGGCACGTTCGCTCGAGGGCCTGGCGCGCAATGCGGGCAAACATGCGGGCGGCGTGGTGATCGCGCCATCGCAGCTCACCGATTTCTCACCGCTGTATTGCGAAGAAGGAGGCGCGAATCTGGTCACGCAGTTCGACAAGGACGACGTGGAAGCGGTCGGCCTGGTCAAGTTCGACTTTCTGGGCCTGCGCACGCTCACCATCATCGATTGGGCGGTGCGCAACATCAATGCGATTCACGATACGGGACCGGCCGACGGCGCTGCGGCGTTGGACATTACGTTGCTGCCGACCAACGACAAGCCCACCTTCGACTTGTTGAAAGCCTGCGCCACCACCGCGATTTTCCAGCTCGAATCGCGCGGCATGAAAGATTTGATCAAGCGTTTGCAGCCCGACTGTTTCGAAGACATCATCGCGCTGGTCGCCTTGTTTCGACCCGGCCCCTTGCAGTCGGGCATGGTGGACGACTTCATCAACCGCAAGCACGGTCGCGCCAAGGTGAACTACCCGCATCCGGCGCTGGAAACGATTTTAAAGCCGACCTACGGCGTGATTTTGTATCAGGAACAGGTGATGCAGATCGCGCAGGAGTTGTCTGGCTACACGCTGGGCGCCGCCGACTTGCTGCGCCGCGCGATGGGTAAAAAGAAGCCGGAAGAGATGGCGCTGCAGCGCGAGATTTTCACCAAGGGCGCGGTGGAGCGCGGTGTGAAGGAAACCGTCGCCACGCATATTTTCGACTTGATGGAAAAATTCGCCGGGTATGGCTTCAATAAGTCACATAGTGCTGCTTATGCCTTGGTGTCGTACCAGACCGCGTGGCTCAAGGCGCATTATCCGGCGGCGTTCATGGCGGCGGTGTTGTCGGCGGATATGGACAATACCGATAAAGTCGTGACCCTGATCGACGAATGCCGCGACATGAAATTGAAAGTGTTGGCGCCGGATATCAACTTATGCTCGTACCGCTTCACGGTGCTGGACGACGCGACCGTGGTGTATGGTTTGGGCGCGATCAAGGGCGCGGGCGAATCGGCCATCACGGGCATCATCGAAGAACGCACGCTCAAAGGGCCATACCGTGACATCTTCGATTTTTGCAAGCGCATCGATTTGCGCAAGGCCAACCGCCGCGTGCTCGAAGCGCTGATCCGTTCCGGCGCGCTGGATAAAGTCGGACCGAACCGCGCGACGCTGGCGGCCTCGCTCGACACGGCCATCAAACTGGCCGAGCAAACCCTGCAAAATAAAGAACGCGGCCAAACCGACCTGTTCGGCGCCGCGCATGCGGTGAACGAACCCGCCGGAAATTACATTATTGAAAACGACTGGAGCGAAGAGCAACGCCTCAACGGTGAGAAAGAAACGCTGGGCCTGTGGCTCACCGGCCACCCGATCACGCGCTACGAAGAAGAGCTGCGCAAGTTCACCAGTTGCCGCATCGTCGACGTGCAACCCCGGCGCGACGCCACGCTGGTGATTGCCGGCCTGGTGCTGGCGCTGCGCACCATGAAAACCAAACGCGGCGACACCATGGCGTTCGTCACGCTCGACGACCGCAGCGCACGCATCGAAA
>CAZHHW010000193.1:0-3399 GCA_964532385.1 uncultured Gammaproteobacteria bacterium | reverse complement strand
TCTTGATCCGGGTGCATGCGGATGGATTCGGCCAGGTATTGATAACTGGCGGCGTCGCCGGTAATCGCTTTGCCCAGCACCGGGAGCACTTTGAATGAATAGGCGTCGTACACCGGGCGCAGCGCGGCCAGTGTCGGCTTGGAAAATTCCAGCACCAGCAGGCGGCCGCCGGGTTTCAACACGCGGAACATCGACATCAGCGCACGATCTTTATTGGTGACGTTGCGCAGGCCGAACGCGATGGTGATGCAGTCGAAATGATTATTGGGGAACGGCAGGCTTTCGGCGTCCGCCTGCACGAAGGTCACATTGCCGACGATACCGCGATCCACCAGGCGTGCGCGCCCGACCTCGAGCATCGACGCGTTGATGTCGGACAACACCACTTCGCCTTGCTCGCCGACCAGCGGCGCCATCAGCGCGGCCAGATCGCCAGTGCCGCCGGCCAGATCGAGCACGCGCTGTCCGGCGCGCAGGCCGGTCATTTCGACCGCGATGCGTTTCCAGATGCGGTGCAGGCCCAGCGACATCAAGTCGTTCATCAAGTCGTATTTGCCCGCGACCGAATGAAACACTTCCGCGACTTTGCGTGCCTTGTCTGCAAGTGGCACTTGTTGGTAACCGAAGTGGGTGGTTTTGTCAGTCATGCATTTTTACCTGGATGTCGTGCGCATGGCGCACACTACGGTTTGCGTTTTTTGCCGGCTTTTTCCAGCTGCTTGAGATATTCCTGCCACAGTTCGTCGTGGTGTTTGCCCAGGTTGTAGAGCGTTTCCCACGAGTAGATGCCGGTGTTGTGGCCGTCGTCGAAATGCAGGCACACGGCATAGGTGCCGACCGGTTCGATCTGCACGATATTGACATTTTCCTTGCCCAGTTGCAGCACGCCCTCGCCCGGCCCGTGACCGCGCACTTCGGCGGACGGCGAATACACACGCAGGTATTCGCACGGCAGATTGAAATGGCTGCCGTCGTCGAAGGCGAGTTCGAGCACGCGCGATTTCTGGTGCAGGTTGATGTCGGTGGGACGGGGTGCGGTGGATTCGGTCATGGATACATCCCTCTGTTAATTGTTCGTGGCGGCGAATTTCGCGTAGAGAGTTTATGCCGCATCGCATTTTGTTACGTGACAAACAGCACTCCTTCCCCCTGCAAGGGGGAAGGCGGGGATGGGGGTGTGCAAGCACACCGCCTTTTAAAACACCCCCATCCTACCTTCCCCCTTGCAGGGGGAAGGGAAGTAACAGCTTCCGAATTTTGCGCGTTAAGGGCGCAGCAACAGTGCCCCTACAAAATATACCTACTCAAATCTTCGTTCTTGGACAACGCACCGAGCTGCTCGTCGACATACGTGGCCGTGACTTCCAATGCCTGGCCGCTGCGGTCCGCGGCATCGTACGAAACGCTTTCCAACAAGCGCTCCATCACGGTATGCAAGCGGCGCGCGCCGATGTTCTCGGTGGTTTCATTCACTTGCCACGCAATTTCGGCGAGGCGGCGGATGCCTTCCGGCGTGTAACTCACCTGCATGCCTTCGGCCGCCAGCAGCGCCGCGTATTGTTTGGTGAGCGACGCGTCGGGCTCGGTGAGAATGCGCACGAAGTCGTCTACGTTCAGTGATTGCAGTTCCACGCGGATCGGCAAGCGCCCCTGCAACTCGGGCACCAGGTCCGACGGCTTGGCCATATGAAATGCACCCGAACAAATGAACAGGATATGGTCGGTGCGCACGCTGCCGTATTTGGTCGAGACCGTGGTGCCTTCGACCAGCGGCAGCAAATCGCGCTGCACGCCTTCGCGCGAAACATCCGGCCCGCTGCCGCCGTATTCGGAACGGCGCGCGATCTTGTCGATTTCGTCGAGAAACACGATGCCGTTTTGCTCGACGTTTTCCAGGGCGCGGGTCTTGATGTTGTCTTCGTTCACCAGTTTGCCGGCTTCCTCGTCGGTCAGCAGGCGCATCGCTTCGCTGACCGGCAACTTGCGCGAGGTGGTGCGGGTGTTGCCGAGATTTTGAAACATGCTCTGCAACTGGCTGGTCATTTCTTCCATGCCCGGCGGAGCCATGATCTCGACGCCCACCTGTTGCACATTGACTTCGACTTCGATTTCGCGCTCGTTGAGCGTGCCTTCGCGCAGCATTTTGCGTAATTTTTGCCGCGTGGACGATTCATCTTCGCCGGCGCGCGCAAAACCGGCACCCGGCTCGACCGCCGGATTGAAGCCCATGGCGGGGTTGCGCACCGGGCGCAGTAAAATGTCGAGCACGCGCTCTTCGGCGGCTTCTTCGGCGCGAAAGCGCACCTTCCTGGTTTCCTGCTCGCGCGTGAGCTTCACCGAAATGTCCATCAAATCGCGGATGATCGTATCGACGTCGCGGCCGACGTAGCCGACCTCGGTGAACTTGGTCGCTTCCACCTTGATGAACGGCGCGTTGGCGAGTTTGGCGAGGCGGCGCGCGATTTCGGTTTTGCCGACGCCGGTGGGGCCGATCATTAAAATGTTTTTGGGCGTGATTTCATTGCGCATGCTCTCGGCGACTTGCGAGCGCCGCCAGCGATTGCGCAATGCGATGGCGACCGCGCGCTTGGCCGCACCCTGGCCGATGATGAACTTGTCCAGCTCCTGGACGATTTCGCGTGGGGTCATGTTCGACATGAGGTTCGCCTTCTCCAAAACAATTCTCCTTATTCCTGCAGGGGATGATTTAAACCGTCATGCCCATTTCGGCAACGGCTCCAGCGTGGCCAATATTCGCGGCGCTAAACCAATTCCTCGATGGTGAGGTTGTGATTGGTGTAAATGCAGATGTCGGCCGCAATGTTCAAGCCCTTCTCGACAATAACGCGCGCACCGAGTTGGGTATTTTCCAGCAAGGCTTGCGCGGCGGCCTTAGCAAAGGGGCCGCCGGAGCCGATCGCGATCAGACCATGCTCCGGCTCGATCACGTCGCCGTTGCCGGAGATGATCAGCGACACTTGCTTGTCCGCAACCGCGAGCAAGGCTTCGAGGCGGCGCAAGCTGCGATCGGTACGCCAGTCTTTGGCAAGTTCGACCGCCGAGCGCGTGAGGTTGCCGGAATGTTTTTCGAGCTTGGCTTCGAAGCGCTCGAACAAGGTGAACGCATCGGCGGTCGCCCCGGCGAATCCGGCCAGCACCTTGTCGTTGTATAAACGGCGCACCTTGCGCGCGTTGGACTTCATGATGGTGTTGCCCAGCGACACCTGGCCGTCGCCGCCGATCACCACCTGGGTATCGCGGCGCACGCACAAAATTGTCGTACCGTCGAACTGCTGCATGAATCTGTCCTTGGCTTGAGGCTTGGATTGTGGCAAAGGCGAGGATTGTACACCAGCGTGGCGCAACAATGCCGTACGGCGGCCGTGGTTGACTGTGCCG
>CAZHHW010000192.1:0-3411 GCA_964532385.1 uncultured Gammaproteobacteria bacterium | reverse complement strand
TTCACCGTGAATGTGCGTTCGGTGGCGAAGCGCGGTAAGTAATGCGGGCCGCCCGCCTTGGGGCCAGTGCCTGACAAGCCTTCGCCGCCGAAGGGTTGCACGCCCACCACGGCGCCGATCATGTTGCGATTGACGTAGATATTGCCCACGCGCACGCGGTTTGCAATGTAGCGCACGCGTTCGTCGATGCGGCTGTGGATGCCCAAGGTCAGACCATAGCGTGAGGTGTTTACAGCTTCAATTACAGCGTCGAGCCGGCCGGCCGCATAGCGCACGATGTGCAACACGGGGCCGAACACTTCGTGTTGCAATTGATCCAGGCGTTCGATCTCGAAGGCGGCGGGCGCGAAGTAACTGCCGTGTTCTGTACCGGCGGGCAATTCCAGCCGCCGCAGCAACCGGGCATGGGGCGCCAGGTTTTGAATATGCTGCTCCAGCCCGGCGCGCGCCGCCGCGTCGATCACCGGGCCGATGTCGGTGGCCAGGTATTGCGGATCGCCGATCACCCACTCGCCCATCGCGCCGCACAACAATTCGATAACACGCGGCGCGATTTCCTGCTGCACGAATAACACGCGCAACGCCGAGCAGCGCTGTCCGGCGCTGTTGAAGGCGGAGGTCAGCGCATCAAGCACCACTTGTTCGGGCAATGCGGAGCTGTCGGCCAGCATCACATTTTGTCCGCCGGTTTCGGCAATCAGCGGAATGATCGGCCCCGGCCGCTGCGCCAAGGTCTGTGCCATCCACGCCGCCGTTTCGATGGAGCCGGTCATGACAACACCGCTGATGCGTGGATCGCGCAACAAGACGTCGCCCAATTCATGCCCGGCGCCCGGCAGAAAATGCAGTGCCTGCGATGGAATGCCGGCCTCGTGCAGCAGGTGTACCGCACGCATCGCCACCAACGGTGTTTGCCGCGCGGGCTTGGCGATCACGGTATTCCCGGCGGCGAGCGCCGCGGCAATCTGGCCGGTGAAAATCGCCAGCGGAAAATTCCACGGACTGATGCACACGAACACGCCGCGCCC
The DNA here is from genome assembly GCA_964532385.1 of uncultured Gammaproteobacteria bacterium. GTDB lineage: Bacteria > Pseudomonadota > Gammaproteobacteria > SG8-11 > SG8-11 > UBA6921. Next base: position 2,383 of record CAZHHW010000192.1, on the reverse strand, counting down.
ATGCAAGCTCAATTCATTGCGCTCGCCGGTGGGGCCGGGCATCAACAAAGGCTGCGCGAAATTCGCGCGCGCTTGCGCCGCGTAGTAACGGCAGAAATCCACCGCCTCGCGGATTTCGGACAAGGCGTCCGGCACGGTTCTGCCCGCTTCTCGCACCAGCAGCGACAACAACTCGGCGCGCTGTTGTTCAAATAATTCCGCCGCACGCTCCAAACAGTGCGCGCGTTGCGGCGCGGGTGTGGCGTCCCACGCCGCAGCCGCGCGGGCAGCGGCGTCGAGCGCGCGTTGCGCAACGCCGGCCGTGGCTTCGGTTACCGTACCGACCACATCGCGGTGATCCGCCGGATTGCGGATGCCGCGTGTGTTGCCCGAGGCTAGTTCGCCGTCCACCACGGGCGCGGCGGCCATGGCGCGCGCGGTCACCTGTTGCAGCGCAGCGGCCAGCGTCGTAAGCGCCGCCTCGTCGTGGAGATTGATGCCGCGCGAATTATGGCGCTGCGGGGAAAAAATAGCGTGCGGCAACGCAATACGCGGATGCGGTTTATGCGCAAGCGCCGCGGTTTTTGCGAGCGGATCGCCGATTAAGTCTGCCACCGGCACCTGAGGATCTTCGACGCGATTAACGAACGAAGTGTTCGCGCCATTTTCCAGTAAGCGCCGCACCAGATATGGAAGTAAATCTTCGTGGCTGCCCACCGGGGCATACACCCGGCATGCGGCGCTCTGCCCGGCCGCGCCCGGCACCCCAGGCAGAATGTCGTGGCTCACGACTTCTTCATTCAACACGGTTTCGTACAGCGCCTCGCCCATGCCGTGCAAACGCTGAAATTCAAACGGCCGCCCTTGCGCGAGCTCCAGAATGCTCGCCAAGGTGCGCGCGTTATGCGTGGCAAATTGCGGATAAAACGCATCCGGCGCATCCAGCAGCAAGCGCGCGCAGGCCAGATACGAAACATCGGTGGAGGATTTGCGCGTGAACACCGGATAACTGTCAAGCCCGCGTTCCTGGGCGCGTTTAATTTCGCTGTCCCAATACGCACCCTTCACCAAGCGCACCGGAATACGGCGCTGTTGCGCGCGCGCCAGCGACACCAGCCACACGATCACGTAGCTGGCGCGTTTTTGATAGGCCTGCACCGCCAGGCCCAAACCGTTCCAAGCGCGCAAGGCCGGGTCGTTAAACACCGCGGCGAACACATCCAGCGAAAGCTCCAGGCGTTCGGCTTCTTCGGCATCGACCGTCAGGCCAATGCCCGCAGCGCGTGCCGCGCAGGCCAGGGCGAGTAAACGCGGCGTCAGTTCCGCCATCACGCGTGCGTGCTGCGCCCGCTCAAAACGCGGATGCAAGGCGGACAGTTTTACCGAAATACCGGGGCGCGCGAATTCATCCATCCCCGGCGTACACGTTTCTCCGATGCGCGTGATCGCGTTCCGGTAAGCCGCGAAATATTTTTCCGCATCGGCATTGCACAACGCGGATTCACCCAGCATGTCGAACGAGTAACGATAGCGCGGTTGTGTGACGGCATGACTGCGTTCCAGCGCGGATTCGATACTGCGTCCCATCACGAACTGCTGCGCCAGAATACGCATGGCTTGCTTCAACGCCGCGCGGATGACCGGCTCGCCGCTGCGCACCAGCAACGATTTTAAAACCTCGCCCATCGCGGACGCCTGGTCTTGACTCCATTGCACCAGCTTGCCGGTGAGCAGCAGTCCCCAGGTCGACGCATTGACCAGCAACGAAGCACTTTGGCCCAGGTGTGTTTCCCACGCACCGCTGCCTAATTTGTCCTGAATAAATTCATCCGCCGTTTGCGCGTCGGGAATGCGCAGCAAGGCCTCCGCCAGACACATCAACACCACACCTTCGTGCGACGACAAATCGTATTCGCGCAGGAAAGCTTGCGCCGCATCGGCATTGCGGTGGTGGGCACGCACCTTCGTCACCAAGTCGCGCGCGCGCTGCTCCACGCGTTGCAACTGCGCTTCATTCATGCGCGCCAGCGGCAGCAAGGATTCGATGACTTCGGTTTCGTCGGCAAGAAATGCGCGTGTGATCGCCCGGCGTAACGGGTCGCGGTCGGGGAGCGGCTGGGCAAAAAGCATGTGCTTGTTACCGGGTTGAGGGGTGTGGATGTTTACTACAGTTTAGGCTGGAAAATGAGTGGGGTGTTTAGGTTGGGTTGATTTATGGGTAAAGGCAAACCGAGTAACCACCCCGTCGGCTGCGCCGCCACCCCTCCTTGAAAATAAGGAGGGGAGGAAAATCAGCTCTCCCCTCCTCATTTTCGAGGAGGGGTGCCCCGTAGGGGTGGGGTGGTTGCGGTTTTACACCCGCGCCGCCACCAGCGGCACATACAACTCATCGGCGGTGAGTCCG
>CAZHHW010000191.1:0-3436 GCA_964532385.1 uncultured Gammaproteobacteria bacterium | reverse complement strand
CAACCCAGTTGCGCGGCGTGCTGGTGTGCCGTTATCTTGGCCACCACGCGCAACACGCGCGCACCTGTTTGCAACGCGCGTGGGAAATTTTACGGCCTGAGTATTTGGGTAAGAATGCGCAGGTACCGCGCATCTGGAATACCTAGAAAACGAGTTACCGTCATGTCCGCGCAGGCGGGCATCCAGAAACGGCACAAATTACTGGATTCCCGCCTGCGCGGGAACGACGTTTCAGCGGGAATTGGTAGTGTTTCAGAGCTACTAAATTTTTTTGGTAACGGAAAAAACAAAACTTTTACAACGGATCGCTCCATGGAACTAACCCCGCGCGAAAAAGACAAGCTGCTGATCTTCACCGCCGGTCTACTGGCTGAACGGCGCAAGGCGCGCGGCTTGAAATTAAATTACCCGGAAGCGGTCGCCTACATCAGCGCGGCAATTCTGGAAGGCGCGCGTGATGGTCGCAGCGTCGCGGAATTGATGAGCTATGGCGCCACATTGCTGTCGCGCGCCGACGTGATGGACGGCATCGCGGAATTAATTCCGGATGTGCAGGTGGAAGCTACGTTTCCCGACGGCACCAAGTTGGTGACGGTGCATAACCCGATCGTGTGACTGAAATTTTTGTAGGAGCGCGGCCATCTTGGCCGCATTTTTATATTAGGCGGGCTGGAAGCCCGCGCTCCCAGTAAAGCATTCAACATTGAGGCATGAACATGATTCCGGGCGAAATCATCACCCCAGACGGCGACATCGAACTCAACGTTGGTCGCAACACGGTCGCGCTGACCGTGGCCAACCACGGCGACCGGCCGATTCAAGTCGGTTCGCATTATCATTTTTATGAAACCAATAACGCGCTGGTGTTCGAGCGTGACAAGGCGCGCGGTTATCGGCTGAACATCGCCGCCGGCACGGCGGTGCGTTTTGAACCGGGGCAAACGCGCGATGTGGAGTTGGTGGAATATGCCGGGGCGAAAGTGGTGTATGGGTTTCAGGGGAAAATTCAGGGGAACCTGTAGGGGCCGACCCATGTGTCGGCCTTGGTGGGCGAGCCAGCCAAGGCGCACACGTGGGTGCGCCTCTACAATTGAGGAATGAACTAATGACCAAAATCTCCCGCCGCGCGTACGCCGACATGTTCGGCCCGACCACCGGTGACCGCGTGCGGCTGGCCGACACCGAGCTGTTCATCGAAGTCGAAAAAGATTTCACGATCTACGGTGAAGAAGTGAAGTTCGGCGGCGGCAAAGTCATTCGCGACGGCATGGGGCAAAGCCAGCGCATCTCGAAAGAAATTGTCGATACCGTGATCACCAACGCGCTGATCGTGGATCACTGGGGCATCGTCAAGGCCGACATCGGCATCAAGGGCGGACGCATCGCGGCCATCGGCAAGGCCGGTAATCCCGACGTGCAGCCGGGCGTGACAATTATTATCGGCCCGGGCACCGAAGTGATTGCCGGTGAAGGTTTAATCGCGACCGCCGGGGCCATCGACGCGCACATCCATTTCATCTGCCCGCAACAAGTCGACGAGGCGCTGATGTCCGGCGTCACCACCATGATCGGCGGCGGCACGGGTCCGGCCACCGGCACCAACGCGACCACCTGCACGCCGGGGCCATGGTATATCGAACGCATGTACCAAGCGGTCGAAGAACTGCCGATCAATTTCGGCTTTCTGGGCAAGGGCAACGCGAGCTTGCCGCAGGCGCTGGAAGAACAGATCGTTGCGGGCGTGATCGGCCTGAAATTGCACGAGGACTGGGGCACCACCCCGGCGGCGATCGACAACTGCTTAAATGTCGCGGACCGCTACGATGTGCAAGTCGCGATTCACACCGACACCTTGAACGAATCCGGCTTCGTCGAAGACACCGTCGCCGCGTTCAAAAGCCGCACCATTCACACCTACCACACCGAAGGGGCCGGAGGTGGACATGCGCCCGACATCATCAAGGTGTGCGGCGAAAGTTTCGTGCTGCCCTCCTCCACCAATCCGACGCGGCCGTACACCGTCAACACCGTCGACGAACACCTCGACATGCTGATGGTGTGTCACCACCTGGACGCGAGCATCGCCGAAGACGTGGCGTTCGCCGAATCGCGCATCCGGCGCGAGACCATCGCGGCGGAAGACATCCTGCACGACTTGGGCGCATTCAGCATGATCTCGTCCGACTCGCAGGCGATGGGCCGCGTCGGCGAAGTGATCACGCGCACCTGGCAAACCGCACACAAAATGAAAACCCAGCGCGGCGCATTGCCGCAAGACAACGCACGTCATGACAATTTTCGTGTGAAGCGCTATGTGGCGAAATACACCATCAATCCCGCCGTCGCGCAGGGCATCGCGCACGAAGTCGGCTCGCTCGAAGTCGACAAGCTCGCCGACATCGTATTGTGGAAGCCGGCGTTCTTCGGCGCCAAACCGGCGTTGATCATCAAAGGCGGCATGATCGTCGCGGCGCCGATGGGCGACGCGAACGCATCCATTCCGACGCCACAGCCGGTGCATTACCGCCCGATGTTCGGCGCGCTGGGCGGTGCACGCGCGGCGACCAGCGTGAGCTTCGTATCGCAGGCCGGATTGCAGAACGGCATCAAAGAACGCTACAACTTGCGCAAGACGCTAGTTGCGGTGCGCAACACGCGCAGCATCGGCAAAAAGGACATGGTGCACAACGCGTACATGCCGCACATGGACGTGGACCCGCAGACTTATGAAGTGCGCGCGGACGGCGAACTGTTGATTTGCGAACCGGCCAAGGTATTACCGCTGGCGCAGCGGTATTTTCTGTTTTAAGTGTTACCACTGCCCATGAACCCTCGCCTAAACCTGGCGTTGAAAAAACTGGCTCATGAGCAAGAGGCAGGGCGTGGGAAGGAGCGCGGGCGTCCCGCCCGCAACCTGCGGCCGGGACGGCCGCGCTCCGGAAAGAGATGAATTTATATTCAACGAGAACACGCATGCTCCAGATCACTGAAAAACTAACTGCGCCGGCACGCGCCACCGCCACCCTCACCCTGCCCTTCGAGCTGCGACAGAAAAGCCGCCTGCGCGCGACCCTCGATAATGGTGCCGAAGCTGGACTATTTCTGGAACGCGGCACGCTGCTGCGCCACGGCGACCTGCTGCGCGCGGACAATGGCGAGATTATCGAAGTACGCGCCGCGCCCGAAGATGTGTCCACCGCGCGCGCCAGCGACGCGTTGCTGCTGGCGCGCGCTTGTTATCACTTGGGCAATCGCCACGTGCCTTTGCAAATCGGTGACGGCTGGCTACGCTACCTGCACGACCACGTGCTCGACGACATGCTGGCTCATATGGGCCTGGTTGTGACATTTGAACGCGCGCCGTTCGAACCCGAGGCGGGTGCGTATGCGGGTGAGGCACATGGGCATGGTCACGCGCATCAGCATGATCATGAGC
>CAZHHW010000190.1:0-3480 GCA_964532385.1 uncultured Gammaproteobacteria bacterium | reverse complement strand
GGCACCCGCTCATGCGGCTGCCTCTCCCTCAGCAGACGCGCATTTTCCGCTTCGAGGCGCGCTTTTTCTGCTTCAGCGAGCGCTTTGTCAGCTTCCGCCTTCTCACGTTTTAATTGTTCTTCACGCAGCGCGGTTTTTTCAGCCTGCACGGATTTATCGGTAACTTCCTTCGTCTTTTCAGAGTCAGCGTGATCGCGCGCGCGCTGTTCTTCCTGAAGGCGTCCCGTCCCGGCTTTCAGTTGCTCGGCTTCCTGACGGTTTTTTTCAACCGTCTGCCGTTCGCGTGTCTGTTTTAATTCCAGCTCGTTGGCGCGGGCGCGCTCGTACAGGCTGCCTTTTGTATTGGTGTCGCTCTTGGCCGGGGGCGCGCGTTTAATACTCACGCTGAGTAATTTTGCTTCGGCCTCGCGGTTACCCAAAGCCGCCGCTTTTCGATACCAGGCCAAAGCCAAGTCATTATTCTGCTCGATACCGGTACCTTCTTCGTACATGGTGCCGACAATGTACATAGCCGCGGGATTGCCTTCTTCGGCAAGCTTGGCTTCGGTATTAAACAGCTGCGTTAAAATGTCATCGGCTGACACATCGTAAGACAGGACGAAAACAATCAAAAACCGCAGGCTGATCGTTCTCAGCACCGGCATGTTACCCCTCCCTCCATGGGCCGTATCGATATTACACAACACGCTACTTATTGGACCATTAAAAATTAAGCGTGGCGCGCTAGCGTATTAAAAAATCACATCGTAGGTTGCACTGGCCACAATCCCATCTTCGACCTGATCAAAAAACAGTCCATAGTTGCCTTGCTCCGGCACCACCTGCATAACTTCAAACTTGATCGCGGACGCATTGGAGGTTTCGCAACGCAGACCGAGTGCCGCCGATTGCTCTTTAAGTGCCAAGGGTGACTTATCCACACCGGCATCGAGTCTTGAGTAAGTGACATAAGGCAGGAATTTACCGAGCCGGTACCCGAACGTTACATAACCGGCATACTGATCGGGGAAAGCAAGCGCCAGCTCGGGTGCGGTATCGCGTGAAATAAATTCGAAATACGTGACGAAATTATTCAGATCCATGGTAAATCCAACTCCGCCGAAACTGCCCCAAACATCCTCCAGATTCATTTTAAAAGCGGGGTTATAAGGTGATCCCGGCCTATTAAGATCCGCTTTCATGTCCACATGAGTCGAGAAATAACCGACGCGTAAAGTGTAAACATCGGAGGCAAGCCCAATATTGAACCCTTGGGCGCCGTGCGTGGAAAAAGGAACGATTACGCCTTTCCAGGACCTGCCGATGTCGCCCATCGAGTCAAGCAGTGGCACCGGAACAAATGTTTGATGCGTACCGTTACCATAAAACGCTTGCGCCAGGAAATTGGTCGCGCCCAATGGTTTTTTGTAAAACACATCGACACCGGACAAGGAGATGAGCGGATTGGTGCTGTAGACATCGCGCGGCGGCCGCACCCACGGGTAGGCATAGCCGACGTTGGAGTAATCCGAAACCAGAAATTGCGAGATCTTGTATTTACCGAAGTAAATTTTCCAGTTGGCCCCGGGTTTATAGTTGATATACGCCCAGTCGGTATTGACCTGGTAATTGGGTTGGCCACCGCGCGCAACAATCTGCGCGGTGACATCGGTATCGGAATCAATTTGCGCGGCGAACTGGAGGCCCAGGCGATTCCCGAGAGTGTCAACACCCAGATCTTTGGTGGCGACGCCGTTGTCGTAAGTGGTGTTCGCAGCATTGAAGCCGCGCGTCATTACATAGGACAAAAATCCGTCGATCTTGATATTGCCCAGTGCAACTGCGGTATTGGAATAAACTGCGGATAGTAAAATTATGCCGAGGATATAGATCCTGTTCATGCTTACCTCATATCGTCCATGTTATTTAATGCGGCGATCACTGCCGCGTAAGCACCCGCTTCCGTACGTAAGTCCTGACCAAAACCCGAGTCAAGATTAAACTAACGTTAGCATGGATAAAAACGCCGGAACACTACCACAATTATCAATGATGGCTGAGCGCCTTAATTGATGGATGGATAAGAAAATTTCTGCGGGTGACGAAATCTACATCAGCGGATTGCTTACGCTCTCGATTTGGCGCTTGGCCGACATAGGATCGGCCAGACCTTTGAACAGCACATCGCTCAAACCGCGGCCGGTGACTTTGATGTCGCCGAAGTTGAAAAGCCGACCAAAAATCCCCTGATTAATTTCGACGGTTTCGATGGATTTGAGCGTCATCTCGCTGGTCGCGCGGCTGAGGATGCCGGTCTTGAAAATAACCCGTTTATTGGTCACGCCCTGCTCGGTGTACTTCAATTTGAGAAATTCATACAGCGCAATGAACAGAGTGAGTCCCAGCGTGGGAATGCCGAGGATAATCCACAGCGCCATCGGCACGCGCGCGAACCAGTGCAGCTTGAACAACGCTTCGATCTTTTCGCCGCTGGAAAGTGAGTCTTCAATATAAGACATGGAATTTAATCAGCCTTAAATTTGAGCGGTTTTATCCGTCGCCGCGCGTTATTGAAGCGCGGCCCTCCTGGCCGCAAAAGCGGGCTGGAAGCCCGCGCTCCACAACAGCCCTTAAGCTTGAACGATCTTATCCATCGCAGCGCGCATTTCCCGCAATAGTTTCACAACCGCGTTCACTGCGCCTGCCGCACCGTGTTCTTCAATCTGTTTCACCACCGCGCTACCGACCACCACGGCGTCGGCGACCGCCGCGACGCTCGCCGCCGACGGCGCATCGCGAATGCCAAAGCCCACGCCGACGGGTAAGTGGGTCGCGGCGCGAATCTGTTTGAGCTTTTCCGTCACCGCGATAATGTCAAGATTCGCGGCGCCGGTTACACCTTTGAGGGATACATAGTAAACAAAACCGCGCGCAAAGCTGCAAATGATTTTAATCCGCGCAGGCGGCGTGGTCGGAGCGATCAAAAAAATCGGCGCGATCTGGTGGCGATCCAGCGCGGCCACGAACTCGGTGGCTTCTTCGGGCGGCAGATCAACCGTGAGTACGCCGTCGACACCCGCGGCGGCGGCTTGCTCGGCGAAGCTCGCGTAGCCCATCACTTCCACCGGGTTCAAATAGCCCATCAAAATTACCGGCGTGGTGCTGTTGGTGGCGCGGAAGGCACGCACGAATTCAAATACGCGCTTTAAGCTCACGTGATGTAACAATGCCCGCTCGCTCGCGCGTTGAATCACCGGGCCGTCGGCCATCGGATCGGAAAACGGCACGCCCAATTCGATAATGTCGGAACCCGCTTCCACCATCGCGTGCATCATCGGCACCGTGCTGTCGGGATGCGGATCACCGGCGGTGAAGTACGGTACCAGAGCTTTACGTTTTTGCTCGCGCAGGCGTTTAAAACACGCGTCGATGCGGTTCATACCTTGATTCCTTCCAACCCTGCGACCGTGTGGATGTCTTTATCGCCGCGTCCCGACAGAT
>CAZHHW010000189.1:0-3505 GCA_964532385.1 uncultured Gammaproteobacteria bacterium | reverse complement strand
GGCATCGACAAGGCCGTGATTGCCGCCGTGGAAGAGCTGAAGAAGCAATCCAAACCCTGCACCGACGACAAGGCGATTGCCCAGGTCGGTACCATCTCCGCGAACTCCGACGACGAAATCGGCCAGATCATTGCCAGCGCAATGACCAAGGTCGGTAAAGAAGGCGTGATTACCGTGGAAGAAGGTTCAGGTCTTGCCAATGAGCTGGACGTGGTCGAAGGTATGCAGTTCGACCGTGGCTACCTGTCGCCGTATTTCATCAACAACCAGCAGAACATGAGCGCCGAACTGGAACATCCGTACATCTTGCTATGCGAGAAAAAGATTTCCAACATCCGTGAAATGCTGCCGGTGCTGGAAGCGGTCGCCAAGTCCGGCAAGCCGCTGTTGATTATCGCCGAAGATGTGGAAGGGGAAGCTCTCGCGACTCTGGTCGTCAACACCATTCGCGGCATCGTTAAAGTCGCGGCGGTGAAGGCGCCAGGTTTTGGTGATCGCCGTAAAGCCATGTTGCAAGACATTGCCATTCTGACCGGTGGCCAGGTGATCGCCGAAGAAGTCGGTTTGAGCCTCGAAAAAGCGACCCTGGCCGATTTGGGCAGCGCGAAGAAAGTTGTCGTCACCAAGGAAAATACCACCCTGATCGACGGCGCGGGCAAGGCTGGCGATATCGAATCGCGCGTGAAGCAAGTGCGTGCGCAGATCGAAGAAGCAACCTCCGACTACGATAAGGAAAAACTGCAAGAGCGCGTAGCCAAACTGGCGGGCGGCGTGGCCGTCATCAAAGTGGGTGCAGCAACCGAAGTCGAAATGAAAGAAAAGAAAGCCCGCGTCGAAGATGCGCTGCATGCCACCCGCGCCGCGGTTGAAGAAGGTGTGGTCCCCGGCGGCGGCGTCGCCTTGGTGCGTGCACAAATGGCCATTATCAAGCTGACCGGTGCGAACCATGATCAAGATGTCGGCATTAATATCGCACGTCGTGCGATGGAAGAGCCGCTGCGTCAAATCGTGGCCAATGCCGGTGATGAGCCCTCGGTGATCGTCAACAAAATCAAAGAAGGTAAAGGTAACTTCGGTTACAACGCTGCGACCGGCGAGTTCGGCGATATGATCGCGATGGGCATCCTGGATCCGACCAAAGTGGCGCGCACAGCGTTGCAGAACGCCGGTTCGGTGGCTGGCCTGATGCTCACCACCGAAGCTATGATTGCTGAAACGCCGAAAGATGAGAAATCTTCCGCAGGTGGTGGCGGTGGCGGCGGCATGGGTGGTATGGGCGGTATGGACATGATGTAGTCGTTACGACGCATCACGTTAAGTGATCAAGCCCCACCTGAGTTCGGTGGGGCTTTTTTTTATCTCCAAGGATGGGGTGTATGCCGTGAGAGCGGCCGCTACGGCCATCCATGGCCTTACGCGGCATTCGCACATCCTTGTGCATTACAGAGGTGCGAAACGGCGAGCGCTCATTTTAGAATTCGTTATAGTTCCGGATACCCGCAGCTTGAGGCCGCCACATTAATACTTCAACACCCATTCTAATTTCTCCCAACACGCTTCGAGAGATTTGGAATACCTATCGCCGCTTCGTACCTTTTGTTGCGCCCGATATTCATGGGGTGTTGGCCGATGCCATTACGATTGTAATTGCAATTATCACCAACACTTTGATGATCTGGCTGATCGGCATGCCCTTCGATCTGGTGCAGAAAGGTCAATTTGATCAAGTCATGCAGGTGTTGTTCTGGTTTGCCGTGGTGATCGTGATTAACCAGATCATGCAATTGATCGGCTCGTGGCTGACGCAATGGCTAGGATTGCGGGCCATCGGCAGAATCCGCGAAGCATTGCTCGCCAGTCTGGTGCAGGTGTCGTTTCCGGCGGCGAACCGTTGGTCGAAAGGAGATCTGCTGGCGCGTTTGGGTAATGATGTCGACAGCATTAAAAGCACCATCGTTGATGCGCCGCTTTACATCTTGTCGCATATTTTAACGGCGACGGTTTACATCTCGATGTTGTTTTGGATTGATACCTCGCTGGCTTTAGTGGCACTTGCAGTGACGCCCTTGTTTGTTATTTACCAGCGGGTGCTGGGAAGTCGAAAACGCCATGCCGCAGAGCAATTCGTCGTAAAACGCGGCGATTTAATCGCCTTCGAAGAAGAAGCGCTGAGTAATTTGCGTGGCATCAGCAGTGCCAATGCCGAAGGATTTATCACGCGTCTGCACCATGTGGTTTTTGAAACCGCGCGGCACTGGGCGATGAAAGAGCGTGTTGTTGATATTGGTTTCATGGTTGGATTTACATTTCTGATTTATGCGGCTGGACTTGCAATTGTTTTTTTAGGCCTGGATGGTATTCGCGCGGGGCGTTTTGGCGCCGGCCACTTGGTGAGCTTCTTGTTGTTCCTGGGCTACCTCACGGTACCGGCACGCGGTCTCGCGGATATTGTGTTTCAAGCCATGGGGAATTTCGGCGCGGCCAAGCGTGTGCTGGAAATCTTGCATGCCATACCCCTGGTCGCTCAATCTCGCAATGCTCTCGATGTGCGAAAAGTGCATGGCAATATCACATTCGACAGCGTGACATTTAACTATCCAGACAGTGCAAGGTTGTATGACCAGATCAACTTGCATGTCTTGGCAGGTGAAACAATCGCTTTGGTCGGACCGAGCGGTTGCGGTAAGTCAACGTTGGCGTTACTGCTATTGCGTTTTTACGATGTTACCGGTGGACGGATTTTAATCGATGATATTGATGTGCGCAGTTTTAAGCTTGAGGATTTACGGCGCAATATCGCGATCGTCTGGCAAGAACCCTACGTGGTGAGTGGTACGTTGCGTGAAAATTTACTGATGTATGCGCCGGAAGCGACTGAAGCTGAATTGATTGCAGCGTGCAATGCGAGTCGCGCGTGGGATTTTATCGAACAATTGCCGCAGAAACTGGATACCCGGATCGGCGCAGGAGGAACGAGCCTGTCCACTGGACAAAAGCAACGCATTGCAATCGCTCAGTCTTTTTTACGCGACGCGCCTATTTTGATTATGGACGAAGCAACCTCGGCACTGGATAGTCAAAGTGAGCAAGCCATCAGTGCGGCGATGAACATACTGCGTAATGGCCGGACCACGATATTGATTGCGCATCGGTATTCATCACTCAAATCCGCTGATCGTGTCGCCTACTTTAACGGGGATGGCACGCTTACTATTGATAAGCATGAGCGATTATTGGAGATTCACCCCGATTACAAAGGCGCGGTTGAGTGGCAAACCGGACGTGGCAGACCAAATATTGAGCCCGCAAAATAAAAAGGGACCGGTATTATGCCGGTCCCTTTTTATTTTCTGCTACCTTGTGGTGTGTATGTATATCCGCGAGGTAGTTTGAGCAGCCCTAGCAAAACAGCAGTGATTGTTTTGGCTTGGAATGACTCGGGTTGCGGTATTTAGCCGCCGCCGCCGCCACCACCACCACCCCCACCGCCCCCGCCACCCCCCCC
>CAZHHW010000188.1:0-3511 GCA_964532385.1 uncultured Gammaproteobacteria bacterium | reverse complement strand
CGGCCCCCGTCTAAATCACCCTGGCGGATTTTTACCAACCCCAAACCCAGGCGCGGCAAAGGCGCGGCGGGATCAAGATGCACGGCGGCATTAAACGCGGTGGCGGCGGGTTTGATTTGTAATTCCATCAGATACGCGAAACCCAGCACGGTTTTGGCTTGCGCTGAATTGGGGTTGATGCGTTCAGCCAGTTGCGCGGCGGACAGGGCTTTGTCGAGACGCCCGTGCATGAGTTGCAATTCGGCCACGCGCGCCCAGGCCAAGGCGCTGTCTTCATTCTTTTTCGCGGCCATGAGGGCCGCATCCAGCGCGCTGTCCAGATCGAAGGCGGCTTGATAGGCATACGACATGGCGAGGTAGGCCGCCGCTGAATTCGCATCGGTCTTCACTGCTTTTTGCGCGGCATCCAGCGCCAATTGCAGGTGCCCTTGCGTGACGGCGATCACCGAGCGCATAACCCATGCGACGCTGCTGCCGGCATCGGCGTCCAGCACCTGATCGATGTCGGTTTGCGCTTCGGCCACGCGCCCGACCATCAGCAGCAAATGCGCGCGATACAGCAAATAGTGTTTGCTGGCGTTGCCGTCCTCGCCCGCTTGTTCCAGCAACGTAAGCGCGGTGCGCAAATCATTCGCGCGCAGCGCGCGCACCGAGTCGGCCACCACGGCACGCCAGCCTTCCAAACCGAAATTGGTGATGTCCTGGGTTTCGAATTCGAACACATGCGGGTAGTACAAGGCCCACTGCACGGTCTCCATCGGGTTCGCAATCACATAAGGGCTGGGCGCGGCGCCACGTGTTGTCAATGCGTTTTGGCCGCTTTGCAACAGCAATTTTCCATCGGCATTATCGGTGTTGACATGCCCTTCCGACACCGACACCAGAGCTTGATCGTCGCCGACCTTGACAACAAACTCGGTGCCTTCGACCGCGGCATTGACGAACGGAGTTTTGATTTTGAGCGCGTGCGGCACGCGGCTGATGAAATGCGTGACGCCCTTGAGTAATTCGACGACGGAGAATTCCTGGTCTTTGCTGCCGGGCAAGGTCAGCGTGGTGTCTTCGCCGAGCTGCACGTTGGTCTGCTCCGCTTCCAGGCGTAACACCGCGCGGCTATAGCGGCGCACGGTGACACTGTCGCCCGCGCAGATTTCCGCATCGGTTTTTACCGGCACCCACTCCTGCGCATCTCTACCGCGGATGTCGACATTTCCTTGCGCAGATACCAAGATCGCCACCGTTTCGGCGCAGCGTGACTCGGCGCGCGCAAGCGTGCAGTAAATGAAAAGAAACGGAAGCACCGCAAGTGCAATGCGTTGTGGCGCGGTCATAATTTTTTTCTTTCCGTGAGACTGCCGTACGGAGGTACCAGCAGTGGGCGCCGTTATGGTAATCAAATCGGTGTGGGGTCACAACTATGGCGGGGAGTGAATATGCACATCCCGTCGCTATTTTATATTCACACTCACCACGCCCTTCCAGGTTTCAGGCGGTGCACGCAATTGGTGCTCGCGGCAGCAGGCGGCGAAAAATTTCGCCGGGCCATCGTCGGGAAATTTTTCCATAAGCGCGCTGAATTGCCGTTCCGCTTCGGCAAAATCGCGTGCGGTGAAGCGTTGATGTGCACTCGAAAAATGTGTGCACCGTTCCAACACGGCTGGATCGCCATTTACAGGCAGCAGGCTGATCAGTTCGCACACGCGCACCGCATTGGATTTTCCCGCCAGCATGAAGTCACCCAGTTCGCGCATCAGCAATCCGTCGATTTGCTCCAACATGTCATAAGAAACCAGCACGCGGGTGCCCAGTATTTTATTCAAGCCTTGCAAACGCGACGAGGTGTTGACCACATCGCCGACCGCGCGGTATTCGTAGTGGTCGAGCGCGCCGACATTACCCAATAATATTTCGCCGCTGTGCACGCCAATGCGCGTGGGCAATGGGATGGGTGCGGTGCGATTGAATTCATCCACCGCCTGCATGATTTCAAGCGCCGCCTGGCATGCCGCCTTGCGCTTTTGCGCGTCCGTCGCATTCAGCGACGGCCAAATGGCCATCATCGAATCCCCCACCACGTCGGACACAAAGCCGCGGTGGCGGCGCACCGGCGCGAATATCGCCGCGTAATATTGGTTCATGTATTTACCCAGCACTTGCGGGCTCATGCGTTCCGACAGCGCGGTGTAATGTTCCGCGTCGGTCGACAGACAGATGCCGTACACCAGGTGCTGCGTTTCACGCTGGCGGGCGATGTCGTCGGCAATCTCATCCACCACGCCGGACGGCAAATAATGTCCGAGCGCATCGCGCACTTTGCGTTTCTCGCGGTTCTCATCCCAATAACGCCACAAGGTCACGCCGAACACCGCGAAGGGTGCTTGCACCAGCAGCGGAATGAACAACGGCACCCACAGATTTGCACCGGCAAACAGTACATAACTGGCGCCAAAATAAATCGCGCAAGCCAGCAGCCCGCCCGCCCATGCCACACTGGTCGGCAAACTCCGGCAACACAACGTGAGCAGCAGACCCCACAACAACATCAGAAAGAAACTTGCTGCCAGCGGCATAGGCCGCACCCAGCTTGCGTCAAGCATATTGCCAAACGCAGTCGCGCCGATTTCCACACCACTCAAATCCACGCCGTCGGCTTGCGAAAATACGGTGTTGAACGTGTCCATCTGATCGGTTTGCAGCGGCTCGGACAAGCCGATGAACACGGCCTTGTCTTTAAATACCGCCGCATCGCCGCTCAAGGCGCGGTGATATGGCACAGTGGTGATGCTGCGCGCGGGCCCGTAGTAGTTGAGGTACAGATGATGCGGACCGCTGTTGATCTCCTGCAAGCGGCTCTTCACCGCAGCAGGCGCTTCGCGCAAATAACTTTGCAGCATCACCACCGGTAAAGTCGGCAAGTCGCCCGCGCCGGTCTTGAAAGTCCAGAATTGATTCACGCGTTTGGGAAATTTCGGCAACGGGAAAATCGCCGTGGCATAGGCGGCGTCGGCGAATCGTTGCAGCGGCGGGATTACCCGTTCAATCGCCAGGCGGTTGTTATCCCGCAATGTCTGAATTTCCAGGTACTGGAACAGCACCACGTTGCCCGCCCGCTGGATGGCCTGCTCAAAGGCGGCGTCGGTGTCAGGTCGTTGCACTTCCTTGAACATCATATCGAAACCGATCACACGCGCCCCGGCGGCGTATAGCCGATCCACCAGTTGCGCATGCAAACTGCGCGGCCACTTGTGCGGCTCGTTCGGCAAATTCAATTCGCGCGCGGATTCTTTGTCGATGCTGACGACCACCACTTCGGCCGGCGGGGTGCGCGTGCCGCGGGTATTGAACAGCCAGGACAGATCCGCGTTTTCGGAAATCTCCTGCAACGGCGGAAACAACGCCGCGAGCATGCCCAGCAGCCCGATGGCCAGACCAAATGTGATGGCGCGCGAGATGTGGATGGGGAGGCGGGAGCGGGTGGACATGATTTTTAGGGGCCGGTTGTTGAAGTTAA
>CAZHHW010000187.1:0-3542 GCA_964532385.1 uncultured Gammaproteobacteria bacterium | reverse complement strand
TGGACGCGAAGCGGACGGGGTGGTTGCGGTTAGATTTCTTTTGCGCCTACCGCGACCACCCCGTCACCTGCGGTGCCACCCCTCCTCGAAAATGAGGAGGGGAAGACTACAACGCGTATTCTTAATTTAAGTGGAGGTGTCAAATGCTAAATGTATCCAACCTCACCGTCGCCTACGGTCAAAGTGAAGTCATTCACGGCATCAGCTTCAAGGCGAAACACAAAGAAACGCTCGCGATCATGGGGCGCAACGGCATGGGCAAATCCACGCTGTTCAAATCCTTGATCGGCGTGATGGCTGCACGCGCCGGGCGTGTCGAAGTCGGCGACAGCGAGGTGAGCGGCAAGCCCAGTTACCAACGGGTCGCGGAAGGTCTCGCGTACGTGCCTCAGGGGCGCATGATTTTCCCCAACCTGACGGTCGAGGAAAATATCGCCACGGGTCTGGAAACACGCAAAGACAAAACTATCCCCAAAGATATTTACGCGCTGTTTCCCGTGCTGTTTGATATGCGCCGGCGCAAGGGTGGAAATTTATCCGGGGGCCAGCAACAGCAGCTGGCGATTGCGCGTGCACTGGTGTCGGAGCCCAAAGTGCTGTTGCTCGACGAACCCACCGAAGGTATTCAGCCCTCCATCATTAAAGACATTGCGAAAGTACTCAACGAGATTAAAAAGATGCGCGACATCACCATCGTGGTATCGGAGCAGGTATTGAGTTTTGCGCTCGAGGTTGCGGACCGCATTCTGGTGATCGAGAAGGGCGCGCTGATTCATGAAGAAAACCGCGCCGATGTCGATGCGGCGAAAATTTCCAGCTACCTCGCGGTTTAGTCCACGGGCTAACGGAGGTACCTACTCCTTTGCTGCGAGAATGCTGCATCCCGGAAATTACCGATTAAATACTGGCCGGGTTTTATACCGCGCAGTATGCTTCGCGAGGTTTATCGCGCGAACATGCGCCATCTAAAAAAATCACAAACGCAGCAGGAGGGAGTAATGAGTCGGTGTCAGAAGCGGGGTCTGGTTATTGCTTTGGTGGTGTTTCCCTGGATGGCGGTGGTCGGGACTTTCGCACAGGCGGCGGCACCCGCCGCCACAACCGAATACATTTATTCGGCGAATCAGGTGGATGGTAATTTGTCGGCTTATAAAATCGATGCGGCCAGCGGTGCCTTGCTGCCGGTTCCCGGTTCGCCCTATAAGACGGGCGCTTACCCCGTGTCGGTGAGTGTTTCTCCGAATGGACGCTTCGTGTACGTGGCCAACCAAGGCTCCGACACGGTGAGCGGGTTTCATGTGAATGCGCAGACCGGCGCGCTTGTTCCAATCGCCGGTTCGCCGTTTGCGGCCGGTAAATATCCCGATGCCGTGAGCGTGACGCCGGACGGAAAATTTCTCT
Organism: uncultured Gammaproteobacteria bacterium; assembly: GCA_964532385.1. GTDB lineage: Bacteria > Pseudomonadota > Gammaproteobacteria > SG8-11 > SG8-11 > UBA6921. The sequence goes on along the minus strand of CAZHHW010000187.1, from coordinate 2,141 downwards.
ATGTGGCGGACGAAGATGCCAACGTGGCGCTCGTATTCGCCATTAATGCCAAGACCGGCGCCCTGAAAAAAGCCGGCGGCGTGACACCGACCGGCGAGCATCCTATTTCCGTCAATACTTCGCCCAACGGTAAATTCGCTTTCGTTTCGAGTTTCAACGCGGACACGGTGGGCGCTTATCGCATCGATTCTAAAAGCGGCGCGCTCACCCCGGCGGGGCTCATCGCAAAAACCGACGAGCATCCGATTTATACCAAGGTGACGCCGAATAACCGTTTCTTATATGTGTCAAATTATGGTTCCACCACGGTGTCCGCATTCGCCATCGACGCCATCAGCGGCGATCTGAAGGAAATTAAAGGATCGCCTTTTGTCGTGGGTGCAAAACCCTATTCGGTGACCACCGATCCGGACGGCGAATTTTTGTACGTGGCAAATTGGGCGGGTCATGACATCAGCGTATTTCAGATCGATCAAGCATCGGGCGCGCTCGCGGAAATCCAGGGTTCGCCGTACAAAACCGATTGGTATCCGTATGCCGTGGTGATCGATCCGTCGCGTCATTACGCCTATGTGGCGAATAATGGCGCCAATAACATCGGTGCTTACCAGATCGACGCAGCCACCGGCGCATTGAAACCGGTCACCGGTTCGCCGTTCGTTTCAGGCGGCGGACCATACTCGCTCGCGGTGAGTCATCTCGATCGTTAACCCAGGGCGCGAGAAGCTTATTGCAATGTCAGGGAGATTCAACGAGAATACTGCCCTTCTCCGGTGCGGGGTGGAGCAGTCTGGCAGCTCGTCGGGCTCATAACCCGAAGGTCGTAGGTTCGAATCCTGCCCCCGCTACCAACTTCTGCGTCGTGAATCCCCTGCGTTATTCGTTTGCCCGCATTGCCATGGATTGTCTATACTTCGGCGCCTGACTTCGGGCCATAATTTTGTGTAATTTTTTCTGGATGTGACGTGGGGATCAGCCAGTGAATATTGTGGTAACAGGCGGAGCCGGATTCATTGGTTCGGCGGTGATTCGCCATTTAATTCAGCACACCGACGCGACCGTTATTAATGTCGACAAGCTGACCTATGCCGGAAATCTGGAATCGCTTGCCGGTGTAACCGCGCATCCGCGCTACCGCTTCGAACGCGTGGATATTTGCGACGCGCCGGAAGTCGAGCGCGTGTTCCGCACGCATCGCCCAACGGCGGTGATGCACTTGGCCGCCGAGTCGCATGTGGATCGCTCGATCGATGGGCCGGCGGCCTTCATCGAAACCAATATTGTCGGTACGTACACGTTGTTGCAGGCCGCGCGCGCGTATTGGAGCGAGTTGCAGGGTGCGGCGAAGAGCGCATTTCGCTTCCATCATATTTCCACCGACGAGGTGTATGGCAGCCTCGGTGCGACTGGTTTGTTTAGCGAAGACCATGCCTATGAACCGAACTCGCCGTATTCGGCCAGCAAGGCGTCGTCGGATCATCTGGTGCGCGCGTGGCACCACACCTATGGTCTGCCGGTGGTGACCACCAACTGCTCGAATAATTACGGACCTTATCAGTTTCCCGAGAAATTGATTCCGCTTGTGATTCTCAACGCACTCGAAGGCAAACCGCTGCCGGTGTACGGCAAAGGCGAAAATGTGCGCGACTGGTTGTATGTCGAAGATCATGCGCGTGCCTTGTGTCTGGTGCTTGAAAAAGGCCGCGTCGGCGAGGTGTACAACATCGGCGGCCACAACGAACAAAAAAATCTGGATGTGGTGCACGCCATTTGCGGGTTGCTGGATGAGTTGCTGCCGAAGTCGAAATTCGCACCGCACCGCAAGCTGATTAACTTCGTGCAAGACCGCCCCGGCCACGATCAACGTTATGCAATTGATGCTACAAAAATTCAACGCGAGTTGGATTGGACGCCGCAAGAGACATTCGCATCGGGGTTACGCAAGACGGTGCAGTGGTATCTCGAAAATCGCGACTGGTGCAAGCATGTGCAGGATGGCTCGTATCAGCGCGAGAGATTGGGTGTGACAGGAGTCGAGCGATGAAGGGAATTATCCTGGCAGGTGGGTCGGGCACACGGCTGTATCCGGTGACGCAAGTCGTTTCCAAACAGTTGCTGCCTATCTATGACAAGCCGATGAT
>CAZHHW010000186.1:0-3544 GCA_964532385.1 uncultured Gammaproteobacteria bacterium | reverse complement strand
CAGTCAATTAATACCACGCGGCCGCCTACACGCACTAAATGACAAGAACCGGTAACTTCTTGCGCCGCGCCGTGAAAGTGTAATTGCATCATGATGGATTCAGTAAGGCAGGTGCGGTTGAGTATAGACTGCGGGCGGATGTGCCGTCCCGTACAACACTTAATTCAAGCAAGTAGACACTTATCGAATCGGACCACGCTTGCCTAATATACGTCAATCACGTATATTAGGCTCATGCTCACCTTCGTTGAACTTGCGCCCTTTGCCGCCGTGCGCGACAAATACCTAGACGATGAAGAGTTCGGGAAATTACAGGAATATCTGGCTGAATTTCCCGATGCGGGCGATGTGATTCCAGGTTCCGGCGGTTGCCGCAAAGTGCGCTGGTCGGCGGAAGGGCGAGGTAAGCGTGGCGGCATTCGGGTGATTTATTTTCTGCGCTTGGCACATGGCCAAGTGGTTTTAGTAACAATGTACGCAAAGAATGTGCGCGATAACATCGACCCTGCAATTCTCAAACAGCTGAAGGAAGCTTATCAAAATGGCTAAATTGAGCGCGAAGGCATTGGCTAAGTGGGAAAAGCATCGCGACGTGAACGCGGAGCTGAAAGATGCCGCGAGAAAGATGAAACGCGGTACCTGGGCACGCAAGACTGAATTCACCGCGCGTAAAGACGGATCGATGCGGCGTGTCGTAACCCGCCGAGACGGAACCGTTGAGCAGGACGAAATCATTCCTGCGCGGGAAGTCTCGGTACGCGCGGCACGTGCGGCAACCGGCCTGTCGCAAGCAGAATTCGCAAAATTGCTGGGCGTCTCAGTGCGCACCTTGCAGGAGTGGGAGCAAGGACGCAGAGCACCGTCCGGCGCGGCGGCCACCCTACTGAGAATAGCGGCACGTCATCCTGCTGCACTGATGGAACTGGCAGCCTGACTGCTTCACCCCACCCATCCGGCAAAACATGGTCGACGTAATGACACATGTGCCTGTTCTAGTAGATTAGGCAAAAATTATTTATTGAAGATTGCCAAGCGCCTCCGCGAGCAACGGCGCAAGTTCAATCGTGCCGCATGCGTGCGCGATGCTGTCGCTGCACCACAGGTTTTTCACGCCGGCGTTATGCAGCAATTGCACCGTGTCTGCATCGCATAACGCATGCGTCACGGCGCAGTTAATCTCGCCTGCGCCGCGTTCGCGCAGGGCGCGCGCGCATTGAGCGAGGGTGTGGCCGGTGCTGATCATGTCGTCGACCAGCACGACACTGCGGCCGGTGTAAGACTCCTCGGGTAAGGTAATTGTCACGCTGCGGTCACCGGCGCGGGTTTTGCGCGCGACGTTTGCGCTCCAGCCCGCCTGTTGTGCGACGGATTGCGCCCATTGTGCGGACTCTTCGTCCGGACCGATGATGAGCGCATCGCTCAGTTGCGCGCGCAGGAAAGTGCCGATCAACGGTGCGGCGGAAAGTGCGATGGCGTTGCATGCCGGGATCGCATCGGGCAGTTCATGCACGCGATGTAAATGTGGATCGACGGTGATGACGCTGTCGAATAATCCGGCGAGGAATGTGCCGACGATGCGTTGGCTCACGGCTTCGCCCGGTATGAAGGCGATGTCTTGGCGCATGTAGCACATGTAGGGCGCGACCAGCACCAGATGGCGCACGCCGAGTTCACGCGCGGTGCGGGCGGTAAGCAGCAGTTCGGTTAATTTGGAATTCGGTTGGTTCAGGCTGCGCAACACAATGGCCGTTTCCGGTAGCGCCGCGGGCAGGCGTATTTTGCATTCGCCGTCGGGAAATTCGTGCACCTGCAGTAAAGACCATGACACATTCAACAGCTTGGCAACACGTGCGGCCTGCGCTTCGCTGTCGGCAAATGCCAGCAGATGTGGTGCGTTCATATTTCCAGATAACTGTGAATGACTTCGCCGAGCAGGCCGATGCGGTAACCGCTGTCCTGCAGCGCAAGCTTGCGCGCGAACTGGAAGTCGGCGGGAAATTCCGCATGCACGCGATACAGCGCTTCACCGGCGCTGACTTGCTCGCCCAGTTTTTTCAATAAATCAACACCCGCGCCTTTGTCCATCGGCGCACCGGCCAGGCGCGCAATTTTCGCGAGCTGGTAATTGTCGATCGCGGTGACCACGCCGCTGGCGGCGACGGTGATTTCGAAGGTGAGCGCGCCGGGTTGGTAGTGCGTCTGCTGCGCGCCTTGCAGCGCGATGATGGCTTGCATTTTTTCCAGCGCGCGGCCGGAATCGAGAATGTCGCGCGCGAGGGAATAACCGTAACCGCCGCGCACGTCGGGATCGAACTCCAGCAGGCGTCCGGCGAGGCGCAATGATTTCTGACGTAGGTCGTTCGGCGCGTTCGCGTCGTTGCGCAACACTTGCATGACGTCGCGCGCTTCCAGCACCGGACCGATGCCGCGCCCCACCGGCTGGCTGCCATCGGTGAGGATCACTTCCAGATGGATGCCAAGACGGTCTCCCGCGAACTCGAACAACTTGCGCAACTGCAACGCCTCGCTCATGTGACGCACTTTGGCGGTGGGTCCCACCGGAATATCGATCAGCAGATGCGTGGAACCGGCGGCAAGTTTCTTCGACAGAATTGACGCGACCATCTGCCCCTGCGAATCGATGCCCAGCGGCCGCTCGACCGAAATCAAAATGTCGTCAACTGGCGCCAGCCGCGCGGTACCGCCCCAGGCCAGAAACGCGCGTTGCAAACGCACCGCTTCGCGCATCGCCGCGGGAGTCAGCTTGACCTGGGCGAGCACTTCCATGGTGTCGGCCGTGCCCGCAGGCGAAGTGATTGCGCGGCTCGAGGTTTTGGGCATGGCCATGCCGTGCGCCGCGACGATGGGAACCACCAGCATGGAGGTGCGATTGCCGGGAATGCCGCCGATGCAATGCTTGTCCACCACTTGCGCCTCGTTCCAGGTGAGCTGGTCGCCGGAGGCGGTCATGGCGCGCGTTAAATACAGAATCTCTTCGCGATCCAGTCCGGTCTGGCCCGAAGCGACCAGAAACGCCGCCATTTCCATTTTTGAATAGCGGTTCTTGACAATATCGGTGGTAATCGCATGGAAGTCGTCTTCGGTCAGACGTTCGCCGGCGATTTTGCGGCGTACGGCGTCCATCGACGCAGGCGGTTCGGCGTGCGCGACGCGCACCAGTGCGCCCGGCGCGAGCCCTATTTGCGCGAAGGCCTGAATCGACAGACCCAGCTCATCGGGCGCGACGATGGCGGGATCGTCCACCACGTTCAACACCGCGTTGATCAAATTGTCATCGGCACCGACCGCCACCTTCGACAGCGCCTGGAAACCTTCCGCGCGGTACAGCGCGCAGTCGCGGTGCAGGTACGCGACATTTTCATGATAGGTGTCGATGGCGACACGGCGCACACGCAAGGTGGCGGTGGATGCGGATGGATCGTTCATCGCGACAGGCATCCTGGTTAACTCGCCAAACCGCGGATCATTTTTTGCCACTCCGGGCTGTCCCATTCCTGGGCGCCGCCGACCACGCGTTGCACGA
>CAZHHW010000185.1:0-3669 GCA_964532385.1 uncultured Gammaproteobacteria bacterium | reverse complement strand
TCATGCTGGTCGTGGCGGTACCTTTTAAAAATGTTCTGCGTTTCATGTTCGTCACGTCATTTCTCCTACACGAGCTATTAAAATGGCGTTCTATATCAAAGTGTATAGACCCATTCGACCACGGCATCGATCTCTTTTTCCGTTAATACATGAAAACGGCCAAAGGGCGGCATGATGGTATTTGCGTTTTTCTTGGACGCATCCCAAATTTGCGCGCGCAGCTTTTCACGTTCCGGATAACGCGCCTTCATGTTGATCAGTTTTGGACCAACATTACCTGGGAGCACTGCGCCAGGGTAGTCGTGACATGCGAAGCAATTACCTTTCAGGCGATTTTCAGCGATCGCCTTGCCTTCGTCTGCCACAGTTGCTTCAGCCGCAATGGCTTGAGCAACTGCGAGTCCGCCCACCAACAGCACGGCGCCCGTTGTTTTCACAATTTGCCTTACGGGATTCCGCATTTACTTCCTCCTCTCTAAATTTTTTATTAGAAGGTACTCCCATTTTGGTCCGGTGATTCGGGTCTACCGCAATGGTTTTGAAATAACTCGCAAGCGAGCTAGGCATTACTATAGTTGAAAAAAAATTCATTACAACTTTACTTGCTACTCACGTTAACGACACTTTGGCGTTAATAATTAATTTGAATTTGACGCTGCATTTACTCTTTGGGCCAGAGCTGAATTGAACCGCAGGGCGCTGAGGTTGTCTTCTGTCTTGTTTTGCAGCGTCGAACGCAGTTCGTCCTGAAGAACTTTGAGGCGGGCTTCCACGCGCGATTTCATATAGAAGCTGGTGTTGACTTGCCGCAACGCCGTTTGCAGATGTTCTACGGCCAGGGCCGTGCGTCCGTACAAGTAATGATATTCCGCGAGGGCTTCATGCGCCTCGCGTTGATCATTGAGCCGCTCTGCCGAACGCGCCAGTAACTGGTAATACGCGGGATTGCTGTTTTCAAAACGCCCCTGATTCAACAGCAAGGCATGCGCCTGTTGCGCAGAGCCTGAATTAATGAGCAATTCGCTCATTTGCAAAGTGAGTGGTGTGTCGTGCGGGTAGAGTTGCAGTGCCTGCTGAAGTATTTCAGCGGCTTGTTTGGTATTTCCTGAATGAATCTCGATCTGTGCCTGCGCCATAAAATACGGCACCCGTTCTTTGTCGAGGCGTAAGAGCTCAATAATTTGAGAGCGAGCTGCGGCATGATCGTTGTGATCGATTAAAGCCAAAGCATAGGCATAGCGTGCTGCAAGTTCGCTGCGGAATTTTCCGCTGGCGAGATTGCGTGCGTAAAATTTCACGCGTTGATCGGGCTTTTGAGTATCGGAGAGATATTGTAAACGCGCCCGCATTAACTGGTACTCGACGCTGTCGGTAATTTGTCTGAATTGAAATTGTTCGGCGCGATTGCGCGAATCCGCGATCCGCGACAGTGTCACGGGATGGGTGCTCAGAAATTCCGGCGCGCCGCTTTCGACAAAACGGCTGGCCTGTTGCAAGCGCTCAAAAAATGCCGGCATCGCGCGGGGGTTAAACCCGGCCTGGTAAAGCGTTTCAATTCCGATCCGGTCGGCTTCCTGTTCGTTTTGCCGCGAGAAACTGAGCTGCGATTGCGCATTTCCCGCAAGGCCGGCGGCGAGCAGGGCTTCGGCGGCTTGAGGATTATGCGCACCAAGAATAATGGCGGCGATAACAGCCGCGGCGGTGGGTACGCTGAGTCTGTTTGCGGCTTCGAAGGAGCGCACTAAATGATGTTGCGTGACATGCGCAAGTTCATGCGAGAGCACCGAAGCAAGCTCGCTTTCGGATTCGCTGTTAAGAATCAGTCCTGAGTTGACGCCGATATAACCGCCCGGTCCCGCAAATGCATTGATGCGCGCATCATCAACCATAAAAAAAGAGAAATCGAACGGATGATAGCCGGCAAATCCGACCAACAGATTGCCAAGCGAAGTGATGTAGTCTTCGACCAGCGGATCATCGACAAGCTTTACATTTTGGCGAATATTGCGCATAAAGGCATCGCCCAATTTGCGTTCTTCGGCGGGGGATAGTGCGGATGCCGCGGTGCTGCCCATATCGGGCAGAGCTATTCCACCTTGTGGAATTTCACTGCATGGTCCGTGTTGCGGCAGTATGGCAAGAAAAAATGTGAGGGCTAAAACTCTACGGAGCATATATTAGGAGCTGCCTGAAGAAATCCTGAATGATACTGCCGGAACGATGGTACCTTGCAAGTGCATGCGCGTGGTCTTCAAGGAGCGTAGTCTACGATCGTGAAATGTAAAAAGATTGGCTAAGTGAAACTACGCGTTATGTGAATGAAGCTTCCTAGAGTCCTTGCTTACTGGGAGTTCAAAACACAGCACAAATTCGTTGGCTCCAACTTGTAATTGACAAATACATAACATATAAGAGAACCATTGAATTCTAATTCAATACGGTATCTATCCTACATCTATCGGAGATTTAACTCATGGCAAACTTTGATCAAGAACTCGATGCAACTGGCCTGAATTGTCCACTGCCGATTTTACGCGCAAAGAAAGCACTGGCGACGTTAACCACAGGCCAGGTTTTGCGTGTGATATCCACTGATCCCGGTTCGGTAAAAGACTTCGATGCATTTGCCAAGCAGACCGGCAATACCTTGGTTGAATCGCGACAGGAAGCTGGGAAATATCTTTTTCTGATCAAGAAAAATGGTTAGTAACACGGCGGAATGCGCGCAAATTTGCACGCCCTGTAAATCAGTCAGTATTTGTAAGAGGAGGAGTTGTCAATGACTGACAAAAAACTTTCCATCATCACAACCAAAGGCACGCTCGATTGGGCCTATCCGCCATTTATTTTGGCTTCCACGGCCGCAGCGCTGGGTTACCAGACCAATATTTTCTTCACCTTTTATGGCCTGCAGTTGTTGCGCAAGGACCTGGATCTGAAAATCAGTCCGCTCGGAAATCCCGCCATGCCCATGCCGATGGGTATGGACAAGTGGTTTCCGGTGTTGGGTACTGCGCTACCCGGCATGGAAGCCATCATGACGGCGATGATGAAAAGTAAAATGAAATCGAAGGGCGTCGCCAGCGTCGAAACATTGCGTTCTATCTGTATTGAGTCGGAAGTCAAGATGGTCGGTTGTCAAATGACCATCGATTTATTCGACTGGGACCCCAAAGACTTTATCGACGGGGTCGAACTGGGCGGAGCGGCGACCTATCTGGCGTCCTCCGGTGGCGCCGACATTACCTTATTTATCTGAGCATCATTAGATGCATCGACTAAAAAAAAGCCGCGTGATTAGCACTGCGGCTTTTTTTTTGTCTGAACAAGGCGCCTTGTTTTTGGGTAATAAATTTCCTACTTTTGCAGTTGCGTGCCGACGTGGCGTGCAGTGAAGCGTATGCCACATATTGATGTCACATAAAGTCTCCGCGCGAGACTAGGAGGAGGGTGTATGAAGGTAATGCGTAGTTATGCAATTCCGTTGTCGGCAATCGCCGCGTTGCTCCCGGCGGTGGTCTATGCGACCAATGGGATGAACCTTGAAGGTTATGGACCTGTCGCGACCGGTATGGGCGGGGCGGCCATCGCCTACGACAATGGCTCGGCGGCGATGATGAACAATCCGGCGACAATCGGTTTGATGCCGGATGGGAATCGGGCTGATTT
>CAZHHW010000184.1:0-3685 GCA_964532385.1 uncultured Gammaproteobacteria bacterium | reverse complement strand
CCTTCTACGCCGGAAAACTCGCAATCACGCGCGGGACATGGAACCACGCCGCTCATGTTCGAGCCGGGTATTGCGAACCATTCGCCCGGCTTCAGATTATTGATTGTATCGAGATCACTGGCCCGAATTGTCAGTGGCGAAATGCTCAATAGCAGCGCCACTAGCAACAAACAAATACGCATGCGGTTTCCTTCCGTCATTCCTTTAGATGGGCCGTTTGATTGGGACAGGTGACAGTATTTCTGTTGGCGCGCGTCAGCGACGCGTCATCGCTCAAAGAAAATAACAAACGCGGTATTAGAAAATGTTACCTGCTGCACAAAACGTAACGATGCCCCCTGTCCAGCGGCGCAGATTCTACAGGGGATTTTTTGTTACGCGCACATCGCTGGTAAAAAAACGCAGGTTTATTGCAGAGGCAGATAAATATCGATGATCATTGCGTGTTCGGGGACATCCGGAAACAGATTTACGCGGTGAAAAAAACAGGGGAAATCCCGCAACTCTTCCCCACTTTGGGGCAGCCAGGTTGCGTACAGATAACGAAAACTTTCTCCAAGATGAGCATCGGAACCGATATGACGCAGCACGGCGCAACGGCCGCCCGGAATCCATTTAGTAATCACGCCGTAGGAATTTTCCTTAACGTCCGAATTTATGGCTGCACAAATGTCAAGCTTGTACTGATCCGACGCGGTGGCCGCGGAAGCATCGTAAATGATGTTATAGGTCGCACTCACTTTCGGGCTCGGGCCGTGGGCCTTGCGCCACACGATAAAAGTTTGCACTGATTCATGGATGAGCTCAGGCGAGCCGCGATGCTCCAAGGCCGCCACCTTGGTTTCTTTAAATTCGATAACCTTTACTTGCACAGACGGCTTTGCCGCGTTCATACGATACGGTCCTCCTTTATTCAGAAATTGATATTTCTCCTGCCATGGCCGCCATTCTGGTTGTTTTCGGAACTCCGAGGGCGTTTGACCAAAGGTTTTTTTAAATGCATGGGAAAACGACTCCGGATTTTCAAAACCGGCGGCCAGCGCGATATCGATGATTCGGTGATGTGTGCGAAATGCAAGCTGATAGGAAGCGCGCCTTAATCGGATCAGTTGAATAAACTTGCCGACACTCACGCCGGTCAATTCAGAAAACTGCCGATGAAAATGATACTTTGAGAAATGCGCAACCTCACTCAAGAACGCGATAGATAAATTCTCATGGAGGTGTTCGTGAATATATGCGAACACCTTATTCATTCGTTCCTGATAAGATTTTATCTTCACCCGATTCATCACATGCAGGTCGCAGCAGTGCTTATTCTGACTCACCCCGAGTTTGGCATCCTGACCAAAATTGCTATTTATATTGGTATTAAGAAGTGAAGCCGGCCCATAGAGAAGCTGGCCTTTGCGCTAGTTTTTCTATCCAGTAGTATAGGGCTGCTATTGATGTAGACGTTGCCCGCCCCGATTTAGAGTCTGATAACCTCCTTGGAGTATTCAACATGAGTTCAACTCGACATAGCCGCCTGATCATTCTTGGTTCCGGCCCGGCTGGTTACACCGCCGCCGTGTATGCTGCGCGCGCGAATTTGGCGCCGATGCTGATCACCGGAATGCAGGAGGGTGGTCAACTGATGACCACCACGGATGTCGATAACTGGCCCGGAGACGTTGAAGGCTTGATGGGGCCGGCCCTCATGGAGCGCATGCAAAAACATGCCGAGCGCTTTAATACAAAAATTATTGCCGACCATATCGTCAAAGTGGATTTAAAAACGCGTCCTTTTCAGTTATCCGGCGACTCCGGAAACCAGTACACCTGCGATGCACTGATCATTGCCACGGGCGCCTCGGCGAAATACCTGGGCATCCCCTCCGAACAGGCGTTCAAGGGCCGCGGAGTATCCGGCTGTGCGACCTGCGATGGATTTTTTTACAAGAACAAGTCCGTGGCTGTGATCGGCGGCGGCAATACCGCGGTCGAAGAAGCGTTGTATTTATCGAACATCGCATCGCACGTGACTGTGGTGCACCGTCGTGACAAATTCAAGGCGGAAAAAATCCTGATCAACAAACTGCTCGAAAAAGAAAAGGCAGGCAAGGCCACGATCATGTGGAATACGGGCTTGGACGAAGTGTTGGGTGACAATTCCGGCGTGACCGGACTGCGTTTGAAAAACGTCACGGACGGAAAAATCACAAAAATCGATGTACATGGTGTATTCGTCGCTATCGGTCACGCGCCCAATACGGGAATTTTTGAAGGTCAACTTGACATGAATCACGGCTACCTCAAAGTAACCTGCGGCAGCAGCGGTAATGCGACGGCGACCAGCGTGCCCGGAGTGTTCGCTGCCGGTGATGTGGCGGATCATATTTATCGCCAGGCGATTACTTCGGCAGGTTCAGGATGCATGGCTGCACTTGATGCTGAACGTTACCTGGATAACACCGTCGTGAATAAATAAAACAGCAACGGCGCCTGCGTTGATTCGCAGCGGGTGTCACCTATGCAAACTCGCATCGTTACAAGCTTGGATGAATTCCCGCGCGCGCAGTGGAATGCGCTGCTGCCCGATAACAATCCGTTCATACGTCATGAATTCTTAGCCGCTCTTGAACACGGCAACTGCCTGACGCCCTACGGCTGGGTTCCACAGCATGTCGGGGTATGGGATGGCGATCGTCTGGTCGCTGCGATGCCGATGTACCTGAAAAATAATACTTACGGCGAATTCGTGTTCGATTTCTCATGGGCACAAGCCTATGAACGGCACGGCTTGCGTTATTTTCCAAAGCTGGTGGTGTCGGTGCCCTACTCACCCGCGACCGGGACGCGTTTATTGGTGTCGAGTCCCAATTATATAAAAATCTTGCTTGAAGCGGCGCAGGGTCATGCGAACCGAATTGGCGCGTCGTCGGCGCATGTGTTGTTTCCGACGGAAGCGGAAATGTGTCAACTTGAGGCACAGGGGATGCTGCGCCGGGCCGGTTGCCAGTTTCATTGGACCAACAACGGTTACCGCGACTTTGCCGATTATCTGTCGACGTTCACCGCCGAGAAGCGCAAGAAATTAAAACGGGAGCGCCGCCATGTGCAGGAAGCCGGCGTCGAACTCGAGATCGTGCATGGCGGCGAAGCGAACGATGCGCAATGGGAAGCCTATCACCGGTTCTATGTTTCGACATTCGATCGCCTGGGTGGTATGCCGACGCTGAGCATGGATTTTTTTCGCGAGCTGGGTGCCGCGTTGCCTGATCAGGTGATCCTGGTGTTAGCAAAGCATCAAGGCCGTTATGTGGCCGGGGCGTTTTGCCTACGCAGCGGCGACACGCTATACGGGCGCCATTGGGGTTGCGATGCGCAATTCCACAGCCTGCATTTTGAAGCCTGTTATTACCAGGGCATCGAATACTGCATCCGGCATGGGCTGAAACGCTTTGAACCCGGTGCGCAAGGCGAACATAAAGTCGGCCGCGGTTTTGTACCGACGCTCACCTGGTCAGCGCACTGGCTGAGCAATCCCAGCTTCGCGGGCGCGATCGGTGACTTTGTACGCCGCGAACGCACGGCTGTGGAACACTATATGCTGGAACTCAATTCCCACCTGCCGTTTAATCAAGACCATGCGATCACCCTGAATATTTAACAGTCCAATTCATAATTTCAGGGATCGCACTTC
>CAZHHW010000183.1:0-3785 GCA_964532385.1 uncultured Gammaproteobacteria bacterium | reverse complement strand
TTCCGCTATACTGCGCTTCCCTAATTTTTACGGCGCAAACCTCCAATGGCCCAATACGTCTACACCATGAATCGCGTGGGCAAAGTCGTGCCGCCAAAACGCGAAATTCTCAAAGACATCTCGCTGTCGTTTTTCCCCGGCGCCAAAATCGGTGTGCTGGGCTTGAACGGCTCCGGTAAATCCAGCCTGCTGCGCATCATGGCCGGTGTCGACAAGGATTATCTGGGCGAAGCACGTCCGCAGCCTGACCTGCGCATCGGCTATCTGGCGCAGGAGCCGCAGCTTGATATCAAGAAGACCGTGCGCGGCAATGTGGAAGAAGGCGTGAGCGAAACCAAAGCATTATTGGATCGCTTCAATGCGATCAGCGACAAATTCGCCGAGCCGATGTCGGACGACGAGATGAGCAAGCTGCTCGAAGAGCAAGCCAAATTGCAGGATGCGATCGATACCTGCGGCGCCTGGGAACTGGACCGCAAGCTGGACATCGCCGCCGACGCGCTGCGCCTGCCGCCGTGGGACGCCGAGGTGAGCAAACTGTCGGGCGGCGAAAAGCGCCGCGTGGCGCTGTGCCGGCTGTTATTGTCAAATCCTGACATGCTGTTGCTCGACGAACCGACCAATCACCTCGATGCGGAATCGGTTGGCTGGCTCGAACAGTTTCTGCATCAATTCCCCGGCACCGTGGTGGCGGTCACGCACGATCGTTATTTTCTGGATAATGTCGCGGGCTGGATACTGGAACTGGACCGTGGCCACGGCATTCCATGGCAAGGTAATTACTCGTCCTGGCTGGAACAAAAAGACCAGCGCTTGGCCGCCGAAGAAAAAACCGAATCGGCCCGCCAGCGCGCCATGAAAGCGGAACTGGAATGGGTGCGCTCGAATCCGAAAGGCCGTCACGCGAAAAGCAAATCGCGGCTGGCCCGCTTTGAAGAACTGTCTTCGCAGGAATCGCAGCAGCGCAACGAGACCAAGGAAATTTTCATTCCGCCTGGTCCGCGCCTGGGCGAGCTGGTCATCGAAGCGACGCATCTGCGCAAAGCCTTCGGCGAACGCTTGTTGATCGAAGATTTAAGTTTCAATCTGCCGCGCGGCGGCATCGTTGGGATCATCGGCCCGAACGGCGCGGGTAAGACCACGCTGTTCCGCATGATCGCCGGGCAGGAACAGCCCGACGGCGGCACGCTGCGCCATGGCGAAACCGTGGAATTGGCCTATGTCGACCAAACCCGTGATTCACTCGACGGCAGCAAAACCGTGTGGCAGGAAATCGGCGACGGTCTTGACATGATCACGGTCGGCAAATACGAAATGCCGTCGCGCGCTTATTGCGGGCGCTTCAACTTCAAGGGTTCGGATCAACAGAAGCTGGTCAAGGATTTATCCGGCGGCGAACGCAACCGCTTGCATTTGGCCAAGGTGCTGCGGCGCGGCGGCAACGTGTTGCTGCTCGACGAACCCACCAACGACCTCGACGTGGAAACCCTGCGTGCACTTGAGGAAGCACTGCTTGACTTCCCCGGCTGCGCGGTCGTGATCTCGCACGACCGCTGGTTCCTTGACCGCATCGCGACGCATATCCTCGCGTTTGAAGGCGACAGCAACGTGGTGTGGTTCGAAGGCAACTACGCGGATTACGAAGCGGATCGCAAACGCCGTTTGGGCGCGGAAGCGGATCAACCGCATCGCATCAAATATAAAAAACTGGCTTCGTAAAGTTTTAAAATACAACGCCGGGCGAGTGGGAGAATCTCATTATTACCGCGCCGTCTGTGGCGCGAGCACTTTTTCTCCGATCACTTCGCCCACCGTGTTGAGCACTTTCACCTTCCAGGTGCCCGTGGAACCTGGCGGCGTTTTTCGATATGACCACACGCGCCAGTACGGCGCCGTTACTTTGAATTCTGTGTAACCCACGCGCTTTCCGTCGTATTCCCAGCGGTGCGTGACCGTGTGGCCGGCCATATCGTTCAGTTCGGTAAAAAAGTAAACACCTTGCACGTCGCTGCTCAGCGCAGTGACCTCGTCGACCGGTTCGCGCTTGACGATTTGCTTGGCGAACACGGCGCGTGCCACCGAACCTTTCGCAAGTTGAGGATGTTCGATCAACGGCGCGACGGAATCCCGGTTTTCCTCAATATTCACGCTGGCCGCATCGACCACTGCCGCATAACCACAAAGTGCAAGCAGAGCGTGGCGCAACATTCCCTTACTCATCGCAGCAACCTCGATTAAGCAAAAAAGAATATCAAAATTTCGGCACATTCACGTGTAACTTGACACAGCCCTACCGTCAGTCGTCAACCCGGCTTTTGAAATAATGCAATCGATTCGACGTGTGCGGTATGCGGAAACATGTCCATGACGCCCGCGCTGATCAGCCTGTAACCGCGCTCATTGACCAGAATTCCAGCATCGCGCGCCAGTGTCGCGGGATTGCAGGATACATAGACCACGCGTGGTGCGGTCCACAGTGCCGCCTGCTGTACCAGCTCGTGAGCGCCGCTGCGAGGCGGGTCGAGCAAGATTTTGTCGTAGGTTTTACGCGCCCATGGATAAATCATCACATCCTGGCCGAGATTCGAGGCGTGATACTCCACATTGGTAATGGCATTGAGCTGCGCGTTGTCACGCGCGGTTTGCACCAGGCCTGCGTCGCCTTCCACCCCCGCCACGTGCGCGGCACGGCGCGCGATCGGGAGCGTGAAATTGCCCAACCCGCAAAATAAGTCAAGCACGTGATCCTGTGATTGCACCTCGAGCAAGTCCAGCGCGCGGTCAACCATTAACACATTCATTTCCGCGTTAACCTGGGTAAACAGCGTCGGCTTGAATTCGAACTCGACATTATGCCGGTCGAGCCGGTACTTCAACACGCCTTGCTCCGGCCACAGTAACGTTACGCTCTCCAAACCTTGCGCTTGTAAATACAACTGAATCGCATGACGCTGAGCAAAGACGATGAGCAACGCATGATCCGCGGAGTTGAACGGCGCGAGATGACGCACGATCAACGCCGTAGCGTTATCACCCACGGCGACTTCGATCTGCGGGATGTGTTCCTTGATACTCAAGGCCGTGACCAGCGCCGTCAGTTCAGGTAAGAGTTGTGCAACCGCCGGGTACAGCACTTCGCAATGCGCGATATCGGCAAGATAGTGACTGTGTTTCTCGCGAAACCCGACCAGCACACGTTCTTTTTTGATCACGTACTTCACCGCAAGACGTGCCTTGCGCCGATAGCCCCAGCTGGGACCCGTGAGCGGCGGCAATACGTGCCTGGGTTTGACATGACCGATGCGCTCCAGATCGTCAAGCAATGCTTTTTGTTTGGCTGCGATTTGCGCCTCCGGGCGCACATGTTGCAACGCGCAACCGCCGCAGACGCCGAAGTGCGCGCAGCGCGGGATCACGCGATCCGCCGACGCTTCGATGACTTGCATGGTTTTAGCTTCGTCATAACGCCGCTGGCGCGCGATGTATTGGAATTCAATTTCTTCGCCGGCCAGCGCGCCGTCGACAAACACGGTTTTGCCGTCGATATGCGTGATGCCCCGGCCATCGTGCGTCAACGATTCGATGCGCGCGCGCACCGGTTCAGTGGGTAGGGGTTTGCGGCGTTTAGACATAATTATTTGACTACGAATTCTCTGTGGATGGAATTGGAGTTGAAGTTTTTACTCCTTCCCCCTGCAAGGGGGAAGGTGGGGATGGGGGTGTGCATACACATGCCCGCGCCGTTTACACACCCCCATCCCATCCTTCCCCCTTGCAGTGGGAAG
>CAZHHW010000182.1:1426-4052 GCA_964532385.1 uncultured Gammaproteobacteria bacterium | reverse complement strand
GGTGTGCCGCTCAACGAATCGGTGGTACGCCACGGGCCGTTTGTGATGAATACTGTGGAAGAAATTCAGCAGGCGATTCGGGATTATAGGGAAGGACGTATGGGACAAATTGTTTGAGCGAAGCTTGCTTTCGAAACGTATGACCTTCGCTACCGCTGCCTGTCTATCGTAGTGACGGCGCGGCCAATAGTTCGCAAAAATGTCGAGCCTTCTTTACCTTTAGGATGAACGGATTAATCTCGTGGTCGACCGCTTCCCAGATTGCGCGCACCTCGCGCTGTTCAGCATGACGTTGTTCTTTGACCAGCGCTGGCTCTAACTCGTCATCATGTTCGCCAATGACGGTTCGTGACCGGTATACACAACGGTCCAAGGTGATCCAGTGCGCCTTGTGCTTGAGTTTGTTCGTTAAGGCTTTGAAGAATCCGCTCGGACTATTTATCTTAATACAAGCGTCGTAGCCAGGCTGTTTCCATACAACTGCATCAATACCTTCTGTTGTGCAGAAAACATAACGATTTGGAACCGTCAATTTGACGCTGATACCGCTGCCCCCGGCGTGCATTACCAGCCGAGCATCTGGTCCATCAGGAATGAATGATTTCTGGAAATGAGGTGCATACCAACTTGGGATCGTCGAAGGGTTTGCAGTGTCTAGCATATGGTATCCGCCCGTTGTTAGAATTTTTGTTCCTTCATCAAGATCACCAATTTCCGACCCATGTTTTTCTACGTTTCTAAAATCATAGAGTGTTCCGATACGGATATTCCCGTTCTTGAAAAATTCGTGAGCGTGTTTCTTCTTTATGAATTTGTATAATGGTTTCTCTTGGCGCATACACCGAGGCCTGCTTTCAGTTCAGTAGGCTGGGTTGATAAACCCAGCGATGGCGGGAATGATGTCACGAACGCTGGGTTTATCAACCCAGCCTACAAATCCTCACGCGTTGTTCGCGTCATCACGTAAGGCTATGCGTCAACCTCCCCAGCGTCATCAACGCCCACTCTAATTTGTCGTCCCACGGCTGGGCGCAGTTCAGACGGATACAGTTTTGATATTTTCCGCGCGCGGAGAATAGCGGCCCCGGCGCGATGCTGATGTTTTTTTCCAATGCACGTGCGTGCAGCTCCAAAGCGCTAACCGACTCCGGCAATTCCACCCACAACACGAATCCGCCCTCTGGATGTGTCGACCTGGTACCTGCGGGAAAATATTTGGCGATGGCGTGGATGGTGCGCTCGACTTGCTGCGCGTATTGTGCGCGCACGTTGCGCAGGTAGCGGTCGTAGCCGCCGCGCGCGAGGAAGGCGGCGATGGCTTGTTGCGGGAGTGTCGCGGTGGCCATGGTGCTGACGTATTTTAAATGTTCCACCTGCGCCAGGTATTTTCCAGGCGCGACCCAGCCGACGCGGTAGCCGGGCGCGAGCGTTTTGGAAAATGACGAGCACAGCAGCACGTTGCCTTTGCGGTCGAAGGCTTTTGCGGTTTTGGGGCGTGCGCCGTGGAATGGCAAGTCGCCGTAAATGTCGTCTTCAATCAGCGGTACGTTGTGCTCGGCGAGCAGTTTCACCAGTTGGCGTTTGTTGGTTTCCGGCATGCACGCGCCCAGTGGATTGTTAAATGTCGGGACCAGTAAACACGCTTTCACCGGCCAGCGTTCCAGCGCCAGGCGCAGCGCGTCGAGGCTGATGCCGTCGCGCGGATGGGTGGGAATTTCCAGCGCTTTCATGCCGAGCGTTTCGATGGCTTGCAGCGTGCCGTAAAACGCGGGCGAGTCGATGACGATGGTGTCGCCGGGTTGTGCGACCGCGCGCAGGCACAAGGTGATTGCTTCCAGGCAACCGCTGGTCGTGACAATTTCATCCGGCCCGAAATTGCAACCGGCATCGGCCGCGCGCCGCGCGATCTGCACGCGCAGTTCGCGACAGCCGGGCGGGAAATCATATTTCGCCCCGTTGTCGGGATGGCGGCGCAGCCAACCCGCCAGCACGCGATTTAATGAGCGAATCGGCAGAAACTGCGCATGCGGCGCGGCGACGCCGAACTGCATCACGTCGTTGCGTCCGCTGGTTTTCAGGATTTTCATCGCCAGATCGCCCACACTCACCACGGTGGGGGTCGTCGTGGGACGTGACATTTCCGGTTGCGCGGGGGGTTCCCACAGCCGCGCGCGCACGTAGTAGCCGGATTGCGGCCTAGCCTCCAACACACTTTCGCTTTCCAGGCGTGTGTAGGCTTCGACCACCGTGGACAAACTCACGCGCAGTTGCGTGCTCAAGCGCCGCACCGACGGCACGCGATCGCCGGGGCGATACACGCCTTTGGCAATCTGTTCTTTGAGTTGTAACGCCACGCGTTCGTACAGATGGCTCATGGTACGTGCTCCCATACAGATACTCGCGATTTGAAGCGTTACAGTTATGGGTGACTATTAACTGTAACGCTTCAATTAAGTATTGTTTGAATCTGTACTGTAAGCAAGCCGTGGCGTAATTTTTGTGCTGCGATGCAAATACGGCACAGGAGGCGACAATGATGCTCAGACCTTACGACCGGAATTACGTGGGTGCGCTGTGGCGCAGGGTAACGACATGGGTTCAGCGCGATGCGGTCTACCGCGAGTTG
>CAZHHW010000182.1:0-1326 GCA_964532385.1 uncultured Gammaproteobacteria bacterium | reverse complement strand
CCCCTCCTCATTTTCGAGGCCGCTCTCGTGCATCCATGCACTTCACGGCACTCGCACATCCGTGTGCAGCGGATGGGTGCCCCGTTAGGGGCGGGGTGGTTGGTGGGTGTGCACTCCATGAAGCTATGCAGCATGCGCTTTACCATGAATTCTTCAAAGGAGCCATTTAATGACTACCCCGGTGTACTGGCTTAATGGCCGTGTTGTTCCTCCCGAGCAGGCTTGCATTCCCCTGAATGACCATGGCTTGCTCTACGGCGACGGTGTATTCGAAGGGATCAGGTTCTATCATGGCCGCGCGTTCCGGCTCGCACCGCACCTCGAGCGGCTGGAGCGTTCGGCGCGAGCACTGTGTTTGGTGTTGCCTTACAGCGCGCACGCGCTTGCCACCGCCGTGACGGAAACGATCGCGAGCTTCGATGAAGCCGACGGTTATCTACGTGTGGTTGCCACCCGTGGCACGGGAAAGCTCGGGCTGGATCCGAAGTCGTGTGCGCGGCCGAATCTGTTCATCATTGCCGACGCGTTGGCGATGGTCGGCGCCGAAGTCCGTACGCGGGGCGCGCGTGTCATCATTTCATCCACACGCCGCTTGCCGCCGGACGGACTCGATCCGCGCATTAAATCGCTCAACTATCTTAATCACATCATGGCACGCATCGAAGCCGCCAATGCCGGCGCGGACGAAGCGATCTTGCTGAATGCGCAAGGCCGCGTGACCGAAGGCACCGCCGATAATGTATTCATTGTGCGCGCCGGTACTTTAGCCACGCCGCCCACCAGCGAGGGCGCGTTGCAGGGCATCACGCGCGGCCTGATCTTAGAGCTGGCGCAAGAGCTGGGTATGGATTGCGCGGAGGTCCCGCTGAGTCCTTATGATCTTTACACGGCCGATGAATGTTTTCTGACCGGCACCGGGGCGGAATTGATTCCGGTGCGGGAAGTGGACGGGCGAACCATGAAGTCAAGTCCTGGTCCCACGTTCGAAGTGGTACAGCGCGCGTTTAAGTCATTGGTGCGGCGCGAATGCGAGAAAGGTTAAAGAGTAACTTAAGTGGGATAAAGCGAGCTAAAAAAACAGTCCCTTCCCCCTGCAAGGGGGAAGGGGGTACCGCGATTTGCACCACTGATCGTCGTTAAAGACTTACGCCTCCGGCTCCAACGCAAACGCTACCGGAATAGCATCGGCATCCAGGTAGTTCAGCGTGCTCCAGCCATCGGTAGCCAGGGCGTCGACATGCAGATTTTCGGCGAAAGCGGCTTTGCTGCAACCGCCCAATAAGTCACCCACCGGCACGTCCTTGCTGAACACGCTGCTGGCATTGC
>CAZHHW010000181.1:0-4092 GCA_964532385.1 uncultured Gammaproteobacteria bacterium | reverse complement strand
ATGACGATTATTCAACGTGAAGCTGAAGCTGTGGGTGTTTGTAGTAGTTTATTTTCCGCCCGCACATTCCTGCAACCGCCGCCGTGCTTGCTCCGGCGGCAGCAATTTCAACAGGCGCGCCATTTCCGGGCCGTGGACTTCGCCGGTGAGAGCGACGCGCAGCGGCTGGAATAAATGTTTACCCTTGACGCCGGTGTCTTTCTTCACCTGTTCGGCCAGCGCGGAGAAATTGTCTTGATGCTCGCCCCAGGCGCGCAGCGCCGCTTCAAAAAACCGGCTGCCGGCTTGTTGCGCGACTTGTTGGGCATCAGCGGCCAACACCAGATGTTCGCCGTAGATGACGTGCGCCCAGTGCAGCGCGTCTGCCGGCAAGGTGACATTGGGACGCACGGTTTCGACAAACTCGGCGAATTGAGTATGCGGTACCAGGCGTTGCGTTTCCGGCCCCATCCAGGTCCATAAGTCATCAACCGGCGCCTTTGCGACGGCTTCGTGCTGCCAGTGAATCAATTGATTTGCATCGTGGCGCGCGGGCGAGCGGCCGAGTTTGGCGGTATCGAAATTCGCGGCGAGTTCCGCGAACGTCATGTAGGCGTTGCTTTCGTAGCTATGGCCCAGACGGGCGAGGTAGTTCACCACCGCGCTTGGAAAATAGCCGCTCACGCGCAACTCGCGCACGCTGGCGCTGCCGGTGCGCTTGGACAGCGGCGCGCCGTCGGCACCGACGATCATCGAGATGTGGCCGTAACTCGGCACGCGCAGGTTCAATGCTTCGAGCAACAGAATCTGACGCGGCGTGTTGCTCAAATGATCTTCGCCGCGCAGCACCTGCGTGACCTGCATCAAAGCGTCGTCGATGGCATTGCAAAAGAAAAATGCGGGCGTGCCGTCGGCGCGGCGGATGATGAAATCGCCGATGTCGGCGCCGGAAAAAATTTGCTCGCCGCGCACCGCATCATCGAAACGTATGCTCTGATTCTGCGGCACCCGAAAACGCAATGCGGGTTGCACGCCTTCCGCCCGCTTCGCCTGCACCTGTTCCGGTGTCAGGCGCGCGCAGGTGCCCGCATAACGCGGCGGTTTGCTCGCCGCGATTTGCGCCTTGCGCGACAAGCTCAGTTGCTGCTCGCTGCAAAAACACGGATAGGCCAGATTGCGTTGTTCCAGCTCGCGGTAATAACGCGCGTAAATCTCGGCGCGCTGCGATTGCAGGTAAGGCCCGTGAGCGCCCTCTGCATCCGGTCCTTCCTGCCAGGGCAGGCCTAACCAGAGGAGGTCTTCTTTCAACGCGGCGATCATTTCGTTGCTGCTGCGTATCTGGTCGGTGTCTTCGATGCGCAGCAAAAACACGCCATGCGTGCGCGCGGCCAGCAATGCGCTGAACAATGCGGTGCGCACGTTGCCAAGATGAATAAAGCCGCTGGGGCTGGGCGCAAAACGGGTTTTAGTGATGGCTGGATTCATGCTGCGGGATGGTAACGAAAACACCGCGATGCGACAAAACAATTCGCCGTTAGCGGCGGCAGAATCTTGCTGTTCGGCGAATGCATTTGCAAAACCATGCAGGCCCGCGCGAACGATTTTTTACCGCGCTTTGGAGTTATCGATAGTGCGTTGGAGTTCAGATTGGTTATCGCGCTCACGGCGCTTGTTGGCCAGGTAATCCGCCTTAGGAAGCTCGTACAATTGCGCATGAAAATGCTCGGTGAGCTCAAACCAGCGATGTATTTGTTGTTCAAACCGTCCGGCCTCCGGCAGCGCGTGGGTGTCGAGATAAACCTGCAAAGCGAGAAAATATCGCACCGCGTTACGTTCGATCATGGCTTTCACGCCTTTGATCGGCACAGCCTCGCCTTTTGGACCGGGTATTTTGCTGAAGCCGATTTTGCTGCGGCCCGAGGTCGATAAATAGGTCGAGGTCGCCAGGCGGCTCATGGCTCCAAAGCGCATGGACGAAGTGAAATGGATGAGGGTCTTGCCGTCGACGCCGAGGGCATCCAGATGAATGTGGTTGTCGTGCGTCCCCAGCGGGCCGCCGTCCGCATCCAGAAATACCTCGATGCGCTGCGCATCGCGCGAGGCGTGGAAAACATAGTGAATGACATTGGCCTGCTGCGGAGTTTGATAACTTTTGCGTCCCAGATAAAGCGTGAGCAAGGCTCCAGCCGCCGTTGTTTCTACGGAGCATGACTTTACATTAACGCTCAGCAGCAGAAACTCGCACCAGCGCCGCTCCTCGCCCAGTATCTGCGCCACCGCTGCGAACGGCTGATCCAGCACCGCGTATATCTCGGCGCTTTCCTTGTCGCCCTGCTCGCTGGATTGCACACTGAGCGGCATACCAAAAGGATTGCCCGCCAGGTTTTCGGTCAGCTCGCGATAATGCGAGCGCAGCTCATCGAGACCGGCCGCCCAGACCTCGCCCGTCAGCATCAGAACTGCGAAAACCAAAACCCGGGAATAATGCATCGCCTGCTTTCTCTGTGCTGTATTGCATGCTAAAAACACGCGCATGATCTCCACTTCCTCTGCGGATTCTACGCCTTCCTTGCAGGAGGCGTTGCGCTTACAGCAAAGCGGCGATGAGCACGCCGCCGAAATCATGTACCGCGCACTTTTAGAAGCCAACCCGGCCTGCGCCGATGCCTGGCATTTGCTGGGACTCATTGCTTTGCAGCAGGGCGCATACGAGCGGGCGATTGAATACATTCGCACTGCGCTGCGATATGACCCGGCGCAGGCCGGGTATCACTACAATCTCGCCCATGTCTACAAGCGGCACGATAAATTGCCGGAGGCGGCGGCAAGCTACCGCGCGGCGCTTGCACTGCGCCCCGACGACAGCGATACGCTTAATAATCTGGGCGGCGTATTGCTGGATCTGGGCGAAGCCCCCGCTGCCGTTACCTGCTTCGCACAGGCATTACAAATCAATCCGCGCGATGCGCAAATTCACTGCAACTCAGGGCATGCGCTGCTGGCGGTGCAGCAAACCGCCGCCGCACTGCAAGCGTTTCGCGCCGCACTCGCGCTGGATGAAACCTATGTTCCTGCTCATCATGCGCTGGCGGTGGTGTTGCAACAGCAGAACGATTACACCAGTTCGCTGCGACACTATCAGCGTGCGTTGTTTCTGCAACCGGATAATCCTGCCCTACATCTTGATTTGGGCACTTGGTACCAGGCGCAAGACCGGCTGGCGGATGCGGCCGTCTGTTATCAAAACGCCATCACCCTGGATGTGACCGACGCGGATGCATGGAACAACCTGGGTGCGGTGCAGCAGGCGCAAGGCGAGCTGCAACACGCCGTGCACAGTTATTCGCAGGCATTACACCTCGCACCTGAATTCGCGTCTGCGCACAAAAATCTCGCCTCGGCCCATCACTTGCTCGGCGCGCGCGAGCTTGCCGTCGAACACTACCGTGCAGCACTGCATTTACAACCGGACTATGCGGAAGCCGCCTATGAACTTGCTGCCTTGACCGGCGACACCCATGCCGCGCCGCCGCCCGGTTACGTGGCGAACCTGTTCGACCAATACGCGCACGAATACGACACGCACATGACCGAGGTGTTGGGCTACAACGTGCCGCGCCAACTGCGCGCGTTGCTCGCACCGTACCTCACCCCGCCCTTGACGATGCTGGATTTAGGCTGCGGCACCGGCTTGAGCGGTGCGCTATTTCACGACCTGACCCGGCACTTGGCGGGCATCGATGTGTCGCCGAAAATGCTCGAACATGCCCGCGCACGGGCCATTTATCAACAATTGATTGTCGGGGATGTGGTCACCGCAACTTCCAACCTGACAGAATCATTCGACCTGATTCTGGCGGCCGACGTCTTTGTCTATCTTGGCGACCTCGATCCGGTGTTCGCTGCCGTATGGAGTAAATTAACCGCGGGGGGATGGTTTGCGTTTTCCGTGGAACGCGGCGGCGGCGATAACTATGCACTGCGCACCGCCGGCCGTTACGCACATGCACCCTCCTATATCCACACGCTCATTGCCCGCCACGGATTCAGCCTGCGCGCCGAACAAAGCACCGCGTTGCGCAAGGATTACGGGCACGATATTGCGGGGAGTCT
>CAZHHW010000180.1:0-4130 GCA_964532385.1 uncultured Gammaproteobacteria bacterium | reverse complement strand
ATTACCGTGTCGGCGCGTGGGTTGATAATGTCAACAAACCCAGCTTCAAGTTCAACGACGTGGATGTGACCGGCTATTCCGATCCGGTTGTGACCGCCGAACTCAGCAAAAGCGAAACCTATCAAATGGATTCGCAACTGCATCTCGAAAGCGCGCTTTATACCGAAAGCCAGAACTGGGTGATCAATGTCGGTCTTGATGCGAATGCAATCAAAGACCCCATCGGTGCCGAGTACCAATGGGCCACGGTCAGCGCAGGTTATGCAACCGACAGTTGGTGGATACCGGGTTTTCGCGTGGGATATCGCGCCAATATGGCCGGTACGGAACTTAACTACATGACCGGCGGGCTGACCTTGTTCAAAAGCGTGACGCTCGATGTTGCGTACAGTCTCGACTCGGTGGAAGTCGACGGCCAGAAAGCCCCGCGCAGCGCAATTATCAATTTGGGCATGGAATTGTCGTTCTGAGGCAAGCACGCGGAAGCGGAAGTCGAATCACTCTCGACCTCCGCTTCCGGATTATTTAGAAAGCAATTGTGAACTGCGCGGTCAGATCCAGTTCATCGCTACCCCCGGCCACTGCCAGATCCAGCATGTAGTCGGTACCCAATCCCAGTCCGAATGTGACCAGGCTCTGGTTCTCACCCAGCAGATTTTGTCGCAACCCGGCACGTAGTTGCAGGTATTGAGTCAGCACGAACTCCCCGCCGATGCTTAACATCCGCGAACGCCGCTCAAAGCCGATCCCGCTGTTCGGTACCAGGTCGAGATCGACTTCAATCGATCGGCTACGCCGCTCATAGGCGATGCCGGCGCGAACCTGAGTGTTTAGTTTGTCCTGTCCGCCGATGTCGTCCGGATATTTAATTTTAACCGGCATCAGATTACGCACCACTAACCCGCCGCTGTAAAAACGCCCTAACTCTTTAAACAGCCCTACATCCAGATTAAATGCCGAACCGTTGCGGGCACCGCCAAAACTCACTTTGGTGTCCGCGTTTCGAATCGCCTCGCTTGTCCCGCTGGCCTGGAATAAAACAATCTTGGGATTGATGCCCAGCGCAAACGTGTCGAACGCACGAAAGTCAGTTGTAAACACCTGCGCCAGAGATATGCCATGCTCCGCCACCGATATCCCCCGTTTTTCAATCACGGTGTTGTAGGCGGGGGGAACGGCGGCAAGATCGCGATTCGCCGCCACCGCACGGACCGAGGCGAACTGGTAGAAGTTGAGATATGCCCCGGCACCCAAGACATTGCTGGGAATACTGGCGAAGACAGCCGCCGCGGTATTTTCAATCCGCTTGGCCTTGGCCAGCTTGTCCAACAACGCAGCCGTGTTTTGTATGCGTGAGCTGTCCGGGAGACTTTCGAGCGCCAGTGCGGACTTTTGAAAATCTTCCAGCAGATTATTAATCTTGTCCGGATCGCTGCGCACCGCGCTATAGGCAGGCACCGTAAGATACCAGTCCACGAATTCCACCCCATAGGCAAGCAGGGCGGGATTGGTTAAGGGCGCGGCCTTCACGCCACTGGCCACGCCGACGCCACCCATGGCCGCGGAACGGGCATCCACGCTGAAAAATGATGATGCACTGGCACTTCTTGCGCACGCCCAGACAGACACGAGAATTACAATGGCCAGGCGTTGTTGCATTCGCATCCGCTATTCCGCAATTACCGCAGTTCACTCAGGAGTTCGCCAGCCATACGTTCAGCCTGGCTCGCATAACCACCACCAAATAAATTGACGTGATTCAACACGTGATAAAGATTGTAGAGCGTCTTGCGTACACCATAACCCGCCGCGAGCGGATATGCATTTTTGTATGCGTGATAAAAACGCGGGCTGAATCCGCCAAACAATTCAGTCATCGCTAGGTCGGTTTCACGGTCACCGTAATAAGTTGCCGGATCGAAAATTACCGGACGGCCGGCCGTATCAATCGCGAAGTTGCCTCCCCACAAGTCACCATGCAGCAGCGCGGGTTGCGGGGTATGACCCGCGAGCAAGATCGGCACCGCTTCGACAACGTGTTCGAGTTTGGCAATTAACTGCCCGTGATGACCGTTACTTATTAATAACTGTAGCTGGAATCCCACGCGATGCTCGCGCCAAAACACCGGCCAGGAATTTTCACAGGTATTGCGTTGCGGGGTGGTGCCAATGGTGTTATCGCGGCGCCAGCCGAAATCCGCTGTTGTAACGCGATGTAATTGCGCGAGCTGTGTCCCCAAAGCCAAGCTGGCATGCTCACTGTTCTCTCCAAATTCAATATGCTCGAGCACCAGGTAGGCAATGTCGGCGGCCCTTCCCCAACAAATAGGTTCCGGCACCCTAAGCACTCGGGTTTTAGAGATTTCCATTAAGCCTTCAGCTTCCGCTGCAAACATCTCGGCGTGGACCGCACGATTGGTTTTAACGAAAAACCGCTGCGCACCATCATGAACTACATGTGCCGCATTGATGCTCCCACCCCGCACCGATTGAGGTTCATGGCAAACAAAATCGCGGCCAATCACCGCCGCGATGTGGTTGCCAATCTCCCGCCACGCATTCATCAGAAAACGTCCATGCGTGGTACGGGCTTTTTCTGCCCGCAGGGCAAGAATATTCTGTGGATAACTCTGTGGAATAAAGCTGGACGCACGCCAAAATTCAGGCATGCACCAAAAAGAAAAGGTAACGAGAGTAACCAAAACTCATGAGGGAAGCCCATAAGCATCAATAACTTACAGCAAGAGAACGCACTTAACAGAAATTGCGGGCATGTTGTCCGCTGAAGTGGGTACGCATGCGCCACGACTGTGCACAACATAAGCTGTGCGCATTAGAACTACAGGATTGTTATTCTTGTTAAAAAGAAGAGAAAGACTGGCCTAGACCAGCCTTTCTCCTGACATTTACTTCGCGATCGACAGAACGAATTCAACCAGCTTTTCGATGTCCGCATCGGGAACGCGCGGAGAGTACGGAGGCATCGGGACTTCGCCCCAAACGCCCTTACCGCCAGCCTTCACTTTCGCGACCAGCTTGTCTTTCATGGTGGCGTCGCCTTTGTACTTGTTGCTGACGTCCTGCCAAGCCGGACCGACCACTTTCTTTTCGATCGAATGGCACGCCAAGCAACCGCTCTTCTTGGCCAGTTCCAGTGCTTCGTCTTTACTAATTGCGGCATTGGCCTGACCAGCAGCCAGTAAAACTGCAACCGCGGAAACCGCTAACCAACGTGCTTTCATTTACCCTCTCCTTTTCCGTTTTTCAAAATGCTCATGGTGCGCTGACTCGCCTCACGCATATGCGCTGCACGAAGTATTTATTTAAATAAGAAGTGAGCGAGTTAGACACCGCTACCGGAGCCTCACCCCTCAATTTTATTATCGTCCGATTCAGCGTACCTGAACTACGAGACGGAGCTTTATGCCATGCGCCCTTTCGGGTGTCAAGAAGATGGAACAGGAAATACAGGGGTAGCAGAAAGATACTGTCTGTAAAGACAGTATCAGAAGATTTTAACGCCAGCGCAAAATAACCCAAGACGGAATTAAAAACCCGGGCGCAAGGTCATTAAAGCGGCTCGACAATGCGCCATCACCATTGCTGTCCACCAGATAATAAGGCACGCCTTTTTTGGGAATGATCTTGATCATGTAAAGCTGTCCGTTGATCCGATATTCCTCGATGGTGGTTTCGCCGCGTTCACTGATCGTGATCTCGGGAGCAAGCTCCTCTGCATCGCTACCCTCCGAGGAAGGCGGATGAGTAATTACGGGTGGGGGGATTTCTTCCGCCGCAAGCATGTTTTCAGCGCCGAGCGCGAGCAAAAGTGCAACTACGGGCGAATGGAACCTCAGGTTCATGATTATAAATCCAGTATGATTTCCTGCTCTTCAGCCGATAGTTCGAAGCCGCGGTGTTCGTAATGACTGAAAATCGCCTCGACGACTTCTTCCGGCTTGTCGAGAATCTTGAACAGCTCCAGGTCCGCCTCGCCGATCATGCCTTCCACCAGCAAGCGGCTCTTAAACCACTCCACCAAACCCTCCCAGAATGGCGCATGCACCAGAATGAACGGTATGCGCCGCGTCTGCGCCGTTTGCACCAGGGTCAGAATTTCCGCGAGTTCG
>CAZHHW010000179.1:0-4131 GCA_964532385.1 uncultured Gammaproteobacteria bacterium | reverse complement strand
TCAATGCATGACATCTTAGGTCCCCACGGTGCGCTGTCCCAGCGTATTCCCGGCTATGCGCCGCGCGCGGCGCAGCAGGACATGGCCGAGGTGGTCGCGGCGACGCTGCGCGACGGCGGCGTGTTGATCGCCGAAGCCGGCACCGGCACCGGCAAAACCTATGCTTATCTGGTGCCGGCCTTGCTCAGCGGCAAGCGCGTGATCGTCACCACCGGCACCAAGAATTTGCAGGATCAGATTTTTCATCGCGATTTGCCCACGGTGCGCAATGCGTTGGCCATGCCGGTGCGCGTCGCCTTGCTCAAGGGGCGCGCGAATTACCTGTGTTTGCACCGTCTGGAATTGTCGGGACAAGACACCTTATTCCGCAGTCCGCAGCAGGGCGGCGACATCCAGCGCGTGCGCGACTGGGCGCGGCGCACGCGCAGCGGCGATATCGCCGAGCTTGCGGAAATTCCCGAAGATGCGCCGGTGTGGCCGCAGGTCACGTCGACCGGCGACAATTGCCTGGGGCAGCAGTGCCCGAAATTTTCCGATTGTTTTCTGACCAAGGCGCGCCGTGAAGCGCAGGCGGCCGACATCGTGGTCGTGAATCATCATCTGTTTTGCGCCGACCTGGCGTTGCGTGATGAAGGTTACGGCGAGCTGTTGCCGGGCGCGCACGCATACATCGTCGACGAGGCGCATCAATTGCCGCAGGTCGCGGCGAATTTCTTCGGCCAGTCGGTCAGCAGCCGCCAACTGGTCGAGCTGGCCACCGACAGCGCCATTGAACAGAAAAAAGAAGCCGGCGACGCGGCAGAAATTGTCGAGACCGCCGACCAATTGCAAATCGCCGCGCGCAACATGCGAGCCGCGTTGGGGCACGAGTCGCGCCGCACGGTATGGGGCGAGGTCAGGCGTAACAGCGCGGTGGTCGATGCGATGACCCGGTTGCGCGAACGCCTGGCGGGGTTATGCGCCGCGTTGGCCCCGGCGGCGCAGCGCGGTAAAGGCCTGGAAAGTTGCTGGCGGCGCAGCCTCGCGCTGGTCGAACGGCTGGCCTTGTTCGACGCCGCGCCGCCGCAGAATCATTTGCAATGGCTGGAGACGCATAGCCGTTCATTCACGTTGAATCTCACGCCGCTGGACGTGGGGCCGGTGCTTGGCAATGTGTTGCAGCAGCGCAAGGGCACCTGGATATTCACTTCGGCGACTCTGGCGGTGGGCGACGACTTCAGTCATTTTGCGCGCCGCATCGGCGTGCAAGATGCCGTCACGCGGCGCTGGGACAGCCCGTTCGATTATGCCAATCAGGCCTTGCTCTACTTGCCGCAGCAATTACCCGATCCCGGCACCTCCAGCTACGTCGCCGCGGTGATCGCGGCGGCCTTGCCGGTATTGCAGGCCAGCGGCGGGCGCGCGTTCCTGTTGTTCACCAGCCATCGCGCGTTGCAGGAGGCGAATAATATGTTGCGCTACGAAATCGACTATCCCTTGTTGGTACAAGGCACCTTGCCGCGCAACCGCCTGCTGGAGGAATTTCGCGCCGCGGGCAATGCGGTGCTGCTGGGCACCAGCAGTTTTTGGGAGGGCGTCGACGTGCGCGGCGAAGCCTTGTCGCTGGTCGTCATCGACAAATTGCCGTTCGCCGCGCCGGAGGATCCGTTGGTGCGGGCGCGCGCAGACGCCTTGCGCGCGCGCGGCGAGAATCCTTTCATGGACGATCAGTTGCCGCAGGCTGTGATTGCGCTCAAGCAAGGTGTGGGGCGGTTGATCCGGGACATCAACGATCGCGGCGTATTGATGTTGTGCGATCCGCGCCTGCTGGGTAAAAGTTACGGGCGGCGCTTTCTCGACAGCCTGCCCGCTATGCGTCGCACCCGCCTCCTGAGCGAGGTGCAACAGTTTTTTGCGGATGAAAAGTCCACCCCGGCCGGGCGCGAGTTACAAGCAGGTGTGGCGCTATGAGACTGCTGGCGCTCGATACGTCGACGGAAGCGTGCTCCGCCGCTTTATTGATTGAGAATGAAACTCTTGAGCGCTTCGAGATGGCACCGGGCGAGCATTCGCGCCTGATTTTGCCGATGATCGAAGCGTTGTGCGCGCAGGCGGACGTGCAATTGAAAGACATGGATGCCTTGGTGTTTGGCCGCGGGCCCGGCTCGTTCACCGGCGTGCGCATTGCCGCGAGCGTGGTTCAAGGTCTGGCGTTCGGTGCCGATTTACCTGTCATACCGGTCTCGACATTAGCGGCGCTGGCGCAGGGCGCCTGGCAGCTTCACCAATGGCCGCGGGTCTTGTCGGCATTGGACGCGCGTATGGGCGAAGTTTATTGGGGCGCATTCGAGCGCAGTATCGATGGCGTGATGCGCACCATGCAGGGTGAATATGTGGTGGCCCCGGATCAAGTGAATGTGCCGCAGTCCGGTGAGTGGCATGGTGCGGGTCCTGGCTGGGCCGCGCATGCGGAAGTCCTGCAAAAACGTTGCGGCGAGCGTCTGTTAAGCTCAGATGGTAAATTGTTTCCGCGTGCCGCGTATTTGTTGCCGATCGCGGCCGTGGAATTTCAGCGCGGCGCCGTGGTAAGCGCCGACCAAGCCTGGCCGGTCTATTTACGCGATCAGGTTGCGCAACGTCCACGCCAGTGATCGCTTCTTTGCGCGGCAGGTTCACGTTATTTCCTATGTTGTCTTGGACACATGAAAACCCTATGGCTTGGCGTCGCCAGCATCGTGTTGCTGATGAGTTGCAGCGAGACACCGGAGCGCTCCCCGCACCGGCGCGCCAGCATGAGCCGTATCGAAGTGCAGCGGATTATCGCGCAGGCCCAGCCCGGACAGGTGCCGCATTTTGCGGGCAAGGATCTGATCGATGCGGAGCTCAACGGTGTCAATTTCAAACACGCCGACCTGTCGGGCGCACAGTTGCAGGGCGCTGAATTACATGGTGCGAATTTGTCGCAGACGAATCTGGAACGCAGCGATTTAAGCGGTGCGAGTCTCATCGATGCGGATTTGCATGATGCGAATCTCGAAGGCAGCGTGCTGGTCGATGTCGATTTAAACGGCGCCAATCTCACTCGCGCCAAGTTCAAAGGCGCGAAGCTTAGCGGGATAAAACTCGCGGGCGCGATGTTGGAAGGCGCGGATTTTTCCGGCGCACAAATGGAGCATGCGGATTTGAGCCAAGCGGTACTTAAAGGCGCCGACTTTACCGGTGCCAATATGCGTTATGCGGTGTTGTCGAACACCGATCTTTCCGAAACCCGGATGGCGCGGACCAATTTGCGCGATGCCGATTTGCGTGGCGCCGACCTAGGCGGCGTGGTCTTGACTAATGTTAATTTGCGCCACGCGGATCTGCGTCTGGCGAATTTGACAGCGGCGCAACTGGCGGATGTGGATATGCAGGAGGCCGATCTGAGTCTGGTGGAATTCAGCTCCAGCAAGATTCAGGATTGCAGCTTCGTGAAAGCCAATCTGACCAAAGCCGATTTCAGCGAGGCCACGATATTGCGTTCGCGCCTGGATCGCGCGAACCTCGCGGGCGCACGCATGCGCAAGATTTACGTCGCCAATGCCAGCTTCAACAATGCGGATTTGAGCGACGTCAATTTGTTTCAGGGCATCATTAACAATTCCGAACTGCGCGGCGTCGACTTGCATGGCGCCAGCTTGATCAATGCGGATTTCACGCGCAGCGATTTTGCCAAAAGCGATCTGAGCGGCGTGAATTTGAATAAAGCCGTGCTGATCGAAGCGCGTCTCACCGGCGTCAATTTAACCAAAGCCGATTTGAGCAAGGCGGACATTCGCGGCGCAAACTTCGGCGGCGCGAATTTGCTGGAGACCAACTTCGCCGAAGTCATCAATCTTGACAGTGCCAGTGGTTTAGAGAAGGCGGTTAATGCACGCCACGCGAAATTCTGAGTTCCATGCGCATCCAGACCAATAACGCATCGCATCCCCCGCGTTCGCTGGTTCCAGCAACGGTGCGTCCCGATGCGCCGCGCCGCGATGCGAGTGCGTCACGGCAGAATCACCCGGCGCCGTTGGCGGCTTACGTTACGCAACCAAATCCGCTGGATGTGATTCGCGGCGTATCCGCGCGGGGGCAGCGCGCCATCGCCGCCTATACGCAAAACGACCG
>CAZHHW010000178.1:0-4228 GCA_964532385.1 uncultured Gammaproteobacteria bacterium | reverse complement strand
AACGCGCCGGTTCAGGGCGGCCGCCGGGCAGCGCAAAATGCATCAGTGCGGCGGGAATTAAATAATTCGCGATCGCAGGAATCAACAGATAAAAAAAGCCGAAAAAATCCACTTTGCCTTTTTGCCAGACCATCAAGGTGGTGATGTCGCCGAACGGTGTGAAGGCCCCCCCGGCATTGGCGGCAACCACGATGCTGATGCAGGCCATGCCAACGAAGCGCGGATTCGCGCTGCCCACCGCCAGCACCACGGCGCACATCACCAGCGCGGTGGTCAGATTGTCCGCGATACCGGACAGAAAAAACGCGAGCACGCCGGTGATCCAGAATAATTGTCGATACGAGAACCCTCGGCGCGTGAGCCACACGCGTAAGGCTTCGAAGACGCGGCGTTCCTCCAGCGCATTGATATAAGTGATGGCCACGAGCAGAAAGAGCATCAGCTCGCCGAAATCCAAAAGATGCAGACGCAGTGCGGCGGCCACGGTATGTTGATCGCCATTTTGCGCATAGGCCGCGCCGATTAATGCCCAGATAATCCCGGCCGCCAACATCACTGGCTTGGATTTGCGCAAGCCGGTGAATTCTTCGGCCATAACGGCGAGATAAGCCAGAATGAACACAACGAGTGTGGCGTAGCTGACAAACGGATGAGTAAGGAGCATGGTTTAATGGCCGATGATATTTGAGCCGGAATAACTGCCAAGTTTTATGCGTCGAATCAACCAACCAAGCGAGAGCGCAGGTCGAAGGATTATGAACCAGATCATGATCGGCGTAACGGTGTCCTTGTTATTAATGGGTGGCATCACGGCATGCGCTGCGATAGAAACCGTCGAGGCGCCCGCTGAAAATCTTGCACGCATTAATTTGCCGCGCTGTACGCTGGCGGCGGAAAAATCCGCGAGCGAGTGTAGCGTGAAGGTATTCGACGGTAATGCACTCGCGGCGGCGCAACACAATGATCAAGGCGAGTGGTTCATCCATGTACCCAGCGATTCCGTGACCGCGCCGCGCATCGCGGTTTACAGTGCCCCGGGTTATCAGCCCCAAATCCAGGCCGTGAAAATAAATATTCGCGACGGCGAGCACGTTGTATTGAACGCCAAGAACGACAAGCGCGGCGGCTATCTCACCGGCGTCGTGTTCAAGAAGACGGAAGAGAAAATGAAAGACGGCGTGTGCGGCATTGAAAATTTCATGGCGAATAAAACCGTGATCGTCAATCGAGCGCGCGCACGCTTCACAGCCAACACCGATAACATCGGCAGCTTTCAAATGGATTTGCCCGCCGGCCGTTATATGGTTCACGTTGGAGAAGACAGCCGGGCAGTGGATGTGCCCAATGACGACACTGTATTTGTCGTAATACCCGTGAATTGAAACCAGGGAGCAAGATTATGCGTCGTGGAATGATTGTGCTGGTCGTGATGCTGGCATTGCTGTGGCAGCCGGGCGCGTATGCCGAGATGGATTGGGATGCGGTTATTCGTTCGGAGTTGCAGCAGCTCGATGCGGTAGCG
Organism: uncultured Gammaproteobacteria bacterium; assembly: GCA_964532385.1. Lineage (GTDB taxonomy): Bacteria > Pseudomonadota > Gammaproteobacteria > SG8-11 > SG8-11 > UBA6921. Next base: position 2,706 of record CAZHHW010000178.1, on the reverse strand, counting down.
AATCTAACCGCGCGCAGTATCGCCGTACCGCGGCGCTCTCGTCCGAATGTAACGCTAATGATTGCCAATGCCAGATTGCACTGGAATGAACTGAGCGCCGACACGCAGCAACAAGTTCATCCGTGGCTGCTTCGACCGACCGATAACTGCATTCCGGGTTCCACCTGCGCCATTGCCGAAGAACCGGCATACATGTATCAGCCGGACACCGAATCGACAAGCGATACTACTCATTTCAGGGTTCATTATGTAACCACGGGTTCGAACGCGGCGACGCCAACTTATGTCAACACCGTAAAACAGGTTCTGGAGGTAGTCTGGGATCATGAGCTCGGCGTGCTGGGCTATCTGGCGCCACCCAGCGATCTTGCTGCGGGTACCGGTAAAAACGGCGGCGATGAAAAGTATGACGTGTATCTGGCCAATACCGGTTTGAACGGAGTTTATGGTTATGTGGCCTGGGAAGATATGAGTTCGGAAAACACACGTCCAAACGGCGCGTATTCATACATGGTGATAGACAATGATTTCAGTGTTGCAGAATTCGGTTCTGTCGACACCAGCCTGCCTCTAAAGGTAACAGTCGCACATGAATTCTTTCACGCAATTCAGGATGGCTATTCGGTTTATCAGGCCGGAACCTTCATGGAAGAAACGGCGGTCTGGATGGAGGACATGGTGTATCCGGACGTCCACGACAATTATCAATACATCGGCGATCCCTATGTTGACACTAACGGCAATGGTCAGTTTGACGACAGTGAATCCTATACCGACCGAAATTCCAATGGTAATCGGGACGAGGGAAGTGTTGAATTTCCCGAGCTTACTCTGGATGAATACGATGACCAGACGATGCGTTACGGCCGATTTCTGTGGATCCATTATCTTGCACAGAATTTCGGTGCGGATTTTATAAAATCAGTCTGGGTGGCATGCGCGCAGCAAGCGTCGAATTATGTCTACACTGCAGTGGATACCTTAACGCGTCAACATGGATCTTCGCTGTCCCAGGCATATCAAGATTATGCGACCTGGGGGTACGATCATGACAAATTCACCGATGGTGCCAACTACCCGCTCGTATGGGTGGAATTTACACAAACTGGAGCGGCAGTCTCGGCGTCGTCGGCGGATTCACCGTCGCTTGTGCAATGGCGAAAACTCGGCCGCAATCCCCAGGAGCACCTGTCTACAACCTATATACAGATACTAAGTCCTACGGGCTCATATACTTTTAGCAGCCAAGGCGCTGCGGCGGCGTTGACTGTGCTGGTGGATACAGGTAACGGCATTTTGCGGCATGACGTTGTCGGATTAAAAAGCGGAGGGGGTGTGTGGACTGCGCCTGTCGGCGCCGTGAAAGCGATCGCAGTGATTTCCAATGTATCGACCACATCCCTAGCCGATGGTATGAGCTGGAAATTTGTAAGTGGCGCGGCCAAGAAAAAAAGCGGCGGAGGCGTGATCGATCTCGTGTTCCCGCTGTTGCTGCTCTGGGGATTCCGCCGCCGTTCTGTTCATCAGGCTTTATAAAACCCGCGATACCAATCCACGAAGCGTTGAATTCCTGATTCAATCGTCGTGGCGGGTTTGTAGCCGACGTCCTGTTCCAATGCTTCGATGTCTGCGTAAGTCGCCGGGACATCGCCGGGTTGCAACGGCAGGAAATTGTACTGGGCTTTCTTGCCTAAGCAGTTCTCAAGTGTCTCGATGTATTTCATCAATTCCACCGGTTGGTTGTTGCCGATGTTGTAGAGGCGATAGGGCGCGTTGCTGGTCGCGGAATCCGGATCGTCGCTCGACCAGGCCGGGTTAGGTTTAGCCACGTTATCCAGGGTGCGGATCACGCCTTCCACGATGTCGTCGATGTAGGTGAAGTCGCGTTTGTGTTTGCCGTGGTTGAACACGTCGATCGGTTTGCCGGCGAGGATGTTCTTGGTGAACATGAAAAGCGCCATGTCTGGACGACCCCACGGACCGTACACCGTAAAGAAGCGCAGGCCGGTGGTCGGCAGCCGGTACAGATGTGCGTAGGTGTGGGCCATCAGCTCGTTGGCTTTTTTGGTCGCTGCGTACAAGCTCACCGGATGATCGACATTGTGATGCACCGAAAACGGCATGTGCGTGTTGGAGCCGTACACCGAGCTGCTCGATGCGTACACCAGATGTTCCACACCGTTGTGACGGCAGCCTTCCAGAATATTGGTGAAGCCGAGAATATTGCTCTCGATGTAGGCATGCGGATTTTGCAGCGAGTAACGCACGCCCGCTTGCGCCGCGAGGTTGACCACCTTAGGCGGTTTGTATTTCTTGAAGGTCGCTTCCATCGCGGCGCGGTCTTCGATGTTGATGCGCACGTCGGTGAAGTTTTTGTGATCCTTGACGCGCGCCAGCCGCGCCTGTTTCAGCGTGACGTCATAGTAGTCGTTGAGGTTGTCGATACCGATGACTTCGTCGCCGCGTGCCAGCAAGCGCAGGGCGAGGGTGTTGCCAATAAACCCGGCGGTGCCGGTGACTAAAATTTTCATTTAAACCTCGATACAGAAAAATTGTGAGTATGTAGCAAGCGTTAAACAGAGCGTTCCTTCCCCCTGCCAAGGGGGAAGGTCAGGATGGGGGTGGGTTGAACTGTGCGAGCAGTGTTAGAGCACCCCCTCTCGGCAACTGCTCCTGCGTTGCTCTACCTTCCGCCATCCATGGCGG
>CAZHHW010000177.1:0-4238 GCA_964532385.1 uncultured Gammaproteobacteria bacterium | reverse complement strand
GAACACATTCCCCGCCTGCGCCGTTATGCCCGCGCGCTGACCGGCGAGCGTTCGCGCGCCGACGATCTGGTGCAAGACACCCTCGAACGTGCCTGGACTCGATTTCATTTGTGGGAACGCGGCAGTAATCTGCGCGCCTGGTTGTTTACCGTCATGCATAATATCTTCGTCAATCAGCATCACAAAAACAAAACCCAACGCACGGAAGCGTTGGACAGCACGGCACCTGAACTTGCGGTGCCGGACGACGCGCAACAATCGCTGCAATTACGCGACTTGCACAAAGCGCTGGAACAACTCTCCCTGGAATACCGTGAAGTATTGTTGTTGGTGGGACTGGAACAAATGAGCTACGTCGAAGTTGCTGAAATTCTGAAAATTCCGCTGGGCACAGTGATGTCGCGCCTGGCACGCGGCCGCGAACAGTTGCGCGCATTATTGTCCGGGCAAACACCCGCACCGTTACGGAGGGTCAAATGAGCACTGAACTGCCCACCGTCACCGAAACCGAATTACACGCTTACGTTGATGAACGCCTCGACCCGGCACGTCGTGCGCAGATCGAGGCCTGGCTGCAAACCCATCCCGAAGCCGCCGAGCGCGTGCGTGCCTACCGTCAGCAAAACGAATTGCTGCATGCCGCATTTGATAGTGTGCTCGAAGAGACCGTTCCCGAACGTGTGCAACATCCACGCACCGCACGCTGGGGTTGGATCAACTACGGGGGGCTGGCCGCTTCGCTGGTTTTGGGTGTGGCGCTGGGTTGGTTAGTGCGCGGCGAATCGCACCGCGAATTACCGCTGAGCATCGTCTTGCCCAAACAAGCGGCGCTGGCGCACGTGGTGTACACGCCGGAAGTATTGCATCCGGTCGAGGTCGGTGCCGACCAGGAAGAACATCTGGTGAAATGGTTGTCGAAGCGATTGGGTGTGGACGTGAAGCCGCCGCAACTGCAATCGTCAGGCTTTACTTTGGAAGGAGGGCGGCTATTACCCGGCGAGGACGGCCCGGCCGCGCAATTCATGTACCGCGACAATGCGGGTCTGCGCTTGACACTTTATTTGCGTACCGGTTTGCACGACAACCGTGAAACCGCCTTCCGTTACGCCAAAGAAGACGCCGTAAGCGTCTTCTATTGGGTAGACGGCAGCACGGCTTACGCGCTGTCTGGAGAATTAGACCGCGAGCGCCTGTTGAACGTGGCGCAAGCGGTCTATAAAGGCATTAACCCGTGAAGGTTGACGACGGACGCGTCGATTTGCGGCCCGGCTTGTAAGCCACTTGCGGTTTGCGTGCCGGGGCACCTGACCCGGCACCTGCATGCGATTCACGCGGCGCATGCGAATGCGCTTCGCGATGTTCCGGACGCGCCGATGCAGGACGCGCTGAACGCTCGAACGGACGCGAGGAGCTGGGACGCGCCGAATTGCCGCTCGGACGCTCATTATTAAAACGCGCACCACCACTTGGACGCGCACTGTTGCTGTTCGCACTGTTGGAACGCGAGTTACCGTTGCTGTAGCCGTTGCCGCTCGGGCGTGCGGAATTCGGACGCGACGAGCCGGGACGGCCACCGAAGCGGCGCTGCGGACCCTCCGAACGACCCGGACGCGGCTCAGGGCGCTTCGGCTCCAAACCTGCGATGACCGTACGTTCGAAATTCAGTCCCAGCATGCGTTCGATACGTTTCAGATTACCCCATTCCTGCGGACCGACCAGTGAATGCGCCTTGCCGCTCGCGCCGCCGCGACCGGTACGACCGATGCGATGCACGTAATCTTCCGGTGAATTGGGTAGATCGAAATTCACCACGTGGCTGATACCTTTAATGTCAAGACCACGCGCTGCGACGTCGGTCGCGACCAGTACCTTCACATTGCCGCGTTTTACACGGTCCACGGTGCGGATACGCTGCGCCTGCTTCATGTCGCCGTGCAAAGGTGCCGCACGGTGACCGATCTCGTTCAGATGATCCGCCAACTGGTCGGCGCCGCGCTTGGTGGCGGTGAACACGATGGCCTGGGTCATTTCCTGCGCACCTAACAAATGCGCAAGCAAATTGTGTTTGTGATCGATGCCGTCGGCCTGATGCACATGCTGCTCGATCGAATCATGCCGCTGCTGAATGGTCGACACCTGCACCCGCACCGGATCTTTGAGCAAGCGTTGCGCAACGCGCAGCACTTCGCCTTCCAGCGTCGCGGAGAACAACAGTGTTTGGCGTTCGGCGGGCGTGGACTTGGCGATCATTTCCACATCGTCGACGAAACCCATGTCCAGCATGCGATCCGCTTCGTCCAGCACCAGCAATTCCATACGCGAGAAATCCACGCGGCCTTTGCCCATGTGATCCATTAAACGTCCGGGTGTCGCCACCAGAATATCCAGTGGTTTGCGCAGCAGCATTTCCTGCTGGCGGTACGCAACGCCACCCAGTATCGCGCCGCTGGTGACGCGCATGTGGCGGCTCAATGCACTCACCGCATCGGTGATTTGTTGTGCCAGTTCGCGCGTCGGCGACAACACCAGCACGCGGGGCCCGACGCCGCCGCGCGTCGAAGGCGTGAGCAAGCGTTGCAGAATCGGTAGTACAAAGGCAGCGGTTTTGCCGGTGCCGGTTTGCGCCGAAGCCATCACATCGCGGCCTTCCGCAATTAATGGAATGGCGCGCTGTTGAATCTCGGTCGGCTGGGTATAGCCCAGCTCGGTGATCGCGCGTTGAATGACTGCATCAAGATTAAATTGTGTAAAAGACACGTGAAAACTCCTCTGTCCGCCGCCACGGGCGGAATCCAATTGTGAAATAAAGAAACGAACGATTGGCAGACGCCACGTGTGGCTTAAGAGAGGCACCGCCAGGTTCCGTGCCGCATGTTGCGCGGCAACGCCACTAACCAGTGAACCTGTGGTGATACAGCAGGGCAATCGGTCAGAGACGCGTACTATCCTCTTGCGAGGAAGCGCGCATGGTACGCAAGTGGCACATAAAAAGCCAGCGTTATGTTAACAACCATCCAATACCTCGCGGCTGCGCCGGTCTTCCAGACTCATAATGAAATTCCACTGCTTCGTCGTGACCGGCAATATCGATAATCGATTACCGCGCTGTACCAGCGGGAAGTCCTGCAACTGGGGGCACTTCTTCATTTCATCCAAAGACACCACGCGTTTGAATTCCCGCTCGAATTGCACATCAACCATGTACCAGCGCGGTTTTTCGCGTGTGTGCTTGGGGTCGTAATGCTTGCCTTCCGGATTCAATGCGCTGTCGTCCGGATAACCGGCACGCACGATTTTCATGATTCCGGCAATCCCCGGCACTTTGCAACTGGAATGATAAAAAAAGGCCTGGTCGCCGGTCTGCATATCGTCCCGCAGCATGTTGCGTACCTGGTAATTGCGCACCCCGTCCCAGTGCTCGCGTTGGCCGGGACGCTTGCGTAAATCCTCGATACCGAACATGTCAGGCTCAGATTTCATTAACCAGTATTTTGTCATTTTCCACCTCCCTGTGGCGCAACTGTGAATATGTCACATTTCGCCGGGCATTTTAACACTGAGGATTTTCACATTGATGATTAAAGTCTGCTACCAGGAAACAACAATTGAAGGGAGTCAGCCATGCGGTTATGCAATTTTAAAAGTCTCGCAATTTTAACCACAGGATTGTTTCTTGCCGCGGGAATGCTGCTTCAAACCGTGGACGCCACTCCGGAGCATAACTCACGCGGCAGTCAACACGATGGCACGCCAGACATCGTACTTCAGGCCATGAGCTGGTGGTATTTCAATTCACGCGTGTCGCGCGCGGAATTAATGTCAAATCTTGCAGCGCATTCGGCAATCATCGATTTACGCCAGCCTGAAGATTTCACCCGCGGACACTTACCTGGCGCGGTGAATATTCCGGCCGATCAACTCGTCGCCCAGCTCGGCGCCGTGGCGCCTGACCATGACCAAAGTATTCTGCTGTACGGATACGATGAAACTCATTCGGTACGCAGCCTGGCAACCTTGCGCTTATTGGCTTATACCCATGTCATGCATTTAAAAGGGGGCTGGACCGGTAACGAGGTCGCACCGAATTCAAATACTTCCGCCTAAAGATATTCAGCGACGCTATATTAATGAAGCTGCTCAACGATTAAGGCCGATTCAGCGCTGGTTTATGGCGCCTTCGCCCCATAGCAGCAGTTATTTACAATTGCTTAACAATTGGGAGCTTTAGTCAGTTTTTT
>CAZHHW010000176.1:0-4239 GCA_964532385.1 uncultured Gammaproteobacteria bacterium | reverse complement strand
CATAGCAGCAGTTATTTACAATTGCTTAACAATTGGGAGCTTTAGTCAGTTTTTTTCCAGGCGATAACCAAAGGAGATCAGGCGTGGATTAAATCGCATGCTTTTGGAATAGCCCGTGAAAAAGATAACTTTGAACCCGCCTCGGCAGCTCGTTGCGTGCCCCGCTGAAACAAACGCCGGTCGCGCGTTATATTCATTGCCTATCCCGGTTTTGACTACGGACTTCGCTGGTCTGGTCGATTTCATCAATCCTGCGGCCGAAAAATTATTGGATTGTCTTGCGCCGCAGATGATCGGGCAACCTATTGCGCAACTGCTGCAACGCGTTCGTGCCACCGACGCCTTAATCGAAGCCATTGATTCGCAGGAAGTGACAGGAGAATTTCTGCATATCCGGCGCGACGATACAAAACGGCATATCCATTACATCGCTACGCCCATTCGCGACTCGAATAGAAAGGTATCTGGTCTTGTCATAACTTTAAATGACATTGACGATCAGGACCATCCTGCCACTCATCTGACCTATAGCCTGGAACACGATGCCCTGACGCATCTACCCAACCGCGCCGGTTTCGAGGTGGCCTTGAAAGAGTTATTGGACAGGACCAGAAGCGAAACCATCTGGCACAGCCTGTGTTATCTCGATCTGGATAATTTCAAAATCATCAACGATACCTGCGGGCATGCGGCCGGCGACGCCTTGCTGCAACAACTGAGCGCGCTGCTGCGTTCCCAGGTGCGCACTTCCGATGTGGTTGCGCGCCTGGGCGGCGATGAATTCGCATTGTTGCTGGAGAATTGCCCGTTAGAACAGGCGCAGAAAATCGGCGAAAAAGTGCGCGCGAAAATCAATGAATTTCGTTTTACATCGCAAGAGCGGACTTATTCTATCAGCGCGAGTATCGGCATCGTGGAGATTTCCCCGGGCACCGCCAGCCTGGCGCACCTGCTTAGCACGGCGGATGTCGCCTGCTTTGCGGCCAAGGAACTCGGCCGCAATCGCGTGCATGTGTATCTTGAAACCGATGTTGAGTCCACACGCCGCTACGGGGAAATGCAGTGGTACGCACGCATTATGCAAGCCCACGCTGAAAACCGTTTTACGCTGTATCACCAAAACATCGCGTCCTTAGGCTCAGGCGTTCAAGCCGATGCGCATTTCGAAATTCTGGTGCGCATGGTGGATGAACAAGGGGAGATCGTACTACCTGGCGCCTTTATGCCGGCCGCCGAACGCTACAACTTAATGCCGATGATCGATCGCTGGGTGATCAACGAAACTTTCGCCAGCGTAAAATTACGTTTGGCACTGGGATTTACTTATCCAGCCACCATTGCGATCAATCTGTCCGGCGCATCGCTGGGCGACGCGGGTTTATTGGACTTCATTAAACAGAAATTTTCCGATTACGGCATACCCGCGCACATTATCTGTTTCGAGATCACCGAAACCGCGGCGATTGCCAATCTTAGCCACGCCGTGCTGTTTATCAACGAGCTAAAAGCCTTGGGCTGTCGCTTCTCGTTGGACGATTTCGGCAGCGGACTGTCGTCGTTCACCTATTTGAAAAATCTGCCGGTCGATTATCTGAAAATCGACGGCAGCTTCGTCAAGGACATGCTCAGCGACTCCATCAACCACGCCATGGTCGAGTCGATCAACCACATCGGTCATGTGATGGGCATCAAGACCATCGCCGAATTTGTCGAGACACAGCAACTTGCCGAGCGGCTGAAAACTCTAGGAGTTGATTTCGCACAAGGCTACGGCGTGCACCGGCCCCAGCCTTTTCAGACTTCCGACCGCGCCACATTGCACTCTTGATTTTTTGAAATGAGATTATTTGACGAGCTGATTCAGCTCGATAATCGGCAACAGAATCGCCAGCACAATCACCAGCACGATACCGCCCATGATCAGGATAATCATCGGCTCGAACAAACCCAGTGCGGCCGCGCGCAAAGTTTCCAATTCCTGTTCCTGCGCGATTGCGGCGCGATCCAGCATTTGTTCCAGATTGCCGCTGGCTTCGCCGCTTGCGATCAGGTGCACCGTCATCGGCGGGAAATAGCCGCTGGCATCGAGCGCCGAGAACAAGGTCGAGCCCTCGCGCACTTTCTTGGCGGCGGCTTGCACCGCGGAGCGCATCGGCCGGTTGGTGATCACTTCGGCGGAAATATGTAATCCGTCAAGCACCGGTACCCCGCTGGCGGTGAGGATGCTGAAAGTGCGCGAGAAACGCGCGGTGTTGAGCCCACGCGTGAAGCGGCCGATCAGCGGCATGCGCAACAATAAATGATGAAAGCTGATGCGTGTCGCTTCGAAACGCCACATGTAACGAAAGAACAATGCGCCCGCCGCCAGCGCCAGCAACAGAAAAATCCCGTATTCGCGCATGAAATCCGACAGCGCGATCAGCATGCGCGTCAACACCGGCAGTTGCTGGCCGATGTTCTGAAACACCTGGACAACTTGCGGCACCACGTAAGTCAGCAACCCGATCACGACCGCGATGGCCACCAAAGTCAACAGCACCGGATAAATCAGCGCGATCATCATTTTTTGCTGCAACTGCTGACGCGTTTCGGTGTAGTCGGCCAGACGTTCCAGCACCACATTCAAATGTCCCGACTGCTCGCCCGCCGCCACGGTGGCGCGGTACAGCTCGTCGAACACATGCGGAAAATCATTCAAGGCCGCTGCCAGCGAATGGCCTTCCATCACGCGCGAGCGCACCGCCACCAGCATCGATTGCAAACGCGCTTTCTCGGTTTGCTGAGAAACCGTGCGCAGGCAATGCTCCACCGGCAGGCCGGAGCGCGCCAAGGTTGCAAGCTGGCGTGTGATCAGCGCCAGATCGGTGGCGCTCACACCGCGTTTCATCAAGCCGGATTTTTGCGCGCGCTCTTCGCGCTTCTGCACTTCTTCCACCTGCAAGGGAATCATGCCTTGCTCGCGCAGGCTTTGGCGCACTTGGCGCGCGGTATCACCTTCGGTCACGCCTTTGCGTTCGCGGCCGGTGGTATCCAATGCGGTGTATTCGAAGGCGCCCATAAAAATGACTCGTGTGTGGATTGGCCCGTCCGGGGGTCCGCCTATGTTACACGAGTTCCCGACCTGCGGAGGCGCTCAGCCAAGCTGCTGAGAGATCTGCTTCGCGGCCTGTTGCAGCAATACCACCCACACATCGCGGCGGCGTTCAATCGGCGCCGAAATAGACAATCCCGCAAGCACCTGTCCATTTACATTGCGAATCAATGTGCCAATGCAGCCGACCCCCAGCTCAGCTTCTTCATTGTCATAGGCGTAACCCCGCTGCGCGCATTCCGCTGCGCTTTTTTTCAGTACGGTCGCTTTCGTGATGGTGTTGACCGTGTAACGCGGCAACCCGGTGCGGCGTGCGTAGCCGGTACAGGCATCCGCCCCCAGTTCTCCCAGCATGAGCTTGCCCACGGCGGTGGTGTGCAACGGTGCGCGGCTACCGATGACTTGCTCGACGCGCATCATGCGATTGGGCACCGCGCGCTCGATGTACACCATTTCATCGCCTTCGCGCACCGTGAGATTCACGGTCTCGTTGACCTGATCGCGTAACAACTCCATCACCGGGCGTGCCGCGTCGCGCAGATCCGGCGCCGTCGAGTGTCCCGCCATGCGCCGAAACACGCCGCCGACACGGTAGTAACCTCGCGCGTCGCGCTCGATCCAGCCGTGGGCTTGCAGCGCGGAAAGAATCCGAAATGCCGTGGAGGTGTGCAGCCTGGTATGGGCGGACAGGTATTTCAGATTTGCCGCGTCGGGCTGGCCGGCAATCGTCTGCAACAACAACATGGCGCGGTCCAGTACCTGGATGGAGGATTGGCGTTCGACGCTCATCTCTATTCTCACAATGTGGAAACGATTCTGTATTGTGAGAACACGATAACGGATGTTACGGTGCTTGCCAAGCATGAATTTCAATGAGACAAAACCATGATCCAAGCACAGACCTCCACTACAGACCACGCCGCCATCCCCTCTTTCTGCGCAGGCATCGACCATTTCGGCAGTGTCTGGCCGGAGTTCGACACGCTCGCTGATAGCGCGGTGATCGGCCCCGGCAAATCGGCGATCAGCGATCCGGGCGAGGCGCGCGCGGTCTATCAGACTTTGTTGTGCGCCGATGCGCTGCGCTATCTCACGTTGCAAATCACCGGCGCGAAAGCCTCCGGCCATCCCGGTGGTTTTGCATCGAG
>CAZHHW010000175.1:0-4337 GCA_964532385.1 uncultured Gammaproteobacteria bacterium | reverse complement strand
GAGGAGGGGAGAAAATACCGAACAAAACACTACTTGCGCTTCGCGGCCACTTCTTCCGGCCGTACGGTTTTTGCCACACCGTCGAGTATGCTGTTGACGTATTTGTGCCCTTGCTCGCCGCCGAAGGTTTTCGCCAGTTCGATGGCTTCGTTGATCACGACGCGATACGGAATGTCTTTGCGGTAGGCCAGTTCATATGCGCCCAGGCGCAGAATCGCGCGTTCGACCGGATCGACTTCATGCAGCGGCCGATCCAGCATCGGGAGCAGATGTTCATCGAGTTCTTCAGCATGCGCCGGCACCTGCGCGAGCAGTTCTTCATAATAGCCACGCTCCGCGCCCTTGAGATTCTGATCTTCGGCGAACTGCGCGCTGATTTCAGCCGCCGTGTGTCCGGACACCTGCCATTGATACAAGGCTTGCAGCGCCAAACGCCGTGCCATGCTGCGGGGATTGCTCATCGGCGAAATTAACCTTTGTGTCGTTAAAGAACTGTAAAAAAAACCGGCGGAAATAGTTCCGGACGGCAACTACTTCCCGCGAATACTACGCAGCACGCTCACCATTTCAATGGCGGTCAGCGCCGCCTCGGCGCCTTTGTTGCTTGCGGCGCCGCCGGCACGCTCTTGCGCCTGTGCCAGCGTGTCGGTGGTCAAGACTCCGAAACACACCGGCAGGTCGAATTCCAGTCCGACCTGCAACAAACCGTCGGTGCAGGCGCGGCACACATATTCAAAATGCGGGGTGCCGCCGCGAATCACGCAACCCAGCGCGATAATCGCATCGTAATGCAGAGGGCTGAGCGCCAATTGCTGCGCCGCAAGCGGCAGTTCGAACGCCCCCGGCACGCGCACGATGTTCACATCCGCTTCAGCTGCGCCGTGATGCCGCAATGTGGCCAGCGCCACTTCCAGCAAGCTTTCTGTGATCACCGCGTTGAAACGGCTGACGGCGATCCCGAAATGCATGCCGCTTGCGTTCAGACTGCCTTCAAAGGTATTGGCGCCGCTCATGATTTTCCACCTCTCGATGACTCAATTGCATTCCACGTATTCGACCACTTCCAGACCGAAGCCCGCCAGGCCGTGGAAACGTTTGGGCGCCGACAACACCCGCATCTTCTGTACGCCCAGATCGGCGAGAATTTGCGCGCCGATGCCATAGGCGCGGAAATGCACGTCGCGCTCGTGCGGCGGAAACGTCAGCCCGGAATCCGCGAGGTGGTAATTGTACATGCGTTTGATCACATCTTTCGCATCGTGCGGCGTGGCCAGAATCACGATCACACCCGTGCCTTCATCGGCAATGCGGCGCATCGCATGACTCAAGGGCCAGGGCGAATCGGGGCGCTCGAGATGCAAGGCGTCGCCCAGGAAGTCGCTCATGTGCACGCGCACCAGCGTGGCCTGATTTGGCTGGATGTCGCCCCGCACCAGCGCGTAATGCAGTAACCCGTCGAGATTGTCCTGATAGGCCAGCAGATGAAAATCGCCGAAGTCATTACGCACTTCGCACACCGACACCCGCTCGACGGTTTTCTCGTTGTTCAGACGATAGTGGATCAGATCGGCAATCGTGCCGATTTTCAGACCGTGCGCATCGGCCATTTTTTCCAAATCGGGACGCCGCGCCATGCTGCCGTCTTCGTTCAGGATTTCGACGATGACCGCCGCCGGTTCAAAACCCGCTAGACGCGCCAGGTCGCAACCGGCTTCGGTATGTCCGGCCCGCGTCACCACGCCGCCGGGCTGGGCCATGATGGGAAAAATATGACCGGGCTGCACGATGTCGGTCGGTTTGGCGTCGGGGGCCACGGCGGCTTGCACCGTCACGGCGCGATCCGCCGCTGAAATACCGGTGGTCACGCCGCGCGCTGCTTCGATCGACACGGTGAAGTTGGTCGCGTGCTTATCATTGGTGTCGCTGACCATCAGCGGCAAACGTAATTGTTCACACCGGGCACGTGTCAGCGTCAGGCAAATCAAGCCACGGCCGTAACGCGCCATGAAGTTGATGTCTTCGGCGCGCACCGCACCGGCGGCCATCAACAGATCGCCTTCATTTTCACGGTCTTCGTCGTCCATGATGATGACCATCTTGCCAAGCCGCAGGTCGGCGAGAATTTCTTCTATGCTGTTTAAAGAACGCATGGGCGTGGCTTAACCTTCTGTCATTTAAAAAAATGCTGCTCGCTAACCTAGCGTTGCAGCAACCGCTCCAGATAACGCGCAATCAAATCCACTTCGATATTCACACGCGTGCCGACAATATTTTCGCCTAACGTGGTGTGCTGCAAGGTATGGGGCACAAGGTTGACAGTAAACCCCGTGCCGTCGACCTCGTTCACGGTCAGGCTCACGCCGTTGACGCATACCGAACCTTTCACCGCGATATACTTGGCCAGGTCCTTGGGCACTTCGACACTCACGCGCAGACTTTGACCTTCGCTACGCTGCTCCACCACCCGGCCGACCCCGTCGATGTGACCGCTGACCAGGTGTCCACCCAGGCGCGTGGTCGGCAACAATGCGGTTTCCAGATTGACCCGGCTGCCCGCGCGCAGTTCACCCAGCGTGGTACGGGATAAGGTCTCGCCCGATACATCGCACCAAAAACCATCGTCCGATAAAATTGTCGCGGTCAGGCACACTCCGTTCACGGCGATACTGTCGCCGACGCGCGCATCTGACAAATCCAAGGTACCGGTGGCAATGCGCAGGCGCCGTTCCGTGCCGTGGATTTCCACGGCGGCGAGCGTGCCGACAGCCTGAATAATTCCTGTGAACATGTTTTTCCGCTTTACAATTTCTTCCAGGACTTCAGAATACTCACGACTTCCATTGAGCCGTCGTTCCCGCGAAGGCGGGAATCCAGTATTCTCAGCCGTTTTCTGGATGTCTGCTTTCGCGGACATGACGGTAACTTGGAATTCCTCAGTTATGCTTTTCCGCTTATCTTCGCAATAATCCGTAGATCTCCACCCACCATCCGCACGTCCGTGAACTCCAACGATACCGCGTCAGCGAGCGCCGACAAAGCGGGCAATTGGAATAGACCGCGCGCCGTGTCGCCCAGCAGTTTAGGTGCGACATACAAAATCAATTCGTCGACCAAGCCCGCCTGCAGAAACGCGCCGCTGAGGGTGGGGCCCGCCTCGACCCAGACTTCATTGCATTGCTCCTGCGCCAGTTGGGCAAGTACCGCCGCGAGCGTGAACACAGGCAATGCCGCTACCCGCACATGCTCGTTATGTAAAGCTGCGGCCCGTTGCATATCGCCGCTGCGCGTGAAAATCAGCGTTCTGCCGGGCTGGGCTAATAATCGCGCCGCGGGAGCAATACGCAACTGGCGGTCCAATACCACGCGCATAGGTTGCCGCACGGGCTGCCGACCGGTGTCGATACGAACTGTCAAGCTCGGGTCATCAGCCAGCACCGTACCGATGCCGGTAACGATGGCCGAACTGCGCGCGCGCCAGCGTTGCACATCCAAACGCGCCGCTTCGCCGGTGATCCACTGACTCTGGCCGTTGGCCAACGCGGTTTTGCCGTCCAGACTCAGCGCCGACTTGCAACGCACCCACGGCCGCTCGTGGTGCATACGCCGTACAAAACCGGAATTGAGTGCCAGAGCTTGGCTTTCTAATAATCCGCTTTCGATTTCGATACCCGCCGCACGCAACTGCTGCAAACCTCTACCAGCCACCTTGGGGTTGGGATCGGTCATCGCCGCAACCACACGCACTATCCCGGCGGCAATCAGCGCATCCGTGCACGGCGGTGTTTTGCCGTGATGGCAACACGGCTCCAGCGTCACGTAAGCGGTCGCACCGCGCGCATTCGCGCCGGCATTTTTCAACGCATGAACTTCCGCGTGCGGTCCACCCGCCACTTCATGCCAACCGCTGCCGACGACCACACCGTTTTTCACCAGCACGCAACCCACCCGCGGGTTGGGGTCAGTGCTATACAACCCACGCTCGGCGAGTTGCAGGGCATGGGACATGTGGGTGTAGTCGATGGGGGTTAACACGAGGTCGTCATCTCAAAAATTGTACAGTTTGTTGCTCCCCTCCTTATTTTCAAGGTCGCTCTCGCGCATCCTTGCGCTTCGCGACACTCGCACGTCCGTGTGCAACGGAGGGGTGGCACCGCAGGTGACGGGGTGGTTACGGTGGGAGTAACGGCAACTTAACCGAAACCACCCCGTCCGCTTCGCGTCCACCCCTCCTTGAAAATAAGGAGGGGAGAATTTCATTCTTGACTCGGCTGCTTTACTTCCTGTTTTGGATCCACTCTTCACTTGGGCTTCTTGCGCGGCTCACCTTCCGGTAGCAG
>CAZHHW010000174.1:0-4357 GCA_964532385.1 uncultured Gammaproteobacteria bacterium | reverse complement strand
TTGATGCCGAGCGACAGCGATGAATTGCGTGTGAAGCGGGTGACGCTGAAACTTCCGCCATATAAATCGATGTGTTCTGACTGGCCGGTTTTACCGGCGCTGAGTGTGGGAGTGTTGGCCATGTTGGTGAACATTCCGGCGCGCACGGCCCATTGGGTATTTAAATAAAACTCGCTACCCAGGGCGAAATTCGTCGTGGCTTGACTGTTGCCGATGCTTTGATTCCACACCAGATCGCCACTGAACAACAAGCGGTCGCTGGCGAAATAAGCCGTCCCCAGGCTGAATTGCAGCGGCCGGTCACGGCGCACCGTGGAGGTTTCGATGGTGGGTTGCACAATGCTGGTAACATCCGCTTCCTTGCTGGTCACTTGCTTGCGCGAGCGCGATTGCAACACCTGCGTTTTGCGCAGCGTCATGCCCACGGACAAGCGTTCGAGCGGCGACCACATGAGTCCGAGCACCGGATTGATGCCGTACTCGACAATTTGAAAATAAGCATTGGTCCAGATCTGCTCGCCGTTGCGGCGATAAACCTGCTGATTGAGAATGAACTGCTGTTTGCGGTAATGGCCGTACAGGCTCACGCCGAGTGCGAGGTCGTCGCGCGGTTTGAACGCGAACGACGGCCCGATGTTGTAGGTGGTGTCCTGATTATTGAAGTTGATGTAGAAATCGTTGACGTAATAATCCTTGGTGGGATCGCTACCGCCGGTCGGCGTGAAATTGGAGAAATGCTGATCCTGATCGTCGGCCACCGCGTCGGTGACGACCACGGAGAATCCCGCCATGCCGCCCGCGAACGGCTGAATCAGACCGAAGAAATTCGGAATCAAGCCGGACGACACCCGCTTCCAACTTTTGCCGCCGAATACATTTTTGTACTCGGAAAAAGTATTGCTGTACGCATTGACGCTGCCATTGAGACTGGCGCCGTCCGCGTGCGCGATTCCGGCGGGGTTGTAATACAGTCCGCTCGGATCATCGGCGATGGCGCTGTAGGCACCGCCCATACCGGCGGCGCGATCGCCAATCAGGATATTGTTGTAATGGTAGGTGTCGGCCTGCACCGCCGCGCCGCACAGCGCGAACACAGCGGCGAAGGTGTAGCGCACCACGCTAGTCATGGGTTGCATAGGATATGAATCTCTGTGTGCGGCGGGGAAGATTTAAATCAGTCAAGCCCTGGACACGCATGGCGCCGGCCAGTGCGGTCATGCGTTCGGTTCCGGACGGATGGGTACGGTGCGCGGCCGAAGTTTCGGCGCCGCTGTCGATGCGGGTTAAAAAACGGCCGAGCGCGTGCGGATCGTAGCCGGTCGTGGCCATCAACATCAGTGCAACCCGATCCGCCTCCAGTTCGTCGCGCACGCTGAAGCCCGCTTCGAACAGCAAGGCGGTGGCCTGATCGACGGCTTGAAAAAATGCCACCTTGGCGGTATCGGCGGAACCGCCGGTAATGACCGACATCCAGGTCATCACATTGCTGGATTCCTTGCCGCGAATGTGCAAGGTATTGACAATATGCCGCAACTGCACGTGGGCGATTTCATGCGCGAGCACCGCGGCAAGTTCCGCTTCGTCGCGCATTTGCCGCAACGCGCCCTGCGTGACGAAGATATATCCGCCGGGCGTCGAGTAGGCATTGACCTGCTCGCTGTCGAGCACGGCGAAGTAGAAGGGTAATTCGGAGCGGCTGCTGTTGGAGGCCAGGGCTTGACCGATCAAGGTGACGTAGCGCGTCAGCAGCGCGTCGTCCAGCAGCTTTTCGCGGCCCAGGATGCGCGCTGCGACTTCGCGGCCGAAAACCACTTCCGCCTGGATATCGCCCGTTTCGAACTCATTGCTGCTCACAGCATGCGCACGGCGGCGGAATTCCTGCGGCGCCGCGCTGTTGGCCGCGCTGCACAGGGCGATCGCCAGCAACAAAAAGACGACCGTATGGTTGACCCGTGTGTTCATGGCGTCATTGGGCGGGTGTTTGCATAAATGTTTCAACCGCTTTTTCATCGACCGCGCCGGCTTCCATTTTTTCAACCGCCGGATAATTCGTCTGGCTTTGATCGCTGGCGCGCGCACGCTCGTCCTGGCGCAAGCCGCGCGCCGCCGCGGCGCTGGCCTCGGCAGAAGCCCGGCGGCGCGCATCGTCTTTCTGAGCGCCGCCGTCCTGGCCTTTGATCACGGTGATCTTATCTTGCGGCGGTTGCTGGCCGACCAGCAATAAGGCGATCCAGCCGGTGTGTTCATGGTAGCTGACCTTGACCCATTGACCCGAAGTTTCAAGCAAGGTCAGCGGCTCGCCTTTGTTCGCGGTGGCGATGAGTTGCGACTGGAAGGAGGCGCCGGAAAAAATATTGGCCTTGCTGCTTTGCACGTACACAATGCCGGCTGCGAACGCCGTTGCCGCTGTGCACAATAAAGTGATGGCGCAGATGAGTAGCTTCATAAGGGTTTCCTGCAAATGATGTTCCGGTAATTTCTTCCCTCCTTGAAAATAAGGAGGAGAGGTCTATCGCGTACCAGTAGATCGGCTTACATGCAGCAGACTTTATTTGCTGCTGAGGGTGTATGCGCCGTCCCAGCCGGCTTGGGGAGGAAGCTGTGCATACTCATGGCAGCGCGCGGCAAACAGCTCGCTGAGCGCGTCGCGCGGCATTGATTCATACAAGGTACGCGCTTCCGGCCAGCGGCGTTGTTGATAAAATTCAAAAGCGCGCGCGCTGGTTTCGCACAGCGCCCGGGCGGCGGCGAATTCATCCGCATTTGCACACGCTAGCGGCGCGTAAATATCAATCGCCTGCGATTTGCCTTTGACGCGCACGCGGTCGACCCGGCGGCAAGGAAATTCGGCGCCGACCTGAGTGTAGGTGTTGCCGGTGATCAGCAGCGGGCAGCCGTAGATTTTCGTAAGCCCCTCGAGGCGCGCGGCGAGGTTCACGTTGTCGCCGATGGCGGTGTAGGCGAGTTTTTTTTCCGAACCGATATTGCCCAGCACCGCTTCGCCGGTGTTGATACCGATGCCGATGGCAAGCGGCGCCATGCCGCGCCCGGTGAGGCGGGTGTTGACATCGTGCAGCGACTTCAGCATTTCGAGTGCCGCACGCACCGCCTGCAAGGCATGCTGCTCATTGCGCACCGGCGCGCCCCAGAAGGCCATGATGGCGTCGCCGATGAATTTGTCGATGGTCGCTTGGTGGGCGAATAACACGTCGGTCATGGCTGAAAAATACGTGTTGAGCATGCCCACGATGGTTTCCGGCGGCAAGGTTTCCGACAGACTGGTGAAGTTGCGGATGTCGGAGAACAGCACGGTGATGTTCTTGCGCTGACCAATTTCGCCGCCCAGATAATTTTCATATTTGTCCACCACTTCGGCGAGCACGGCAGGCGAGACATATTGTGCGAGGACGCGGCGCACCCGGCGTTTGTCCTTGCCTTCGGTAAAAAATAACAAGCTGAACGCCGCGAACCAGGCGCAGCAGGCCGCGCTCGCGGGCGCCAGCATGTCCACCACGATTCCGTAACGGAATGCCAGCAGCGCTGCGCCGCCAAACAGCAACAGCAGTGTTAACAGCAGCGCGATTTTTACCGTCACCTGACGCCAGGCCAGCGCGGCGAATGCGCCCAGCAATGCGAACACAACAGTCAAGGTTGCTGCCGCTTTGTCCGGCAAAGGCTGCAAGAAGTCCCCGCTGAGCAGATTACCGGCCACGGAAGCCTGCAAATAAACACCGGCGGTTTTGGCGGAAAGCGGGGTGGCTTTGAGATCATTGACGCCGACCGCATCGGCACCGACAAACACGATGCGGTCGGTGAATTCGTCCGGATTCACCAGCAGGTGCTCGACATCGCCTGCATTAAGTTGTTTCAGCGACTCGATCAGACCGCTGTACGAATAGGCGTCGAATTTTCCGTATTGATTGACCAGCATCTGGCCGTTGCCGTCGAGCGGGATGCGGCGTGCGTCGAGTTGCAGGGCGGCATCATGCAATTGCAGTTTTTCCGGATGCAGAATGTCGAGCACCGGCGCCAGAGCCAGCGAAGCAAACAGGGCATCGCCAAAAAAATGCAGCAGTTGCATACGCCGGTAACGGCCGTCGCGATCCGGTTCGGCACGCACCACGCCCACGCCATGCGCCGCTTGCCACAGGCCATCAAGGGGGATTTCAAAGTCGTTGTATTCACCCGTGGCGGCGGCCGGGCGGCCGCTGGAGGTATTGTAAAAGCTCTGTTTGAGTGACCAGCGTGCAATGAAACCGGCCGGAAGTTGTGTTGGCGGCGATATGCTAGGCGATTCATCGGTGGAGTCGCTCAGGAATTGGATCGCATGATAGGTGGAATGGCTTTCACGGGTGCT
>CAZHHW010000173.1:0-4393 GCA_964532385.1 uncultured Gammaproteobacteria bacterium | reverse complement strand
AAGGGGTGGTGTGGTACACCGGGCAGGTTTATGCGCGGTTCTTCCTCACCATCACGCTGAAGCTCGATTTCCTTATCGCCTATGCCCTGATCGGTGCGTCGCTGCTGATTGGCACGCCGTTCTTTGTCTTTTTCGGCTGGTTGTCGGATCGTATCGGCCGGCTGAAGATCATCATGGCCGGGTGCCTGATCGCGGCGCTCACTTACTTTCCATTATTCCAGGGCCTCACCCACTATGTGAATCCGGCGCTGGAGCAATTTCAACAAACCACTCCCATCAGTGTTGCGGCCAGTGAGTGCGAGATGCATGTGCTGGTATTGCCCGGCACCAAGTTCTCCGAATGCGACCGCGTCAAAGACTTCCTGTCGAAGTCGGGCTTGTCGTTCACTTCGTTACCTGCGATCGAGGGCGAAAAGGTTGTCACGCAGATCGGCAGCACGCAGATCATGGGCTGGAACGAAAGCGCGCTCAAGGACGCATTGCAAGCGGCCGGCTATGCGGGCAAGGCAGACCCCGGCCAGGTCAACTATCCCGTGGCGCTGGCTATACTGGTGCTGATGGTGATCTACGTGACCATGGTGTATGGACCGATAGCGGCGTTCCTGGTGGAAATGTTTCCAACCCATATCCGCTACACCTCCATGTCATTTCCGTACCATATCGGTAATGGCTGGTTCGGCGGGATGTTGCCCTTGCTTGCAACCGCGATCGTTGCGGCCACCGGCAATATTTATAATGGTCTTTGGTATCCCATCGGCGTAGCGCTGATGACTTTGGTGATTGGTATGCTTTTCCTCAAGGAGAACAAAGATGTCAGGATACATTGATGGCAGTTCCTGCGTGAGTGAGTGAAGTGAGGAAAAATGGTCAAGGATATTTCGATCCTAGCCTAGGAATCGGAGCGGTGGGCAAGCATGAAAAAGCGCGCGTCACTCCCGTAATTGCATATTTTTTTAGACGTAACCTGGGTGCCGCTGGCAAAAATACGCGGCTGGCAAGCAAAAAATATTTGCAAGATGCGTCCAAACTACTAGCGCAATTGACAAAACTATTGAAAAATACGCCCCGGCTTGGAACGGGTTTAAATTCCAGACACTCCCTGTCTCGAACATCCAAGAAATAAACGTAATAAACGGAGGATCTATGAAGCGTTATATCGCCACCGCAGTTATGGCAGTAGTTTTGACGACCGGCTTGACGGGTTGCGGCATGAAAGAGCGTGATGAATTGAAGGCCAAAGTTGCAACGATGGAACAAGAGTCTTCCAAGATGAAGAACGAAATGGCTTCGAAAGATGCCACCATTGCTGATCTGCGTTCGCAACTTGAAGCTGCCAACAAGAATGCACGCGCCGCTCAAGACAAGGTTGCACAGATGGAAGCCGATGCTGCCAAGGCGAAAGAAGCCATGACGAAGAAGCCTGCGGCTGCTCCTGCCAAGGCCGCTCCTCATGCCAAGCCGACTCCCGCGCCGAAGAAGTAATTATTCGGTCAGCAGGTGCGAGGAATACTCCGGTAAGCTTCGCAGACGGTTGAGAGAGTTAAGAAGCGCGCTTACGTTAGGCGCGTTTCTTTTTTATGAGCTTGGAAAACTTAAAGAAATAACTTCAGCGCCGTCCATAAACGGTTGCAGCGCGCGGGGTACGGCAATCGAACCGTCGGCCTGCTGATAATTTTCCAGGACCGCCACCAACGTGCGGCCGACGGCTAAACCCGAGCCATTCAGGGTATGCACTAACTCGGGTTTGCCGGTTGCGGGATTGCGCCAGCGCGCCGACATGCGGCGTGCCTGAAAATCTTCGAAATTGCTGCACGATGAAATCTCGCGGTATTTTTGCTGCCCCGGCAACCACACTTCCAAGTCGTAGGTCTTTGCCGCCGAGAAGCCCATGTCACCGCTGCACAGTGCCATCACGCGGTAGGGCAATTCAAGTTTCTGCAATATTTTTTCCGCATGGCCAGTGAGTGCTTCATGCGCGGCGTAGGAATCCTGCGCGCGCACGATCTGCACGAGCTCGACTTTTTCAAACTGATGCTGACGGATCAATCCGCGCGTGTCCTTGCCGTAGGAGCCGGCTTCGCTGCGAAAACACGGCGTATGCGCGACGAAGCGCAGCGGCATGAGCGGCGCATCCACGATGGTATCGCGCACGATATTGGTTACCGGCACTTCGGCGGTGGGAATAAGGTAGAAATTCTGTTCGCCGCAAAGCTTGAATAAATCCGCTTCGAATTTGGGCAGCTGACCGGTGCCGCGCAGCGAATCCGCATTCACCAAATACGGCGCATACACTTCCGTATAGCCGTGCTCGCGGGTGTGGATGTCGAGCATAAATTGGATCAGGGCGCGTTGCATACGTGCCAGTGCACCGGTGAGCAGGCTGAACCGCGCGCCGGAAATTTTTGCGGCGGTGTCGAAGTCCAGCAACTTCAAGTGTTCGCCCAGCGCGACATGATCTTTGGGCGTAAATGCAAATTTTCGCGGCTCGCCCCAGCGGCGCACTTCCTGGTTGGCGGTTTCGTCTTTGCCGTCCGGCACGCTCGTATGGGGAATGTTAGGCACGGTCAGCAACAGCGCGTCGAGCTGCGCTTGAATAGTGTCGAGACCTGCTTCCGCTGCTTTGAGTTCGTCGCCCAGGTGCGCGACCTCATCCAGCAACGGTTGTACATCCTGTCCTTGTGCCTTGGCTTTACCAATGGCTTTCGAACGCGTATTGCGCTCATTTTGCAGGTTTTGCGTGCGTACTTGCAGGTCTTTGCGCTGCGTCTCCAGCGCCGCGATGCGCGCGCTGTCGAGCACATAACCGCGCCGTGCCAGTTTGAGCGCGGTCGCTTCCAGCTCGGTGCGAAATAATTTTGAATCCAGCATGGTTAATCTACATTCCGTCAGATGGTTTCATTTACGGTGGCATTCCACGCCACCATGTGGCCGGGCCGGATGGTGGTGCTCAAGTGTTCGAGAATGGCTTGCACCTTGGCGGGCTCATCGAAAAATTCCACCACCAGCGGTAGGTCGAGCGATAAATTCACCGCGACCGAGGTATGGGTTGCACCGCTGGGTCCAAAACCGCTCACGCCGCGAAACACCGTCACGCCCTTGACCTTTTCCCAGTCGTGCAGGCGCTTGAGCAGGCTTTTCAACATGGCTTCGCTCTCATTGAAATAAATACGCACCATCGTGACTTCAACGACTTTCATAGTTGTCTCCCGCTCATCACGCCGATCCACGTGGCTGTCAAGCACAGGCCCACGCTGGCCAGAATATTAATCAGTGCCTTGGGCAATTCGCCCCCGGCGATCAGGTTGACTGTTTCCATCGAAAATGCCGAAAAGGTGGTGAAGCCGCCCAGCACGCCAACCACTAATCCGGCACGCCAAATCGGATCGAGAACGCTGCGTTCCACTAAGAGTGTGTATAAAAGTCCCATCACTAACGAGCCCAGTACATTGACCAATAACGTGCCGTAAGGGAAGTCACTGCCGAAACGGCCGTAGGTCCAGTTCGAGGCCAGAAAGCGCAGTACCGAACCCAACGCGCCGCCCATCGCAATGGCGAGGATATGATTCACGCACCCACCTCGTAATTTGACCGGTTCATTCTAACCAACGCGCGTTTATTTTTCGCGCCGAGATTTCGCGTCGGCCGCGCGCAACGCCGCAAGTTTTTCGCCGATTTTGATTTCCAGGCCGCGTTCCACCGGCTGGTAATACACGGTCTCCGGCATGCCGTCCGGAAAATATCGCTCACCCGCCGCATAGGCATCGGCTTCATTGTGCGCGTAGCGATAATCCTTGCCATAATCCAGTTCTTTCATCAGGCGTGTCGGCGCATTGCGCAAGTGCAGCGGCACGTCCAAGGAGCCATAGCGTTGCACATCGGCGCGCGCCGCGCCCAGCGCGGTGTACACCGCATTGCTCTTCGCCGCGCACGCGAGATACACCACGGCTTGCGCCAGCATCAATTCACCTTCGGGCGCGCCCAGCCGTTCGAAGGCATCCCAGGCATCGAGCGCAATCTGCAAGCCGCGCGGATCGGCATTGCCGATATCCTCGCTCGCCATGCGCACCACGCGGCGCGCGACATACAGTGGATCGCAGCCGCCGTCGAGCATGCGCGCAAACCAATACAGGGCAGCATCCGGATTCGATCCGCGCACCGCTTTATGCAATGCCGAGATCTGGTCGTAAAACATCTCGCCGCCTTTGTCGAAACGCCGCACTCCGCCCGCCACCACTTCGCGCACGGTGTCGACGCCGAGGGTCTCACCCCCGGCAGTGGGATGAGTGAGATCGGCAGCGATTTCCAGTAGATTCAGCGCGCGGCGCGCGTCCCCGTCGGCGGCGTGGGCGATGAGATCGCGCGCCGCATCGTCAACGTGCAAATGACGCGCACC
>CAZHHW010000172.1:0-4440 GCA_964532385.1 uncultured Gammaproteobacteria bacterium | reverse complement strand
GGTTACAAAACAGTCACGACCAGTTACTTCAGCAACGATACCGCCAACTGGCGCCTGGGCTGGGTGGTGGCGTCGCAAGTGTCAAGCACGGTACCTGCGGCTTACAGCACCACCGGCGCCGCGCAGACGCAGACGCGCACCACGTTGAACAATTACGATTCGCTTGGCCGCCTGATCCGCACCGTGGTGGAACCCGAGGCGGGAACGTTCACGTTGAGCACCGGCACCTACGTCGCGCCCGCCGCCGGGCCGTTCACCGCGCTGATGACGGAGTATGGGTACGACGCGACCTATGGTCATCAAAACGCAGTGACGGTGAAAGGGGGCGACATCACTACGCGCACCACCAGCACCGCGTATGTAAACAGCACCAATCCGGGTTCGGTGAATCCGCAAGTCCGCACCACCAACGCGCTGAGCCACACCGAAACCACCACCTATGACGCGCGCTTTGGCGTGCCGCTCAGCACCACCGGCCCGAATGGATTAGTCACGACCTGGACCTACGATGGCTTCGGCCGCAAGGTCAAGGAGCTGCGCGCGGACGGTACCGCGACCACGACCTCGCTCACCGATCACGGCAGCGCGGGTTTGTATTTGAGCGCGGACATCGGCTCGGCGCGCTACTCGTCCACCACGCAGGTGTTGAATACCAGCGGCACCGACATGGTACCGCCCGTCAAGGTGTACTACGACATGTTGGGCCGCGAGTTGCGTAGCGAAACGCAAGGCTTCAACAGCGCAACGATTTACAAAGATACGGCATACGACAGCCTGGGCCGCGTGAAGAAGGCGTCACGTCCTTACTTTTCCAGCAATACCGTGTATTGGACCACGCCCGCCTACGACGCATTGGGCCGCACCTATAACGTCACCACGCCCGACGGCGCCATCAGCAGTACCACTTTCAATAGCTTCACTACCACGATGACCGCTCCGGCGAGCAACGACGGCAAGCTGCGCACGCGCACTGAAGTGAAGAACAGCCAGGGCCAGATCGTGTCGGTGACCGACGCGCTGAACGGCGTGATCACCTACAAGTACGACGCGTTCGGCAATCTCGGTAAAGTCACCACCACGGGTGCCGATGCCAAGAACGCGACCATCACTACCACGTATGACATTCGCGGCCGCAAGACCGCGATGACCGATCCCGACATGGGTGCGTGGTCGTACACCTACGACGTGTTAGGCGAACTGCTGACGCAGAAAGACGCCAAGCTGCAAACCGCGACCATGACGTACGACGTGCTGGGCCGCATGACCAAGCGTGTGGAAGTGGAAGGCACCAGTACCTGGACCTACGACACCGCCGCCAACGGCAAAGGCAAACTCGCCAGCGTCACCGGCCCGACCAACAGCTACGCGCGCAGCTATGTGTACGACAGCCTGGGCCGTGCGGCCATCGTCGGCACCAGCATCAACAGCGTGCTGTACAACATGAGCGTCGGCTACGACCCCGGCACCGGGCGCGTGACCAACGTGCAGTTCCCGTCCACCGTCACTGGTTTCGGCAACTTCGCGTTTTACAATAACTACGACACGCGAGGTTTTCTCACCGCGGTGTCAAGTCTTGCCAATAACGGCGGCACCAAGTATTGGCAACTGGATGCGAACGGCATCGACGCGCAAGGCCGCGTGATCAGCGAAACCCTGGGCAATAGCACCCAGACCAAGCGCACTTACAACCCGATCAGCGACTTGCTCAGCGACATCGACACCACGGGACCTTCGGGCGTGGTGCAGGATTCGAACTACACCTATTACAGCGGGGTGCCGAATCTCAACACCCGCAGCAGCTATGTGGCGGGTTCCAACTACACCGAAACCTTCACCTACGACGCATTGAACCGCGTGCTCAGCGCCAATATCACCGGCGGCGCCAGCAAGGCGTTTGCCTACGACAGCCTGGGCAACATCACTTCCAAAACCGGCGTGGGCAGCTACACCTACGGCACGGCAACGGTACGTCCGCACGCGGTTGCCAGCATCAGCGGCACCGTCAACGGTGTAGTCAATCCCACCTACACCTATGACGCCAACGGCAATCAAACCATCGGCGCCGGTCGCACGCTCGGTTACACCAGCTTCAATTTACCGAAGTCGGTCACGATGGCCGCGATCTCGCAAAGCTATGCCTACGACGCCGAACACCAGCGCATCGTGATGACCGAAGGCGCGGCCAACACCACGACATACATCAACCCGCGCTGGGACGCCGGCACCCACTTCGAAAAAGAAAAGAAAGGCAACATCGACGAATACAAACACTACATCTACGCCGGCGGCCGCCCGGTCGCGATGTACGTGGTGAAGCGCGACAACGGCACCGGCATCAACAGCACCTACACGCGCTACCTGCACACCGACCACTTGGGCTCGGTGGACGTGATCACCAGCGAAACCGGCGCCATCGTCGAACGCCTGAGCTACGACGCGTGGGGCAAACGTAGAAATGCAAACGGCAGCGACTCCGCAACCCAGCTCACGTCGAACATCACGCACCACGGCTACACCGGTCACGAGATGCTCGACAGCATCGGCCTGATCAACATGAACGGCAGATGGTACGACCCGACGTTGGGGAGGATGATGCAGGCGGACCCCAGCATCGACGGCATGGCGAATTTGCAGGGGTATAACCGCTATTCCTATGTTGCGAATAATCCGCTGTCGTATACCGACCCGAGTGGATACAAGAAGTTTTGGAAGCAGAAGTGGTTTAGAAAAGCTGTCATTGCTGTTGTTGTGGTCGCGGCTGTTGTGTATACGGGTGGAGCTGCATATAACGCAGCCTACTGGGCAATGGCAGCTCAGACGTCGAGTCTTACAGCGATATCAGTTGGTGCAGGGATGATGGGTGGTATGGCGTCAGGTGCAGTCATGGGCGCTGTAGCCGGATACGGGCAAACTGGAAATCTAGCTGGTGCACTACGTGGGGCAGCTCAGGGGGCTGCAACCGGAATGATTAGCGGGGCGATCGGCGGGGGTATAAGTGCCTTAACTGCAAACAGCGGACTTCTAACTCAGGCCTTGGGTCAAAGCACGACATCTGGTATTTCAAGTGCAATAAATGGGGGAAGATTTAAGGACGGATTTCGAATGGGCGCTATGACTGCTGTCGCGGCGGCAACCTACCAAGCAGCAGTTGGATATGCAGCCGATCCGAATCCGGGCGAGGGTGTGGTTGCAAAACCAGACGGAACGGGTCCAGTCCAAGGCAAGATTAATTTTGGTACTGATCGTACAGCAGAAGAAATTATGAGCAGCCCCAAACCTGGGTTTTGGGATGAAGGTGGCCCGTTTTCAAAATTTGCAAATGGACTTTCAACAGGAAATTCCTTGTCTGGCATTCATGACACTATTCAAGTGCCAATCGAAAGCTTCGGCCGTGTGATTGGAGGAAATATAGGCGCCTCTGCTGCTTTTTGGTCCACCAATTTTTTCACAATGGTTCCCGCTGCATCACTGAATGCTGCAGCAATCATGTACGAGTTTCCTGCTGCAACAGGTGTGTATGCGTCGAGTCGGTGAAACAGCGTGACTACACAGCGAGTTCGATTTTGCTTAATTTTAGCTACGACTGTCCTGGCTAGCGGATGCGCCGTTTCAAAGGTCTACAGTGTTAGCGCACCGCTTCAAGGGAGCATCTTGCATTCTATTAGAGACCATCGGTTAGCAATCGATGGTCTCAAGTTGCACATTCAGCCACAAAATAATGTGCTCACACGAAGAACGACGTATTTTATTGTTGCGCCCATTTCCTCGGAGAAAGGGGCGTCGATTCCTAGACTAGGACCGTTAGAAGTTGACTTCTATGTCTACGCGGAAGCTACGGGGTTTTCGTTTGTACCAAAAGATGTTTTGTTGGTTGTGAATAATGCTGAGCCTGTCAGGCCTACGTTAATCGCTGGTCCTATAGATAGTAAAAATCAAGATGGCGGTCCGCTAGTTAGGGGGTTGTACCGCGCATTCGGAATGGTTCAGTGCCGCAGCGGAAAAGGTTCTCAGGAGACTAGGCCGACCGAGAATGAAATCTCGATTGATGATTTGGAAGAATGGCTCTGTTACAAGCTGTATTTCCCAATCGATCCTCCTTCACCAGATGAAAACATTGAAATCCGAGTCTCAGGTTTGCGCAAGAATCAGACGATAGTGGCCCCCCCTATAATTATTAAATATACGAAGAGTGCGGAGTCCTACCATCAATAGATTCCGTCGCACCGTGCGGATGGGGACCACCCGTAACCCGTAAGGCGGATGAGCGAAAGCGTTATCCGCCGTATGTTGACGGTTCACGATTCCGAACAGCTCGCATCGAAGTGACGTGGCTTGACGTAAAATCAGACGGCATAGGTGCGTGACGCGAAATGGCGGATAACGGCTGCGCCTCATACGCCCTACAATTACGGGAAAAGGCATGACGGATCATAGGCCGGC
>CAZHHW010000171.1:0-4444 GCA_964532385.1 uncultured Gammaproteobacteria bacterium | reverse complement strand
CACCGCCGCCACTGCGCTGGGGGCGGGCTGGCTGGCGTTTACGCTCGCCGCCGGGAATATGGATTTGGCGCGCATGGCTTCGGGCGTCTACCGTTCCGGCCTCCTTCATCCTGCCAGCTACGTGAATTTATTTCATAAAGACGGCAAGACCGCCACCATCGACTTGATTCAATCCGAAAATACGGCAACGGTGCGCGGCGTCAGCATCATGACCAACGGCAAACCCGACGCCATGATCAATATGGTGAGCTCCGGCACCCCAGACCCGGACGAGAGCACCATGACCCTGGCGGGGGCTTTGCCGCTGGCGCTGTATCCCGCCGCAAAGCGCGCCGCCGTGATCGGCATGGGGTCAGGACTCAGCACGCACACTTTATTATCCGCCGAGCAGTTGAGCAGCGTCGATACTATCGAAATAGAACCGGCGGTGTTCGAAGCGGCCAAGGGATTCCGTCCGCGTATCGAACTGGCCTATAGCAGTCCGCAAAGCCATTTTCATATCGACGACGCGAAGAGTTTTTTTTCCACTTACAACCAGCACTACGACATCATCATGTCGGAACCTTCCAATCCGTGGGTCAGCGGTGTGGCCGCGTTGTTTAGCGAAGAATTCTATGCGCTGGCCAAACGCCATCTTGCGCCGCAGGGCGTGATGGTGCAGTGGTTGCAAACCTACGAGATGAACGAAGAGCTGGTTGCGTCGGTGCTCAAGGCCTTGGCGCGTCAATTCGATCACTATGTGATTTACGCCGCCAACTTCACCGACATGATCATCGTGGCGCGCGCCGATGGCCCCCTGCCGCTACCTACCACGATTCAGCAACGCGGCTTGCACACGGCGCTGGCACGCATCGGCATCCGCAACATGCAGGATCTGGAACTGCACCGCCTCGGCGACGAACATTCGCTCGCGCCGCTGTTCGCGTCGTACGCGATCGGCGCGAACTCGGATTACTTTCCGGTGCTCGATTTGCGTTCCACGCGCGCGCGCTTCCTGCGCGAGAACGCGGGCAGTTTCATCGCGCTTCGCAATGCGGGCATCCCCGCGCTGGAAATGCTCAGCGCGCCTGCGCCGCAAAACCCCATCAGTTCGGCCAGCCCCAACCCTTACTACGACCGCAGTCAGTACACGCGCACCGCGGTGCAGCTGCTTGACTATTTCATCCACGGCGGCGATGCAAGCTTGCCCGGCGTGCATAAGGCGCTGGCAAACAGCGCTTATTTTTTTCAAAGCGCGCTGCTTGAGTGCAGCAGCGATGCGTTGGCCGCAAACTGGCTGCACGACATGTCCTATGTCGTCAATCTGATGATTCCGCAACTGACGCGCGAGGAAATGTCGGAAGTCTGGCAACGCGTGGGCGCGGCCCCCTGCTTTGGCGCACTCAGCGCGCAACAACGCAACTGGGTGGGATTATGGTCGGCGGTAACGCGG
This sequence comes from uncultured Gammaproteobacteria bacterium, assembly GCA_964532385.1. Lineage (GTDB taxonomy): Bacteria > Pseudomonadota > Gammaproteobacteria > SG8-11 > SG8-11 > UBA6921. The sequence continues at coordinate 3,012 of CAZHHW010000171.1, read as the reverse complement.
CGCGATGCGGCGGGCATGCTGCAACAGGCAAGCAGCATGCTGCCCGAGGCGCTCGCTTCCGTGGGACCGCTGCATACCGAATATATTTTGATGTGCGCCCTGCTGGGTGCCGTGGTGCAAAACGATCATGCCACTGCACAGCAATTGTGGGCGCGTTACGCGCCGGAACTTTATCAAGCTTACAAACCGGCGTTGGCCGCGCGCTTGCTGGCCGCGCATGCCTATGCCGGCGCACCCATTCCCTATTTACCCTAGCTCAAGATGTAGCTGCCAACGCAGCGGTAGCTCCCGGAGTGCTCCATGGGTAAAATCGCTGCTTATTATTAAGGACAGGTTGGCGCAGCATGGATTCTTCCAATTCGTTTTACGCATTTCTGCAGGAACAATTCGCGGCCCTCTCCTCTCCCGCTCTTGGCATGCAAGTCGGCGTGCTGGTGTTGGCCGCCGTCATCGCGTGGTGGGTGCACCGGCGCGTACATGATTATTTCAGCCGCGCGCTGCCGCAGTCGCCGCTGCTGCATATGCTGGTGCACGCGGCGCAGATTCTGGTGTTCCCGCTGGTCATGTTGATCGGCGTGCTGATCGGGCGCGGCATTCTGTCGCACACGCACTGGAAGATCGCGCTACTCAATCTCGCCCTGCCTTTATTGCTGTCGCTGGCGGCGATCCGCGCCCTGGTCTACCTGCTGCAAATTGCCTTCGGCCCCGGCCGTGGCCTGAAAACCTGGGAAAACGCCATCGGCACGGTGATTTGGGCGCTGGTGGCTTTGCATCTGGTCGGCTGGCTGCCCGAACTCATGGACTGGATGGACGAGCTGGCGTTCACCGCCGGGAAGACGCGGGTGTCGTTATTGACATTATTAAAACTGGCCATCTCGGTGGCCGTGTGGCTGCTGCTTGCACTGTGGATCGCGCGCGTCATCGAAGGCAAGCTGCAACATTCCCTGCCGCTCGACCCCGGCACGCGTGTGGGCCTCGCGAAATTCAGTAAATTTCTGCTGCTGACGCTGGCCGTGTTCCTTGCGCTCAACTCGGTGGGCATCGACCTCACCGCGCTCACGGTCTTCGGCGGCGCTTTAGGCGTGGGCTTGGGTCTGGGCTTGCAGCGCATCGCCAGTAATCTGATCAGCGGTTTTATTCTGGTGTTTGATCGCTCCATCCGTCCCGGCGATGTCGTCACCATCGGCAAAAGCTTTGGCCAGGTCAAAGAATTGCGCGCGCGCTATGTGGTGGTGCGCAGCGGCGATGGCGTGGAAGTTTTGATTCCCAATGAAAACCTGATTGTCGGCGAAGTCATCAACTGGACTTACAGCGACCGCAATGTGTGCATCAAGGCACCCGTGCACATCGGTCATCAGGACGATCCCGATCTTGCAATGCGCGTGATGCTCGATATCGCCCGTGCTCATCCGCGTGTGCTGGCCGATCCCGCCCCAAGTTCCCTGCTGACCGCGTTCAGCAAGAACGGCATCGAGCTGGAGCTGCAATTCTGGATCGGCGATCCGGAAGCAGGTGTAGACAATATCCAGTCGCAAATCCTGCTGGCGGTATGGCACGCCTTCAAACAACAGGGCATTACCTTCCCGCAGAGCGAGACGGCCATTAAAACCCCGCACTCACGCGATGCAAATCCATAGAGACCGCCCCATGCTCACGCCACGCCTGCTGTACCTGATTTTCGCTGTTTCAGGGTTTTCCGGGCTGATCTACGAATCGATCTGGACGCATTATTTAAAGCTGTTTCTGGGGCATGCCGCGTATGCGCAGACCTTGGTGCTGGCGATTTTCATGGGCGGCATGGCGCTGGGCGCGTGGTGGTGTGGGGCGCGCTCCGGGCGCTGGCAGAATCTGCTGCTGGGTTATGCGCTGGTGGAAGGCATTATCGGGGTGACGGCGCTGGGGTTTCATCCGCTGTTCGACGGGTATGTGCAGTTCGCTTACACCACGCTGTTGCCGGCCATCGGGGATCCGGGTGGGGTGACGGCCTTCAAGTGGGTCAGCGCGGCGCTGTTGATTCTGCCGCAGTCGATTTTGCTGGGCATGACGTTTCCGTTGTTGAGCGGGGCGTTGATCCGGCGTTATCCGGACCGTCCGGGGGCGACGGTGTCGATGCTTTACTTCACCAACAGTCTCGGCGCCGTGCTGGGGGTGCTGGTGAGCGGGTTTGTGTTGATCGAGTGGGTGGGTTTGCCCGGCACGATGGTGTTTGCCGGGGTGCTGAATGTGGCGCTGGCGTTGCTGGTGTGGCGGTTGGCGCGGGCGCCCGCGGTGGAGCCGCAATTTGTTCAACCGGCCCCGGCGCAAACGCTTTACGGCGAGAAGCGCTGGCTGGTGTTTTTTTTAGGGATTGCGGCGTTCACCGGCGCGGCGTCGTTCATTTACGAGATTGTGTGGATTCGCATGCTGGCGCTGGTGCTGGGCAGTTCGACGCATGCGTTTGAGTTGATGTTGAGTGCGTTCATTCTGGGGCTGGCGTTGGGCGGGCTGTGGATCAAGTACCGGATCGATCGGATTGCGCAGCCGCTGCGCTTTTTGGCGGCGGTGCAGATTCTGATGGGGGCGCTGGCGGCGAGCACGTTGTTTATCTATAACCAGACCTTCGAGGTGATGGCGTGGCTGGTGACGAACCTGAGCAAGGATGACGCCGGCTACGCGTGGTTTAATCTGGCCAGTCACGGCATCGCGGCGGCGATCATGGTGCCCACGACCTTTCTGGCGGGGATGACGTTGCCGTTGTTGACGTATACGTTGCTGCGCCAGGGGCATGGGGAGAAGAGCATCGGCAGTGTGTATGCGGCCAACACCTGCGGGGCGATTGTCGGGGTGTTTTTTGCCACGCATCTGGGCATGCCGCTGTTGGGTCTGAAGGGTTTGTTGCTGACGGGCGCGGCATTGGATGTGGCGCTGGGGGTGGTGTTGCTGTGGTGGTTTCGCGAGCACCTGGCGATGCATTGGGTCACCGCCGCCACTGCGCTGGGGGCGGGCTGGCTGGCGTTTACGCTCGCCGCCGGG
>CAZHHW010000170.1:0-4503 GCA_964532385.1 uncultured Gammaproteobacteria bacterium | reverse complement strand
GGAAAACCCTGAAACAGCGAAAATCAGGTACAGCAGGCGTGGCGTGAGCATGGGGGAATTCTATCCATGTTGATAAGTGCTACCTTGTCGAAGGAAGGCGCTGTTCTGGGTAAATAAATGAGCTGCGATTTTACTCATGCAGGACAAGCGGAGCTACTGCCGCTGCGGCGTTACGTACGCGCTGCTGTATTTTCCACAGCAGCAACGGAACCACGGTGGCGCACGCCATGGCCAGCAGCGCGGCGGCGCTCATGCCGGTAAGCGCGCCGTTGGGTTGCGCGCCCAGCACCCAGGCCGAAATGCCCGCGCCCAGTCCCGCCGCCAGGTTTTGCACGGCGGAGTTGACCGACATGAAACCGGCACGCTCGTAATTTTGCGGGATATGCGAGATCAGCGCGGTGCTGGCGATGTTGCGCGTCGACATCGCCACCATGAACAGAATATAAATGGCCAGCACCGGCAGCGGCCAGCCGCGCCATACAAAACCGAACAACAAACACAGCAGCAACAGCACGGTGCCTACCCAGGCCACCGGCACGCTGCCGTATTTGTCAACATAGCGCCCCGCGGCGCGCATGGTAAAAAAACTGGCGCCGCCGCCGGCCAGGTACAGCAAACCCAGATGTTCGCGCGGGTAACCCAGATTGAATTGCACAAACGCCGAAATATTGGGAATGATCAAAAACCCGGCCAGCATCGCCATGCCGGTGGCGCTGTACGCAAGCAGCGGCGTACTGCGCGTGAACAAGTTGAGAAAATCCCAGCGCGCGCGTTGCTGCGCGGCCGGCACATGACCATGCATGGGCGGCAGCATCACGCGTGCGAACAGCGCGGTGATGACGCCCAGCAGCGACACGACGATGAAAGGCGCACGCCAGCCGCCCAGGTGCGCCAGTTCCAGCGCGGCGGGCACACCCAGCACCGAAGCGGCGGAAAACGCGCCCATCATGGCGCCCAGCGCGCGCCCGCGCCGCTCGGGTGCGACTTGATCAATGATTAACGTGACGGCCATCGAGGTGGCCGGTCCGCCGAAAATACCGGCCACGATGCGTGCGGCCAGCAGCGTGTTCATGTCGGTGGCGAACGCGCCCGCGCCGGTGCCGATGGCCAGGCCGCACATCGCAAATGTCACGACCGTGCGCCTATCAAAGCGGTCCAGCCAGCCGACTACCAGCAAGGCCGAGATCGCAGCCGCCACCGAATAGCTGCCCCCAATGATGCCGATGTTGGAGGTGGCGATACCCAGCGCCAGCGCGAAATCAGGCCCCAGCGGCATCACCATCATGAAGTCGATGATGTTGATGAACTGAATAGTGCCGACGATCAGGATCAGCGCGCGTTCGGACAGAGAGTGTGACACGCGTTAACTATACCGGGGGTTGCTTGGCCGCATGTTTGGATTCACCCGTCACCATGCCGGCGGTAATGGCAAAGCGCATCGCCTCGTTCATCGGCAGATCGGCCAATTTGACTGCGCTGCGCGGGACCAGCACGGTGTGCCCGCCGATCTGGTAGCTCAGCGGCAGATACACGGCGACCAGATCGGGGCGCAGGCTCTTGTCGATAAAACGCACATTCTCGTTGGTCAAAAAACCCAGCACCAGAATGTCGGGCTCGCCGATTTTTACCGTCACGACCTGCCCCATCTGTTTGCCTTTGGAGTTGGCGACGAACTTCATCAGATCGCGGATGGAACCGTACAGGGTTTTCACCAGTGGCACTTTGGCCAGCCATTCTTCGCTCCACACGAACAGATTGCGGATGACCAGGGCGTTTAACAGCAGGCCGATGGCGAACACCAGCACCAGGCCGGCGATCAAGCCCATGCCGGTCCAGTAATATTGCTGCGGAACCACCACCTGGATTAACCCGCCGAGCCGGTCTTCGGCGCCCGAACCCAGCCAGAAGAGGATATAAATGGTGATGGCCATCGGCAGGATCGCGGCCAGACCGGACAAAAATATTTTGCTCAGCGATTTCATGCGGGCTTCCCGTGAATCATCAGGTTGGGTTGTGTCGGACGGATTTTTTTATTGCGGGTATTGTACTGGAGTTTGTGTTGCGCGCTTTATCCGAATCCGCAGTTCGGGTATATGTATCCAGCCCGCTTCACAGTTGGGGGCGAGTACCTTTCATTCTGGACAGTAATCCATCAACAAGGAGTAGAGATAAATGATGAGCATGAAGCAAGTTACCGGCTTGGGTTGCGCGGTTGCGGTCAGCGCCGTGATGAGTTTTGCGCAAGCAGCATCCACGTCGCCTGCCGGAGCCGAGGTTTCGATTGAGTCACCCAAGGACGGCGATGTAGTCACAAGCCCGGTGAAGGTTGTTTTCGGTGTGAAGGGCATGACCGTGGACAAGGCCGGTTCCACGCAAGCTAATTCCGGTCATCACCATCTGATCATCGACGCGGACCTGCCTGCGGCCGACCAGCCTATCGGAAAAGATGCCCAGCACGTGCATTTCGGCGCGGCGCAGACAGAAGGCATGGTGGAGCTGCCCAAGGGCAAGCACACCTTGCAATTGATGTTCGCGGACGGTGCGCATATTCCGCACGCGCCGGTGGTCGCATCGAAGAAAATCACCATCGAAGTCAAGTAACGCTCGACAACCTCGTGGCGGCACAGTGCTGCGAGGTTGTTGTTTTTATCAACGTGCCGGTTGTTAATTCCAGCTTTCGCCCGCTTTGAAATTCCGCGTCACCGTCCCCATCTTGTGCGGATATCCGAAAAGGAGCGCCGCATGATACAGGTACGCAAAAGCTTGGAGCGCGGCCACGCCGATCACGGCTGGCTGAACAGCTATCACACATTTTCATTCGCCGATTATTTCGATCCGCAGCAGATGGGCTTCAGTGTCTTGCGCGTGATCAATGAAGACCGCGTGCAACCGGGCGAGGGGTTTCCCACCCACGGGCACCGCGACATGGAAATCATCAGCTACGTGCTCGACGGCGCGCTCGAACACAAAGACAGCCTGGGTACCGGTTCGGTCATCCGCCCCGGCGATGTGCAGCGCATGAGCGCAGGTACCGGAGTGCGACATTCAGAATACAACGCCTCGACGGAACAGCCGGTGCATTTTTTACAAATCTGGATTCAGCCCGGCCAGCCCGGCGGCGCGCCCGGCTACGAGCAGCAACATTTTGCGCCGGAAAAACTCAATGGCCACCTGCGCCTGATCGCCGCGCCGGACGGCGGCGAAGCTGCCGTGACGTTGCGCCAGGATGCGCGACTCTACGCCACCCGCCTTGACGGGGCGCAGGACGTGACACATATTTTATCCCCCGGCCGGCGGGCTTACGTGCACGTCGCGCGCGGCAGCGTGCAGCTCAACGGCATACCGCTCGCCACCGGCGACGGCGCACGTGTTGAAAATGAAACTACGCTGCGCCTGAGTGCTGGTGTTAACGCCGAAGTCCTGTTATTCGACCTGCCGTAACGTGCTTGTTTTCTCCCCGCCTTATTTTCAAGGAGGGGTGGACGCGCAGCGGACGGGGTGGTTGGCAGGCGTGAAGGAATGTTTAACCGCAACCAATCCCTCCGCTGCACACGGAAGTGTGAGTGCCGCGAAGCGCAGGCGACCGCCAGGGAAGGCGGAAGGTAGAGCAACGCAGGAGCATTTGCCGAGATGCACGAGAGCGGCCTTGAAAATAAGGAGGGGAGAAAAGCAACGTTATTCCCATACGATGAGGATTTATTGTCATGACACGACGCCCGATTGCCCAAGTAATCGACACCATCCAAACCCTCGAAGGCGGCGGCTTCCCCGTGCGCCGTCCATTCCCCGTCGCCCAGCTTATGCAGTTCGACCCGTTCCTGTTATTCGACCACCTCGGTCCCGTCACCTGGGGGCCAGGTCAAGGCATCGGCGCGCCGGATCATCCGCATCGCGGCTTTGAAACCGTCACCTATTTATTATCCGGCGAAATGCAGCATAAAGACTCCGCCGGACGCAGCGGCACCTTGCGCCCCGGCGATGTGCAGTGGATGACTGCCGGGCGCGGCGTCGTGCATTCGGAAATGCCGACCCCCGAATTCCAACGCAGCGGCGGCGTGATGCACGGCTTTCAACTGTGGGTGAACCTGCCCGCCAAAGACAAAATGATGCCGTCGCGTTATCAGGACATCCCGGCTGCGCAAATCCCGGAAGCTACCAGTGCCGACGGCAAAGTGAGAGTGCGCGTGATCGCGGGCAGCGCGATGGGCAAACAGGCTGTCATCGAAGTCCGTACGCCGATTATTTATCTGCACTACACATTGCTCGCCGGTGGCGAGACTGTGCAGGACATCCCGGCCGATTACAACGCAATGGTGTACGTGATTCGCGGTGAAGTCGCCGTGGGCGATCCACCGCGCAACGTACGCGAAGGCCAAGCTGCCTTGTTAGGCCCCGGCACCTCGGTGCAACTGGCTGCGCAAACCGACACGGATTTGCTGGTGCTCGCCGGTGTGCCGCTCAACGAATCGGTGGTACGCCACGGGCCGTTTGTGATGAATACTG
>CAZHHW010000169.1:0-4625 GCA_964532385.1 uncultured Gammaproteobacteria bacterium | reverse complement strand
GCGCAGCGAAAGCCCACGTCGTTGTACCCGGCATTGGGCGGGAAATTGTAACGATACGCGCTGCGAAAATAGTGAGGAATCACGTAGTGGCCGACGCCGCCCCAACTGCCGCCCCGCGCCACTTTGTTTTGCTGGCCATATTTGGGACTTTTGTAATCAGCACCTGGATACGCTTCGAACCAGTCGTCGACCCATTCCAGAACATTGCCGGCCATATCATAAATTCCATAGGGCGAACGGCCTTGCGGCAGAGAGCCTACCGGCACAACCTGGGTCTCGCGGCCGCCGGAGTTGACATTTTCTGGATGCCATTCGTTACCCCATGGGAATTCATTGCCGTTGGGGCCGCGCGCCGCTTTCTCCCATTCGGCTTCCGTTGGCAAGCGTTTGCCCACCGCCTTGCAATAATCGGTGGCGTCATACCAGCTGACATTGCGGACCGGGTGTTCGTTAACACGCAGTTGCAAGGGCTCGAGCAGTTTTACCAGTTCATTGCGATGCACGCGTTCGGTGCCCATCAAGTAAGCTTTATAGTTCCCGTTATTGACTTCAAACTGATCGAGATAAAACGCTTTGAGATTAATTTTCCGCTGCGGATGTTCCGGCAGAAACCACGGTTCGTTAAAGCCGAATTCTTCCGATTTGCCGCTGGTGTCGATGTCGTCCGAACCCATGATGAATTCGCCGGCCGGAATGAGCACCATCCCGGGCGGTATTCCGGCCTGAACGGCAGGCGCCGCTTGTTGTTCTTTTTCCGCGCAACTGTAAATCGCCAGCGCGGCGCATGCGCTCAGCGCCAATAAACGCCTGCGCTTATTTGCTACGATCTGCATGATGTTACTTTGCATCCTTGGCACAGCGAAATCCAAAGCTGTTGTTCTTGGTGAGCGGGTGAAAGAAACTGCGATTGTACACGGGCGCTGAAATGCCGCATTGATAAAACGAGCAGTCCCACCATGAACCGCCTTTCAGCACTTTGTAATTGCCATTGTAATTTTCCGAGGGCCGTTTATTGCCTGGGTAAGCTTCGTAGTTGGATGACGTCCATTCCCACACATTGCCCGACAAATCGTACACGCCATACGGACTCTTACCGCTTTCGAACGCCCCCACCGGCGTGGTATCGCCGATCAAATTTAAATTAGCCCAGCGCACCGGCGAGTTAACACGTTCGATGGAAAATTCCTCGCCCCACGGAAAAGTGCGCGTGTCCGTGCCACGTGCTGACTTTTCCAGTTCTTTATCGGACGGCAGCCGTTTGCCGGCCCACGCGCAATACGCCGCCGCGTCTTCCCATGAGACAAACACCACCGGATGATCGGATTTGCCGTCGGGTACATTGCCATTAATGAAATGCTCCGGCACCACGTGCTGCGTGGCGTCGATGAATTTTTTGTATTGCAGATTGGTGACTTCGAACTTGTCGATGTAAAACGCCGGTAACTTTACTTTATGCTGCGGGCCTTCGTCCGGCAGGCGGTTATTGGTGCCGCGAAAAAACTTCCCGGCGGGAATCAAAATCATCGCGTTGGGCGCATCACCAAGCCGCGATACGGGATAATACATGGGCATGCTCATGCCGGGACCTTGCCCGGAAGCATGCTGGGTCGGTGTGCTGCCGGGCATCTCCGGTTCTTTCGCTAGAGCTTCCAGCTTGCCTTTGTACCAGCCCTTGGGATGGCATTCGATGCAGTTTTCCTTGACGATTTTTTTGAAAGCGGGATCGTCCGCTTCTTTGTGGCACTCGAAACACTTGCGCGATTTAGCATGATGCGAATCCACCACAGCCTTGCCGGTATGGGCGGGGGCGGATGCAGTCTCCACGGGTGCGGCCAGCACAGCTGACAGCCCGATGAGCATCAAAACCGTAATGGAACAGGAGTTAAACCAGAACATGGCGGCGACAACTCACGGCAGAAAGGATACTCCGAGGCGGCTCACTTTAGTCGGAGCCGAGCCGCAGTGTCAACGCAAGTGCGGCGCCTTCGTGCATACTGTCGCAAACCCCATGGAGTTAATCGCGAGCGCAGGCTATGGTATGGGAAATTTCCAGCGGCACCCGCTAATTTGTTTCGCAATTTGTTTGATGGTTTACGCGCACGCATGAAGTGGTTTCGGTTATTTGCATCTTTGAAATTGACCTTGCTGGGCATGATCCTGCTGGTCATCGGCGCGTCGCTGACGTACGACAACCGTTTGGATATCACGATGTGGGTGTTGGTGGTTCCGCTGGCCGTGCTGGCGCTGAATCTCACGGCGGCGATTTTCACCAATCCGCGCATCAACCGGCAGCCGGGCTTGCTGCTGTTTCATATCGGTTTGCTGAGCATCATCGTGCTGGTGGCGATCGGGCGGTTGTCGTATATCGATGCCCATCTGGAAATCGCCGAAGGCCAGGGATTCACGCCTGACCTGTTGCTTGAAACCAAACAAGGTCCGCTGCATGCCGGTCATTTGGAGAAAGTGCGCTTCGTGCAAGGCTATTACACCGTCGACTATGCCGAAGGCATGCATCGCGGATTGACCAACAGCCAGGTATTGATTCCCGGCGAACACGGCAAGTTCACCAGCAAAATTATCGGCGATGACCGCGTGTTGGTGCTGGAGGGGTACCGTTTTTACACCACCTTCAATAAAGGGTTTACGGTGGTGCTGACCTGGATACCGGATCAGGGGATGCCGGTCACCGGGCGCATCAATTTACCGTCTTATCCGTTATACGATTACAAACAGGACAATTCCTGGACCCCGCCCGGAGCGCAGCCGGTTAAATTCTGGCTGCAACTGCATACCGGCATGCGCGAAGACGCCGCGTGGGTGCTGGATGCACGAAACTCGCGCGGGGTATTGGTGGTCTCACACCAAGGTCAGCGCCAGGAGTTACAAGTGGGCGAAACTGCGCATTTGGAGGGCGGGCAATTGCGCTACGATCGTCTTGGTGCCTGGATGGGTTACAAGGTGTACTACGATCCGACCCTGCGCTGGTTGTTTTTTGTAGCGATGATTGCCGTTCTAGGTATGGCCTGGCATTACTGGCAGGTGATGGGGTCCCGGTTATTTCCGGCCGAGGCGCAGCGTCCGGCGGTGCCGGAAAAGCAAAATAATGCAGGAGAGAAGGTTTGAACGCCGAAGGTTTCGCAACAGAATTGCCGTGGATGTGGAGCGGCCTTGCGGCTTATGCGCTGGCCACCCTGGCCGCGATCAGCGGCGTGGTGATTCAACATCCCTCCGGCGCACTTACGGCAAACAACCGTTCTGAGCGCCTGGTGTTGGCATTATTGCTGGCAGGCGTGCTGCTGCTGGCCGGCGCCATTGCGCAGCGCTGGGTGCGTATCGGCCACGGTCCATGGATCAGCCTGTTTGAATTGTTGATGAGCCAGTTGTGGAGTCTGGGTGTGATTTACGCCGTTGCGTATTGGCGCATGCCGCGCTTTCGCGCCAGTGCGGTCGTGGTGTTGCCGGTCTTGTGGGTGCTGGGCAGTTGGTTGCTCACGCTCGAACCCAAGGCCAGTCATTTCCCCGCGACTTATTACAACGAATGGAAATGGATCCACGTTTCCCTGGGCAAGATTTATCTGGCCTTGCTGCTCATCGGCGTGGGTTTGGCCGGGGTCATGATCTTGCGCCGTTTTCCGCGTAGCGAACGCTGGTTCCGCAGCATGCCGGCCAACGATGCCGTTGATCGTGTGGCCTGGCGAGTGATGATGCTTGCGCTGGTGTTCGACAGCCTGATGCTGATCGCGGGGGCAGTATGGGCGCAAGACGCGTGGGGCCGCTACTGGTCGTGGGATGCGCTGGAAACTTCCGCGTTTGTCACGTGGCTGGCCTTGGGTGTGGGCATTCATGTGCGCCTCACCTACCGCGTGCCGCCATGGATCAGCGGCGCCATGATCATCGGCATTTTTATATTGGCGTTCACCACCTATCTGGGCATGCCGTATGTCAGCCCGGCCGCGCACAAAGGCATGGTATGACGCACGCGCCGCGCAGCAATCTGGAAAATGTTATCGCCTTATTGTCCCTCATCGCGGTGGCGGTGATGGGCGGAATGCTCACCACCCTGGCCCGCGAACTGGGACCGGTCACGCAGGCATCCCGCGCTCTTGCGCCCGTGCCGGTGATTCCTGCCGACCCCAATGCCATGCACGAAGTGCAGATTCGTTTCGACCAAGGTGCCGCGTTGTTGCATGCCAAACGTTATGAATACGCCGCAACCGCATTCCAGCGCGTGCTCGAGCTTGCGCCACGCATGCCGGAAGCGCATGTGAACCTGGGATTCGCCTTCCTGGGAGTCCAGCAATACGAAGATGCGGGCAATGAATTTAATCTGGCCACGCAATTGAATCCAGGACAAGCCAATGCCTATTGGGGTCTGGCCTTGGCAATGGAAGGAATGAAGGATTACGAAGGCGCTTTGGGGGCGATGCGCGCCTATATTCATTTGTCGACGACGCCTGATGATCCGTACGTACCTAAAGCACGTGCCGCACTATGGGAGTGGGAAGAACAATTGGGCCGCATCAAAGGTCCGCGACCCGATCAGCTTCTGCCAGCGCCGCCCGCAACCCCGCCCTCCACCACGGATGCGGCTGGCAGCAACACCAAGAAATAACCGGTGAACAGAC
>CAZHHW010000168.1:0-4784 GCA_964532385.1 uncultured Gammaproteobacteria bacterium | reverse complement strand
GCGCCGCGTTTCAGCACCAGACAATTTTCGTGTTCGGCGCGCGCGGGTGAGGTGGGCATTTGCACCGCCGGATTCGGGTCAATGGGCTCAATCCTAAATTCCGGAAAAACGACTTCGCAAAATCCGGCTGTTAAAGCGTGCGCATCGCCGTTGCCGAAATCCACCAGAAAATTCGAATTGCCGTACGGCCGTTCACGTAAAATCGCCACTGCGCTTCCTTTCCGAATGCGTTAACTGTTCGGCGGGAAACCTACTCCATTTCCAACCGCTCATAAGCAAGCACAATCTCTTCCATCGCCACGTCGCTGGATTTCGCATTGAACGGGCCGCTGGTGTGCTTGATGATGCGCGCGCGCAATAACTTCCAGGTTTGCACCACTTGCGAATGATCTTCGTTTTGCAACTGGAGCACGACGGTGCGCAATGCATTCTGGTCGCCGTTGCGAATCTGGTCGAGCCATTGATACAGATCCAGTGCGCCGATCACGCCGCGTTTCATGGTCACGTCGCTCGCTTTGTTCAGGCCGGTAATTTTCATCACACTGTTTTCTTTCGAGTTGCCGTTGCGGTATTCGGTCACCGCAACTTCCATCCCGATGCCGCTCACTTCCTGAAATCCGGCGTGCGGTCCTTCGGTTTGGCCGTTCCCAAGGTCAACTAGAAAATTAAAGCTCGTGTACGGACGATCACGCAAGGTAGCCATTTACATCTCCTGATTTCGGGTACTCGATGATTGGGCTGCGGCCGTGCCGCAAGCGGAGGCAGGTAGAGTATAGACAGAAAAACTGCCGGGTTTGAGCGCAGTAATACCGCGCGGAGGGATGACGCCGACGGAAGTTTTGTCAGCGTGACTCATTCTGGGACGCAAGCTCGAAGTGCCGAATGCACACCAAGCCATCGCGTGCCGCAACCACCAGCTCCCGATTCATCGCATGCACAATCGTCCCGGGAATGTATGCGTGCGGCTGCGGCCACACACTGGCATCGCGCAGCAAGTATTTGCGGCCTTCGATCCACGCGAACGATTCGAATTTTCCAAACGCGCGAATCACGCGGCTGATATGGGTAATGCTGCTGTCCCATACGACCGTGCGATCGGATTCACGTGGCCAGCTTTGGTAATTGCCTGCGGTTTGCGGCCGTGCATTGCGCCAGATTGCATCGGGATTCGCCAGAAATTTCCTCACCAGCGGCGCGGCGCACAATTGCATTTTCGCGGACAGACTTTCAAGATTTTCATCTGCGCGCAGGGTAATTTCTTCCTGAAGCAGAATGTCGCCGGTATCCCAATTGCGATCCAATTTATGCAACGTTACACCGGTCTTGACATCACCGCGCAGGATCGGCCACGGCAGCGGCCATGGGCCGCGCCCTTCCGGCAGCAACGAAGGATGCACGTTAACCACGTAGTCGAATGAAGTGATCACCTCGGCGGGCACCTTGTAAGGATACGCAGCGCACAGCAACAGATTTCGATCCGCACGTGCAATCGAGTCGAGGCTGGCTAAAGTGATGGGGTTAAGATGCACCGGTGCGGTGACCTCGTGCGCCAGCGCGGTGACTTTTTGGCGGAAATCATACCGATCGTCGGTGCGGAACGTGTAAAGAGCAAGCAGCCGATGCTTGCCGTGCAGGATGTCCTGAAGCACGTTCCAGAAAAAATCGTAACCGCAATAAACGACGTTCATCGGTCAGTTCCTGTAAAAATTGCTCGGTGCTTAACTATCCATAAGGGAATGACGTTTTTATTTAAGTGACGCAACACATAGTTGTAACGCACCATAACAAGATAGTGTCTGCGTTAATTACTTTTATGATTTTTCCGGCAGCCTGCGATGAAAGTCAAATACCAGACCCAGCTCCGTCAGGGCGAAATCGTTCTCGCAAGCAGCGACCCCTTATTGCGAAAGCTGATGCGCGTCCACGGACCGTGCGGGCTGTGCCCGGACTGGCGGCGTTCGCCTTACGAAGCATTGGTGCGGGCCATCATGCATCAGCAGCTTAACGGTAAGGCGGCGGCGACCATCATGGGACGCTTCATCGACCTGTTTCCCGGCTCGCGCTTCCCACTACCGGGCCTGATATTGACAAAAACAGACGAGCAATTACGTTCGGCCGGATTATCGCGGCAGAAACTCGGTTACATTCGCGATGTGGCCGCCAAAGCGGAGAAAGGTGTGATTCCAGTCCATCGCAGAGGGCTGATGAGCCGGGAAGATGAAGATCTCATCGAAGCCTTTACGCAGGCTAAAGGCGTGGGCCGCTGGACGGTGGAAATGGTGTTGATGTTCTCGCTGGGCCGCTTGGATGTTCTGCCGGTGGACGACTACGGCGTGCGTGCCGGATACACCAAGGCCAAGAAACTGGATACGATGATCGCACCCAAAGCGCTAGCGCTAGTTGGTCAACGTTGGGCGCCCTATCGATCCATCGCGGCTTGGTATCTATGGCGCGCTACCGAAATCTAAAGTCGATGCAACTCAAGGAAGACGAATTTTGGATATGACGGCCGCTGCTTCGCCCGCAAAGGGCTCTATCGAAGGTGTTCAATACCTGCGTGGCATTGCCGCCTTAATGGTGGTCTTTTTTCATTCGCGTTCCTACTTTACGGACATCGCGGCGTGGACCGGCGTCGGCGCGCGCGGCGTGGATCTGTTTTTCGTGATCAGCGGTTTCATCATGGCCTATTCCACCCGCCATGTTGACCGGAGTTCATCGATTGCAAGGGAAAGCCTCATATTTTTGGCCAAGCGCATCATCCGGATTGTCCCGCTATATTGGATCGCGTTGTTGTGGACATCGGGCCCGTACTGGATTCATTGGTTGGCGGCGGCAACTTCTCCCATTGATGTGTTGCTGAATCCCAATCCGGATTTAATCGCCATCGCCAAAGATTTCTTTTTTATTCCGCATTTGAGCATCGACGAAGATGAAGTGGGCGAAATCTTTCCGGTACTGATCCAAGGATGGACATTGAACTATGAAATGTTTTTTTATGGCCTGTTCGCGCTATCGATGTTCTTTGGCAGGTACCGGTTATTTGCAGCATCGCTGGTGCTTATAACCCTGGTATTGACTGGAAAGTTCCACAAGTTTACGGATGTCGCCGGTCTGGTCTATACCGCCAGCATTTTGATCGAATTCGTGTTCGGCATGATGGTGTTTTACGTGTACACGAAGACGCAGCATCTGACTTTCGAACGCGTACCGCTCATTGTGCTTGGAGTGGTCGGATTTCTGTTGTTGAATAGCGGGTCAAGTGTGAATGACAAATACGTTCTCGCCGTCGCTGCATCCATCATTGTGCTGGTTTTTATTCACGCGTTCCGCGGGATTCATTCGCGTCCGCTGCGTCTGCTTGGCGATGCCTCGTATTCCATCTATCTGTTTCATCCGGCGGCGTTCCAGCTCACGCGCTGGTTCATTGGCTACATCGGATTAGACCGGCAGGGTTTTTTGAATATCCTGTCCATTGTCTTCATGCAGGTTGTCACCGCCTTGATTGTCGGTATCGTTATTTACTACCTCATCGAAAAGCCCATGTTAAGGGGGCTCAGAAGTTTACTCGAACGCGCCCGCCCGGTGAGAGCCGGCATGGGTTGATGGGTATTGATCATGCTATGGCCCCACGCGCGCGGCTCTGTTTAATTATTCCGGACAGTGTTCACAAGGGCGACAGAAACAGCCGGTCGAACTGCTCCTTGCGCCCTTCAAGCTGCGGCACCTGGTCGTATTTGCCGCGCTTGAGTTTGGCAATGGTTTTGCTGTGCAGGTCGCGATAGCTGATCTTGCCCTTGGCTTCATTAAGTGCCGCGACCAGGTGGTAGGTCAGCGCGCCGTTGAAGGTGGTACCGATGTAGGCATCGGCCGAAGTTTGAGTATCGCGGCAGCCGGTGATGAGTACTTCCGGGATATCGGCCATGGCGAGATCGCTCTTCGCGCGCATCGCACGCGTGGAGGCGCGCAATTCGCCGCGCAGCTTGCCGCGCAATTTGCGCCCGGACTCCTGGGCCATCAGATCCCATGGGTTGGGCAGGTAGCGCGGAATCATCGGCGCATCCTGCGCCAGCATCGCGCGCGTGTTGCTGCCCGAGTGACAGCAATCCATGATCACAGTCAGGCTCACGCCCTTGCGCAGCTTATTGAAAGTTGTCCGCAACCAATCGTCGGTGAGCGGGTCTTTCCAATCAAGATCGGTGGGGCACAGAATTTCGTCGCGGTGATCGGCCTCGTCGCCGTTCTTGTCCGGCACGTTGGCGCCGTGACCGGAATAGTGCAGCAGCACCACATCGCCCGCGCGCGCCTTGCTCACCAGATCGCGGATCGCCGTCTGCATCGCCTTCTTGGTCGCCGCCAGATCGGTGAGCACCGCGATGTCGCCGGTTTTGAAACCATAATATTTCGTGAGCGCGTCCTGCATGTTCTTCACGTCGTTGACGCAACCGCGCAAATCCGCACCGGGGATTTTGTAGCGGTTGATACCGATTAACACTGCACGATGAGTCATGACTTGCTCCTTAGGTTGTAGGGTATGGCTGGGAAGTCTCTGGCTATTTTTGTCGGGTTAAACACGTCCGCAGAGCAACCCATTGAAAGTGCAACATCCACTACTAAGCATCGCATCTTCGTTTGACTTACCCTTGCACTCAAGTGAATTATTCCCGCGATGCTCGATGGAGTTTTGTCGCGCGGATTTTAGAAAACTGGGTAATGACAACTGCGAGTATTTACCTTCTCTACGTGTGAACTTCTCAGCCGCTTAGCTTCGCGCGCAGATTTCGTTA
>CAZHHW010000167.1:0-4810 GCA_964532385.1 uncultured Gammaproteobacteria bacterium | reverse complement strand
AGAAAACGTGCTTGCACACCCCCATCCCAACCTTCCCCCTTACAGGGGGAAGGAGCACGTTATAGCAAGATTCTTCGCAATTTTTAGCTTCATTGCCGCTAGACAACAAACGTCTTGCCCGCTGCGGTAAACAAGTGCGCATACTTTTGCGCCGCAATACGCACATCGGGTTGACCGAAAACGCCATGGCACGCGGCGATTAAATCCACTCCGGCCTGCACCAGGGGGCGCCCATTTTCCGGCGTGATGCCGCCGATGGCAACCATCGGGATGGATAAATGTTTTTTCGCCTCATACAGCAGTTCGACAGTCGCGCGCACGGTACCGCTTTTGGTGGTGCTGGAATGGAAGCTGCCAAAGGCCACGTAATCCGCGCCCGCCTGCTGTGCGCGCAGCGCGCGTTGGAATTCGTTGTAACACGACACGCCAATGATGGCGTGCTCGCCCAGGAGCGCACGCGCTTCCTTCACCTTGACATCGTCCTCACCCAAATGCACACCCTGCGCGCGAACCCGCTGCGCAAGATCGGCATGGTCGTTAATGATGAGCGGAATGCGATGCGCGGAGCAGACCTTGCGCAGCAGCTGCGCCTCGCGCTCGCGCTGCGCGGCGTCGGCGCTTTTGTTGCGATACTGGATCATCACCGCGCCGCCTTCGATGGCCTGGACGGCCATCTCGGCCAAGCGCTCCTCGGGTGTGAGCTGTGCGTCGGTGATCGCGTACAAGCCGAAGAGCGGTAAATGCTTATTCGCTGGTTTTGAAAACTTCATCGTCGGACTCGCTGCCTTGCGCCCAGAATAACCGGTTGGGCAAGCGCTGCCCCATACCGATGCGGTATCCCTGTTTTAAAGCTTCGTGCGCGTATTCCTGCGCTTCGCGCACGGCCGTGTGCGGCTCCATTCCCTGGGCGAATAAGCCAGCGATGGCCGACGACAGCGTGCATCCCGAACCATGATAACTGCCTTCCAGACGTTCCCAGCGAAACTCGTCCATGCGCCGGAAATTATTGTAAAGCACGTTCACCACATCGGGCGTGTTCTCGTGCGTACCGGTCACCAGCAGGTATTCGCAGCCGGATTCCAGCAGCTCATGCGCGCACGCGTCCAGATTGTCGCCCTCGGGCGCGAAGGTGCGTAATTCCAGGCTGTTGGGGGTGAGCAGCGTGGTGAGCGGAAACAGCAGCTCCATCATCGCGTCGAGAATTTCCTCTTTCGCAAGCTTGGTCGCCCCGCCGCCGCTGACAATCACCGGATCAAGCACCACCGGAATTTGCGGATAGTCCATCAGGATCGTATGGATCACTTCGACGTTTTCCACGCTGCCGACCATACCGATTTTTATCGCGGCCACCGGCATGTCTTCCAGAATCGCGCGCGCCTGCTCCATCACCAGCATGGCATCGACCGCCATAAAGCGTTTCACATCGGTGGTGTCTTGCACTGTGAGCGCG
The DNA here is from genome assembly GCA_964532385.1 of uncultured Gammaproteobacteria bacterium. Taxonomy (GTDB): domain Bacteria; phylum Pseudomonadota; class Gammaproteobacteria; order SG8-11; family SG8-11; genus UBA6921. The sequence continues at coordinate 3,360 of CAZHHW010000167.1, read as the reverse complement.
GTGATCACCGTGGTGGCGTGGCAACCCATGCTGACTATGGCTTCGATATCCGCTTGTATGCCGGCGCCGCCGCTCGGATCATGCCCGGCGAAGACCAATACCACGGGAATCGTAGGTGCGACCTCTGTCATGGGGCTCTCTTTCAGGTTTGTTATGGGAGGCATGGATCAATATTTTGCAACGCTGTTCAGAATGGTTTTACGGTGACCAGGATAACAATGCCCAGCAGCAGCAACACAGGAAATTCATTCACCCAGCGATAAAACACATGACCATGCCGGTTGCGATCATGCTTGAAATCCTGCACTAATTTCCAGCAATACACGTGATAAGCGATCAATATTCCCACCAGCGACAGCTTGGTGTGCAGCCAGCCGGTGGCGCGAAAGGCCTCCCACGCATATCCCGCCAGCAACCACACGCCAAAAATCGCGGTGCCCGCCGCACCCAGCGTCATCATGATGAACAACTTGCGTTCCATGACGATGAAGCGTTGTTTGCCGGGCGCGTCATCACACGCGGCGTGATACACGAACAGGCGCGGCAGATAAAACAGCCCCGCAAACCACGTCACCATAAAAATAATGTGCCACGCTTTGACCCAGGGCATGTGCGCTCCGTTATTTAATTTCGCACAGTGTGCTTGCAGAAGCGGCCGGCGATCAAGCGGCTGGAGCACGCAGCCGTGAGCAGTCGACATTATTTCTCGCCGCCCTCGTCAAGCCGGGCTTCCGATTCCAGCCACATCACATTAATGATGCCGAAGCTGACCGCCAGCAATACGCCTAAAATCCACGTGAAGTACCACATCTTTGCTTTCCCTCTCAATATCCGGAATGGCCTTGTTCGTGTTCATGGATGCGCTGTTCGGTGATCTTGCCGCGCATCACGCGATACACCCACGCGGTGTACGCCAGCACGACGGGCAACAACAGCAGCACAGCAAAAAACATCCAGGTCAGCGTGAGCTGGCTTGAAACGGCATCCCAAGCGGTCAGGCTGCTGTTGGGTGACGTGGACGAAGGCAACACAAATGGAAACAGGGTCACGCCCACGGTGATAATCACGCCGGCCAAGCCCGCGCCGCTGGCGATGAAAGCCTGGCCGGGACGCTTCATGCCCGACAAAAGCAAAGCGCTCAGGATGCCGCTCACTGTCAAGACCGGCGCCATCAACGCCCACGGATAGAGCCGGTAATTCGCGAGCCAAGCACCCGGCGCATGTTCCACGACTTTGGCTAAAATACTCGGCACGGCGGCAGCGGCGGGCATGCTCACAATGCGGTAGCCGTCGATGCCGGTCGCAAGCCACATCCCGGCGGCGGCGAAGGTAACCAGCCACACGCCTCCCGCCAGCCATGCCGCGCGCTGCGCGCGCCGGCGCAGCGGATCCTCGGTGCGCAGTTGCAAAAAAAGCGCGCCGTGCGTCGTCAACATGGACACACTGATCACACCGCACAACAGGGCAAAAGGCTTGAATAAACCGAACCATGAACCGGTGTAGGTGGCGGCGAGCACAGTGTCATAGCTGAATGGGATTCCAAGCAGCACATTGCCCAGCACCAGACCGAACACCAGCGCCGGTAGCATGCCGCCGGCAAACAAACTCCAGTCCCAGGCGTTGCGCCAGCGCGGATCCGGCACCTTACTGCGGTACTCGATGCCGACCGGGCGGAAAAACAAAGCGAACAGCATCAGCATCGCAATGAAATAAAACGCCGAAAAGGCCGTGGCATACATGATCGGCCACACCGCGAAACTCGCGGCGACCGCCGTCACCAACCACACCTGATTGCCTTCCCAGGTGGGGCCGATGGCATTCAGAATCACGCGCCGTTCGAGATCGCTCTTTCCGACGAAGGGCAATAACGTGCCCACGCCCAGGTCGTAGCCATCGGTGACCACGAAGCCGATGAGCAGCACGCCCATCAGCACCCACCAGATGAATTTGATCGTGTCGTAATCGAAAATCATGCGCGCCCCTCCTGCAATTTGCCCGCGGGAGGCGGTGAGTCCGTTTCGAAGTGATAACGGCCGGTGTGCAAACTGCTTGGCCCCTGTCGCGCGTACTTGAACATTAAATACAGCTCCACCACCAGCAGGAAGGTATAGAACACGATGAAGCCGATGAGGCTGAATACCAGATCGCCGCTGGTGTGTGAGGAAGTCGCGAGCGCGGTGGGCAGAATTTCGCCGATCGCCCACGGCTGGCGGCCATATTCGGAAACGATCCAACCCAACTCGATCGCGATCCACGGCAGCGGAATACCGTAGAGCGCCAGTTTCAGCAACCAGCGTTTTTGATGGGTAATGCGCTTGGCGCAGTAAAAAAATGCGGCGCCAAAAATGAACAACATGAGAAATCCGCAAGCCACCATGATGCGGAACAACCAGAACATGGGCGCCACGCGCGGAATGCTTTCTTGCGCGGCTTGTTTTATCTGCGCATCAGTCGCATCCACCACATTGGGTGTGAAGCGTTTCAGGAGCAATCCGTAACCCAAGTCCTGGCTGTGTTGGTCGAACTGCTCTTTCACCGCCGGATCGGTGTTACCGTCGCGCAGTTTGAGCAAGGCCTCATAGGCGAGCATGCCGTCACGAATACGCAGCTCGTGTTCCGCGATCAGATCCTTGATGCCTGTCACTTGCTTGTCGACCGAGCGAGTCGCGATGAGCCCCATTAAATAGGGAATTCTGACCGCCCAGTCGGTGGTTTGCAGCTCCTGCTTTGGAAGTCCAAACACCGTGAATGCGGCGGGTGCCGCACGCGTTTCCCATTCCGCCTCGATCACCGCCAGCTTGACTTTTTGTACCTGACCCAGCTCATAGCCGCTTTCGTCGCCCAGTACGATCACCGACAGCACCGAAGCCAGGCCGAACGCGGAAGCCGCCGCGAACGAGCGGCGCGCGAAGGGCAGATCGCGTCCTTTCAGCATGTAGTAGGCGCTGATGCCCAGTACGAACATCGAACCGGTGACATAACCAGCCGCCACGGTATGCACGAATTTCACCTGCGCGACCGGATTGAACAACAATTCCGCGAAGCTGCTGAGTTCCATGCGCATGGTTTCATAATTGAAATGCGCGCCGACCGGATTTTGCATCCAGGCATTGGCAATCAAGATCCACAACGCGGAAAGGTTGGAACCCAAAGCGACCAGAAACGTCACCATTAAATGCTGACGTTTCGACAGGCGCTGCCAGCCGAAAAAAAACAGGCCGATAAAGGTCGATTCCAGAAAAAACGCCATCAGGCCTTCGATCGCCAGCGGCACGCCGAAGATGTCGCCGACATAGTGCGAGTAATACGCCCAGTTGGTGCCGAACTGAAATTCCAGAGTCAGGCCCGTGGTTACGCCCA
>CAZHHW010000166.1:0-4814 GCA_964532385.1 uncultured Gammaproteobacteria bacterium | reverse complement strand
GACGTCGCGCTGGTCGGCGGCAAGAACGCGTCGCTGGGCGAAATGTATCGTGAACTGGCGCCTGAAGGCGTGAAGGTGCCCAACGGCTTCGCCACCACCGCGCAAGCCTATCGCGATTATCTGGAACACAATGGTCTGACCGCGCGCATCGCTGGCGCGCTGCACGGGCTCGATACGAACGATCTTGCCGCACTGTCACGCACCGGCAAACAGATCCGCGACTGGATCAACCATGGCACCTTGCCGCCGCCACTGGCGGAGGAAATCACGGCGGCCTATCAAGAACTCGCGCAGGAATACGGCGCCGATCCCGACGTCGCGGTGCGCAGCTCGGCCACCGCCGAAGATTTGCCCAACGCGTCGTTCGCCGGGCAACAGGAAACCTATCTCAACATCAGCGGCACGCAAAATTTGCTCGCGACCTGCAAGCGCGTGTACGCATCGCTGTTCACCGACCGCGCGATTTCTTATCGCGTGCACCAGGGCTTCGCGCATTTCGATGTGGCCTTGTCGATTGGGGTGCAGAAAATGGTGCGCGCGGATCTGGGCGCGGCGGGCGTGATGTTTTCGATCGACACCGAAACCGGTTTCCGCGATGCGGTCTTCATCACCGCCGCCTACGGGCTAGGCGAAAACGTGGTGCAAGGCGCGGTGAATCCCGACGAGTATTACGTGTTCAAAACCACCTTGCCGCAAGGCTTCCGGCCGATTTTAAAACGCCAGCGCGGCGAGAAAGCACTCAAGATGATTTACACGCAAGACCCGGCGGCGGGGGTTTCCACGCGCAATGTCAGCGTGAGCCGGGAGGAGCGCGAACGCTTTGCATTAAGCGATGATGAAATACTGCGCCTGGCGCGCTATGCCGTCGCGATTGAAAACCACTATAGCGCCAAGGCGGGACATTTAATGCCGATGGACATCGAATGGGCCAAAGACGGTGTCAGCGGAAAACTGTTCATTCTGCAGGCGCGGCCGGAAACCGTGCATGCGCGGACCAATGCCACCACCCTGCATGAAATATTCAAATTGCGTAAACGCGGCAAGGTGCTGGTCAGCGGTAAAAGTGTCGGGCAGAAAATCGCCGCCGGCAACGTGCGCGTGATTCTGCAAGCGGCCGACATGCGCCAATTGCAAGCGGGTGAAATCCTGGTGACCGATATCACCGACCCCGATTGGGAGCCGGTCATGAAAATCGCCGCCGCGATCGTCACCAATCGCGGCGGCCGCACCTGCCATGCCGCCATCGTCGCGCGCGAACTGGGGATTCCAGCGCTGGTGGGTACCGGCACCGCGACCCAGGTATTACAAACCGGCCAGAGCGTGACTGTTTCCTGCGCCGAAGGCGACACCGGCGTGGTTTACGATGGCGTGCAACCGTTCGACGTCGAACGTGTCGATCTGAGCAAATTGCAACGCCCCAAAGCTCATGTGATGCTGAATCTCGGCAATCCCGAACGCGCCTTTGAATTAAGCCGTTTGCCGGTGGCGGGAGTCGGGCTTGCGCGTTTGGAATTCATCATTAATCACAGCATTCAGATTCATCCGCGCGCGCTGCTTGAATACCACGTGCTCGATGCAGCCACGCGGGCGCAAATCGACAATCTCGTCGCCGGTTACCCCGACCGGCGCGCGTTTTACGTGCAACGCCTGGCGGAAGGCATCGCCACCCTCGCCGCCGCGTTTTATCCGCGCCCCGTGATCGTGCGCACCTCGGATTTTAAATCCAATGAATACGCGTCGCTGATCGGCGGCGCGCTGTTTGAACCCAAAGAAGAAAATCCGATGCTCGGCCTGCGCGGCGCAGCGCGTTATTTCTCGCCGCAATTCGCGCCGTGTTTTGCATTGGAATGCGCGGCATTGAAATACGTACGTGAATCGATGGGCCTGCTGAATGTCGCCGTGATGATTCCGTTCGTGCGCACGCTTGAAGAAGGCGTCAACGTGCTGGCATTAATGAAACAGCATGCGCTGGTGCGCGGCATGAACGGACTCAAAATCTACCTGATGTGCGAGATCCCCAGCAACGCGTTGCTCGCGGATCAATTCCTCGAACACTTCGACGGCTTTTCCATCGGCTCCAACGATTTGACGCAACTCACACTGGGGGCAGATCGTGACTCCGGCCTGCTGAAAGGTTTCGATGAGCGTAACCCCGCCGTGCTCAAGCTCATGGAGCTGGCCATCGACGCATGCAAGCAACGCGGCAAATACATCGGCATCTGCGGCCAGGCACCGTCGGATTTTCCCGAGATCACGCGCTGGCTGGTGGAACGCGGCATCGAATCCATCTCGCTGAATCCCGACAGCGTGTTGCCGATGACGCAGGTGGTGCTTGATACAGAGCGGGAGCTTGCTGGGAATTCCAAGTAGCGTGCTGAAGGGAACAGGAGTCTTCCCTACGCGGGCGCGTGCCGATCAGGCTCGACGGACAAGCGCATACCAACCGCCTTTAGAACGGCAAGCAAGGTTCGAAGCGTCGGGTTGCCTTTGGCAGACAACGCTCGATACAGTGCCTCGCGCGTAATACCGGCTTCGGCGGCCACCGCAGCAAGACCGCCATAGGCTTCGGCAATCGTGCGCAAAGCCAGCAATCCGGCCGCGCGATTTTCCGGGTCATCCAGTTCTTGCATCGCGGTTTTTAGATAAGCTGCCGCCAGTTTGCGATCGGCACGCAGCTCGCCCACCTCGCGTTGGTGATGCGCCACTGCGCCTTTGAGTTTCTTTTTCATGCATTTCTCCGCTTGAAATCGGCCCAATATCGTTTGGCCGTTTGAATGTCGCCGTCCTGTGTCCGCTTATCACCGCCGCATAAGAGAATCACGACGTCCCGACCATGCCGCGCATGGTAGACGCGATACCCGGCACCGACATCGACGCGTAACTCCGCAACACCATCGCCCAGCGACTTGCTGTCGCCGAAATTGCCGGCTTCGAGGCGGCGCAACCGGACACGTATCGCGGCAGACGCGATCTTGTCGCGCAATCGTTCCAGCCAAACAGTAACCGGTTCGCGTCCACTCTCCGTTTGGTATCGATAGATTGTCGTCACAAACATAGTGTAACTTTAAGGTTACACGTAAGCAATGCAGATCATGTCTCAGCACTATTCTCAAGCTGTGGGAACGACCATTTTAAAAAGGGTGCCAGGGGGTTGAGCAAAAAAATATTCACCCGCCCATAATCCCCGCCGTCCCCTTTTGCAAAGTGGAAAGCGATGGGCTGGCATGACAGCCTGTGAAGGGTTGAACGCCCTGCTCGCGGATCAGTTCCTCGAACACTTCGACGGCTACAGTATCGACTCCAACAATTTAACTCAGCTCACCTTGGGGGCAGATCGTGACTCCGGTCTGCTGAAAGGTTTCGACGAGCGCGATGCTGCCGTGCTCAAGTTGATGGAACTGGCCATCGATGCATGCAAGCAACGCGGCAAATACATCGGCATCTGCGGCCAGGCACCGTCGGATTTTCCCGAGATCACGCGCTGGCTGGTGGAACGCGGCATCGAATCCATCTCGCTGAATCCCGACAGCGTGTTGCCGATGACGCAGGTGGTGCTTGATACCGAGCGGGAGCTTGCTGGGAATTCCAAGTAACGTGTTGCAATCAACCGCGTACCACTGCTGGCTCTGCTGTCGACTCAAAGTCGATCTTGACATTTCGTAGGCTGGGTTGATAAACCCAGCATTCATGACATCATTACGAGCACCGCTGGGTTTCGTACCTCAACCCCAGCCTACGGGCTGGGGAAATAACCTTCCACATAATGATCTGGGTAGTAGATCGCATCAGAGTTTGTATCCGACGCTTATCGACGCATAATTCAATAGAGTGCCACCGACCGCGCCCTGAAATGGCACCCACTCCAAACGAGCAAATACATTGTTGAAAATTACATACTCAACGCCTGGAATGCCAACAACAAGCTGCAAACGATTCCCACTAAGATGAGTTTGCGGCCTATCCATCGTGGTTAAACGGCTGATCCCGAGTCGCTCAAAAATGGTAAGGCGCTGCGTGAGCGGCAGCGAAAAGCGTAGCGAAAGTTCATCTGCAGTTAGTGAAATCCAATACGGCGCAACTGACACTCCTGAAGATTCATAAACAAAACCACTAAATCGTCCGATGTCGAGATGGCGGTATTCCACGGCTATTCGTACTCGTCCGTTCACAAGACCATAAAAATCTCGCCCAACAAAGAACTGCAACCCTCTCGGCGTTCCATTCACTTTTGCCGTGAGATCTGGCGATAGTCGAAACTGATCTGCTTTACTTGCTTCATCAAACGAAATTGCTTCTAAGCTGGATCGCCCATAGCCACCACCAAAATAGAGGCCGTCTAGAAATTCTGCTCGCGCAATACATGGAGATAAAGCAATCATCAAAACGATAGTTGCTTTAATTTTGATTTTACGAACCATTATGACGCTCCTAATAGTACATATTATTTGATCGACGTGTGCATGGTGTCTGGGGATGTGAAATCGTACAACCGGAATGGACAAAGTAGCCCGCTATGATCCATAGAGTTGCAAGTCGTAAGACTCGGGTGCTGCGGCATTAGCCAGCGATTACGCCACAGTCGTTTAAGATTCCGCAGCATTCTCTGAAGAAAAGTAAGGGTCAGGGCTTGCATGATCACACCAAAAAACAAATATCGTCCTTCGCTAGCGTCGGATACTCTGTCAACGCCGCAACTTGCCTATGAAGCCTTATCAAGCTGCGGGACGATATCGTCGCCTCATTGGATTGTTATTCACCGGCGTGTGATTAAAAATCACTCGGGGGGTGCGGTGCTAGCCATGGCGGTATTTTTT
>CAZHHW010000165.1:0-4991 GCA_964532385.1 uncultured Gammaproteobacteria bacterium | reverse complement strand
GCCGAGGCGCTTGCGCCCGTGCATGCGTTCGGGCGCTCGGTGATGCTGATCAGTGGTTTTGCACTGCTGGTTGCGGCGGGTCTCGCCGTCCTGCTCGCGCGCACGATCACACGGCCGCTGCGTAAGTTGCACGCTCGCATCATGCGTTTCGGCGAAGACAGCGTCTATCAACCATTACCCGAATCCGCCGGAGACGAACTCGGCTTGCTGGCGCGTGAGTTCAATAAAATGTCCGCGCGCGTCGCCGAGCGTAACGCCGCGCTCACAAAAAGCAACGAGGCGTTGCGCGAGAAAGAACGCATTTTGTCCGAATCGCAACGCCTTGGTCATGTCGGCAGTTGGTTTTACGATCTGACCGGCCCGATCATCTGGACGGACGAGGTTTACCGCATATATGGCGTGTCTCCCGACACGTTCACCCCCACCGTGGAATCCTTGCTCGGCCTGATCCATCGTGATGATCGTGCCGCGATGCAAGCGTGGATCAATGCCTGTGCCGCCGGTGAAATGCCCAGTGAGTTGGAGTATCGCGTCAACCTGCCGGACGGCACGATCCGTTATCTCAGCGGACGCGGCGAAGCAAGCTTCGATGCCCAGTATCGGCTGCTGCACCTGGCCGGTACGATACAGGACATCACCGAGCGCAAAAAAGACGAGCGCGAATTGCAGCTGTTCCGCACCCTGCTCGATCACTCCGTCGACGCCATTTATGTTACCGATCCCGCCACCGGACGTTTCATCGATGTCAACGAGCGTTGCTGCCGCGATCTGGGCTATACCCGTGCCGAACTGCTGACGTTATCGGTGTTCGATATCTCGGTCGGATTCGATCGCCAAATGTTGGATGCCACGGTGACGCAGTTAAGAAAAATCCAACAATTCAGCTTCGAGGCGGTTGCGCGGCGCAAGGACGGCAGTAGCTATCCGGTCGAGATTAACGCCTCGCTGGTCATGCTCGAGCGCGAGTATGCATTGGCGGTTGCGCGCGACATCACCGAACGTAAGCGCGTGGAACAGGCACTGCAGTTGAGTGAACAAAGACATCGCTTGTTGTTCGAGAGTTCACGCGATGCATTAATGACGCTCTCGCCGCCCGCGTGGCAATTCACCACCGCCAATCACGCCGCTTTGCTAATGATCGGCGCCTCGAGCTTGGAGCAATTCACTCATCTCGGTCCGTGGGATATCTCGGCGGAATACCAGCCGGATGGGCGTCGTTCCAGCGAAAAGGCGCAGGAGCTAATTGCAAGCGCCATCAGCGAGGGTGCTTTGTTTTTTGAATGGGAATGCAAACGACTCAATGGCGAGACATTTACAGGCGATGTGCTGCTGACCCGCATGCAAGTGGGAACAGAAATGTTTTTACAAGCCACGCTGCGCGACATCAGCGCGCGCAAAAAAGCCGAACAAGAATTGCGGCTCGCTTCGGAGGCCTTGGCGAATATCGCCGAAGGTGTGCTGATTGCCGATGCCGACAGCAAGATTGTGTTCGCCAATAAGGCTTTCAGTGAAACCAGCGGCTATGCCTTGGAGGAAGCCCTGGGGCGCACGCCGGCCTTTTTACACTCGGGCCGACAAAATGCCGCCTTCTATAAAGCGATGTGGGAGCAATTGCTGGCCACGGGCCATTGGCAGGGTGAGGTGTGGGATCGGCATAAAAACGGCAGCATCTATCCGATCCTGCTGAGTCTCAGTGCGATGCGTAATAACGATGGCTCGACACATTATGTTTCGGTGTTGCACGACATTTCGACATCCAAGCGTTACGAAGCCGAGCTCGAACAGCAGGCGCATCATGACGCACTGACGCAGTTACCGAACCGGACTTTGTTTCGCATGCGTCTCGAGCTCGCGCTGGCCCACGCGCGAAGCAACGGTACCCGGCTCAGCTTGCTATTTCTCGATCTCGACCGTTTTAAGATCATCAACGACAGCCTGGGCCATGCGGTCGGCGACGAATTATTGCGCAATGTCAGCACGCGCCTGGAGCGTTGCGTGCGCGACACCGATACTGTTGCGCGTTTCGGCGGCGATGAATTTGCCATCCTGCTCGATCGACTCGATGCCACCGGCATCGTGGCGAAGCTGGCGCAAAAAATTCTCGATACGCTGGCCGAAGCCTTCGTGATTAATGGCAACGAACTGTTTATTTCCGCCAGCATCGGCATCACTATGTTTCCGGACGACGGCGCTGATATCCAGACCTTGTTCAAGAATGCCGACACCGCGATGTACGAGGCGAAGGCCGCCGGGCGGAATGCGTACCGCTTCTTTGCTTCGAGTGAGCAGGGAACTCACGCGCTGGAAAAATTGCACTTGGGCAATGACCTGCGTCATGCGATCGCACGCCATGAATTACATCTGGAATACCAGCCGCGCTACGATCTAAAAACCGGGAAAGTACAAGGCTTCGAAGCGCTCACGCGCTGGCGGCACCCGGTGCACGGAATGATTTCTCCCAGCCAATTCATCCCCATCGCCGAGCAAACCGGGCAGATCGAAACGATCGGCGTCTGGGTTTTACGCGAAGCCTGCCGCCAACTCCGCGCCTGGCGTAACGCGGGCTTGGTGCCTCCGCGCGTGGCAATCAATCTGTCAGGATTGCAATTTGCCAGAGCCGATTTGCCCAGCCAAATTGCAGCCATACTCAAGGAATACGCAATTGAACCGGGTCTGCTCGAACTTGAGCTGACCGAGAGTGTGATCATGGCGGATGCCGAGCGCTCCACGCAGGCGTTGGCTGAATTGAATGCAATGGGTTTCCCCATCGCCATCGACGATTTTGGCACCGGTTATTCGTCGCTGAGTTATCTGAAACGGTTTCCGGTGACTTATCTGAAAATCGATCAATCGTTTGTCGCCGGGGTGTGCGACAACGCCGACGATGCTGCGATTACCCGCGCCATTATTGCGCTGGCCAAAAGCCTGGGACTCAAACTCATTGCCGAGGGCGTTGAAACCGAAGGCCAGCGCGCGTTCCTCGAACGCGAAGCATGCGACGAAGCGCAGGGCTTTCTGTTCAGTCACTCGCTGCCGGCCGAGCAAGCCGCCGCGTTGTGCGCACGCGTGGATCAGCCAGGGCAACGGCTGCTTTGCGAATCCAAAAAAATTTAATCATGTAAATCTTTTCTGAATTCACAGGCCAAGCGTAGTGGGGTCTGTGCTTTGTAATTACGAAATCAAAATTTAAAGTCAACGTGGCGCATGCAAACACATTCGATCATTTAGTAAGAAAAAATTTCCTGCCTTTTAAAATGTGTGATACCGCGCACTAAAAAAGCCGGTCCTGGATCATCCGTGCCTAAGGCAATAACGCCTAGCATGATGTTTCGCCAGTGGGTAACCATGGGGGGGACGATGAAACAGACCGTTTGGCATTCAATAAATAGAGTGTGGGGCGGCCGCGCTGCGCTGGTAATTTTAGCGTTGTGGTTGAGCGGGTGTTTTGACGGCAAAAACGCGAGTACTCCACCGCCGGACAACCCGGCAAGCTCGCTTGATCTGGTGGTGAGTGTCAGCGGCGTAGGCCAAGTCAGTAGTATTCCGGCGGGCATCGACTGCGGCAGTGATTGCACTGAAGCACTGATCTCCGGAAGCGACATCACGTTAACTGCAACCCCCAGTAGCGGATTCATCTTTTCCGGTTGGAGCGGCGACTGCAGCGGCAGTACAGCGAGCTGTACCCTCACCATGAGCGCGCGCCGCGCCACAACGGCCACGTTCATCGCGAGCCCGACCCCGAATCCAACGCCCGGCGGCGATTCGACTCCACCCACCGTCAGTCTAAGTACACCGGCGCCTGGTGATGTCTCGGGCACGGTCCTTCTGAGCGCCAACGCTTCCGACAACATCGCCGTGGCGGGTGTGCAGTTTCGCGTGAATGGCATGGATCACGGCAGCGAAGACACGACCGCGCCTTACAACATGAGTTGGAACACGGCGTCATTGAGCCCAGGCGGCACTTATGTTTTGAGCGCCGTCGCACGCGACACGGCCGGGTTGACGACAATCAGCACCGGTGTAACGGTAACGGTGCGTGCGCCGCCGCCCACCCCGCAAGGGCTTATTTTTTTCGATAACTTTGAATACGAAGTGGGCCGTAACGATCCCAATGCGGCGAGCCTGTTTCAGCAACATGGCCGCTGGAATGGGGCCAAGACCGAACAATCGGGAGCGCCCGGGGCGAACGGATTTCTCTATACCGTCAACAGTATTCCCGGTTACGCAGGAGACTTTCCCGGCGGACCTTCCAGCCGTGTTCTGGCCATGGAGGCGCGGCCCGGCAGTGAAGGATTTCAAACTGATTTTTACGTGGAGTATGGCGATGGCGAAAATCCCGCCTTCAACGAAGCGATCCCCGGCAACGTCTGGTTCCAGTTCTGGGTATACATCAACCACTACGAAAACCCGCTCGTCCCAGCGGAAAACCAACTCAGCTTCATCGATTCAAGAAACAAATTTATCTACGCCTGCAATGGGAGCTACCCGTGCCACACGGCGAAGTGGCTTTTGAGTGTCGGAAATGAAAGCGTGGAGCCGCACTGGGGGAGTCTCGGCCAGCCGTCGAGCACTGGCGCCTTCCTGACGAATACCGCCAATGTGTTTGACGGCGTTTCCGAAATAACCAATAGCGGTGCGGCGGAATTGGAAAACCGCAACAAGCTTGGGCAGACCGACACGTCGCAGCACCTCGCCGCCAACCGTTGGACGTTGGTGAAAATCCACCTCGATACGTCGACGCAATCCGGTCGATTCGAAATGTGGATGCAGCCCAGGGGCGGCATATGGATCAAGACGGCCGAGTGGATCGACGGCGTGACTTCCGGTTTTACCTGGCGGATTGACCCGGCGCACGTGGGCGGACATCGTACCTTCAGAATGCCGTCCACGATGGGACGGGCAAGCGTGGGGCCAGGCCAACAAAATTACGATACGTGGATCTACATGGACGACTTCGCGATGGCCACCACCGAGGCGGCATTACCGCAGTA
>CAZHHW010000164.1:0-5037 GCA_964532385.1 uncultured Gammaproteobacteria bacterium | reverse complement strand
ACCCGTCGAGACCGAATAAACGGCGGCCGCCGTCAACATCAGGCACGGTTTCGATATCAAAGACGAAGACATTCATGCTGAAAATACGTTGCTCGACAGATAGCGGTCGCCGCGATCGCAAATGATCACCACGATCACGGCGTGCTGCACGCTATTCGACAAGCGTAGCGCGGCGGCTACCGCGCCTCCCGAAGAAATTCCCGCAAAAATACCTTCGCGTGCGGCCAGTTCACGTGTGGTCTGCTCCGCCTCCGCCTGGGTCACTTCGAGAATGGTATCCACGCGCGTGGCATCATAAATTTTCGGCAGATATTCCTGCGGCCAGCGCCGTATACCCGGGATGGACGCGCCATCGGCGGGTTGCACACCGATAATTTTGATCTGTGAACTTTTTTCTTTCAGAAATTGCGCCGTGCCCATGATGGTGCCCGTGGTGCCCATCGAACTGACAAAATGCGTAATGCGGCCGTGCGTGTCGCGCCAGATTTCCGGGCCGGTACTTTCATAATGCGCGCGCGGATTATCCGGATTGGAAAATTGGTCAAGCACTGTACCCTTACCTTCCGCTTGCATTTGCAGCGCAAGATCGCGCGCGCCTTCCATTCCCTGCGCTTTGGTCACCAGCACAATTTGCGCACCGTACGCCGCCATGGCCGCGCGTCGTTCGACCGTCATGGTCTCCGGCATGATTAATACCATGCGGTAACCTTTAATCGCCGCCGCCATGGCCAGTGCAATGCCGGTGTTGCCGCTGGTCGCTTCGATCAACGTATCGCCGGGTTTGATATCGCCGCGAGCTTGCGCATGATTAATCATGCTCAACGCCGGGCGGTCTTTCACCGATCCGGCGGGATTATTGCCTTCGAGCTTGACCAGCACGGTGTTGGTCGTGTCTCCGGGCAAACGTTGTAAGCGCACCAGCGGCGTGTTGCCGATACAGGATTCAATGGTCGGGAAATTCATGGCCGTTAGTGTAACAAGCAACCTGCAAATAACCAGAGGCCTGGACGCTGCGCTGCTTTACTTATTATTTTTGCCCGGCGGCAAACAATAGGATTGAAGGTAGTGTTGAAAGGGTTCTTTCAATTCAGGATGCTTAAGTGCGTATTCAACCGTGGCTTGTAAATACCCCAGCTTGCTGCCGCAATCATAGCGTTTGCCTTCAAAACGATGCGTGAACACGGTTTCGTAGGCCAGCAATTTTTCAATCGCATCGGTAAGCTGGATTTCTCCACCTGCGCCGCGCACATTGGTTTCAATCAAGTCGAAAATACGCGGTGTGAGAATATAGCGCCCGACGACTGCGAGATTTGACGGCGCCTTGCTGGGATGCGGTTTTTCCACAATGGTTTCAATCTTTGCCAAACGACCTTGCACATCCTTGACGCTGACAATACCGTACTTGTCGGTATCTTGATGCGGCACTTCTTCAACGCCCAATACGCTGCAACCATGTTTATTGTAGATATCGACCATCTGCTCAAGACAGTTTTTCGGCTGCGCATCGATCAAGTCATCCGCCAAAATGACAACAAAGGGATCATTACCGATTAAAGCCTTGGTACACCACACGGCGTGACCCAGCCCCAGCGCTTCCGCCTGACGTAGGTACACACACGTTACGTTCGCAGGAAGGATATTCTGCACCTGCTCAAGCAGTTTGGTTTTGCCATGCTGCTGCAGTTCCGCTTCAAGTTCATAAGCCTTGTCGAAATGATCCGGAATCGCGCGCTTATTGCGGCCAATGATAAAAATCAATTCCGTGCACCCTGCCGCTACCGCTTCTTCTGCCGCATATTGAATCAGCGGCTTGTCAACAATAGGTAACATTTCCTTGGGATTGGATTTCGTGGCAGGCAAAAAACGGGTACCCATACCGGCAACCGGGAAGACGGCTTTAGTGATTTTTTTTCCAAACATCTTGAATTCCTTTGCATTGACCGCTCAGAAACGAGACAGCCACGATTAATATGTTAATAAGCGCCCTTTCCGGCCAGTACAACGCGTATGGTGCGGGCGAGAATATAAATGTCCAACCAGCCTGACCAATTGCGCACATAGTATGTATCTAATACTACACGCTGATCATAGCTGGTATCGTTGCGCCCCGACACTTGCCATAAACCGGTTAATCCCGGCCGGACCTTACTATACAGTTCAAAAAACTCTCCGTATTTAGGTATCTCGTCGGCAACGATGGGGCGCGGTCCCACAAGGCTCATTTCACCCACCAAGATATTCCACAACTGCGGTAGCTCATCCAGACTGGTGCGCCGTAATAACCGCCCTACCCAGGTAACCCGCGGATCATCTTTAAGCTTATGATCGCGCGCCCATTCGGCGCGCAACTCCGGGTGCTCCCCTAAATAATCCTGCAAAATTATTTCCGCATTTTCGCACATCGAGCGAAACTTCCATGCGGTGAAACACACACCGTTGCGCCCAATGCGCGTCTGCCCAAATAGTACTGGCCCACGCGAGCTAAGCTTAATGAGTAATGCGATGATCAACATCAGCGGGATACTGAGAACAGCAGTGCTCACCGTAAACACAAGGTCGAGGAACCGCTTCATGAAGCGACGGCTTTTGAGCATCAAATTCTGACGCAACTCCAAGCCGAGCACACCGCCTAAATCGCGCGCATCGACCCACAAACTAGAAAACCCGAACAGGTCAGGCACAATCAGCAAGTGCGGAAAACTGTGCGAATGCGTTTCCACCAGCTTCAATAATTTTTCTCGCGCCACACCCGGCATTGCTATGACGGCCCGCTGGATACCCAGCTTACGCGCGATTTCCGGAGCTAAATCAAGCGGGCCAATCACGGGTACCCCCAGCAACTCACCACGCTTTGCCGGGTCGTCGTCCAAAATCACAAAGGGTTTGAGACCCATGCTGGGCCAATCGCGCAATACTTGAATCACCGAGCGACCTGTTTCACCCGCACCCAAAATTACAATAGCTTGTCCCCACCACCCCCGTTTCATAAAAAGTTCTCGCATCAACTTGCGCATGACCGGGCCAGAAACCAACGCCAATCCCCATGCGGCAAGGAATGTAGTTCGCGAATACAAGTCACCGCCTTTGGTAAGAAACAGCGCCACGGCCATAACCAAAAAAACCAGGGTGGTCGTGTAGAACATGCGTCGTAATTCTTCCGGCGGCAAAAAATTAGTTCCTGGATATAAACGCGCAAGCGCGTTGGCAAATACGAATAGCATTAAGGCAGGCCATAAACGCAGATAGTTATCTAAATACAAATATCCGCCGTACAAGTCGCGCACAAAAAATGCAATGCACCAAGCCAGCAAAATACCGATGATATCGGAGGCCATAAGTACACTTGCTGTCATCCACGGCGAAGTACGATTTGGCCCCAGAATCAGATGCTCAGAAGGAACTTCGGAATGTTGCGGCGCTTGATGCACTGATGCCCCTCGTCGACCGAACTTAACAATCCTAATTTTTGCTAAGTCGTCATTCACAGCACATTCCTTCGCTGCTAATTGGGAATAGACCCAAAACTAATACACAAACGTTGGCGATTAATCTCATTTAATTTTTTCAAACCTATCTAATTAATTTCCCATTAAATGGTATAGGTTTTTACCCGCTGGAATGTTTGGAGCGTATAAGGAGATATATAAATTTTTTTAAAGGATGAGGAGTTACTCGAAAAATAAAGTAGATAATAATTAATGCTAACCCAACGAGTGGATTAAAAAATCCACTTTTTACGTGGCGCCATCGAAAAACTAGATCTTGACGAATAACATCCCATCCACCGCGTCGTTTCCTTTGATTCTTATCAATACGAACTTTAATAAGTGGCTTTTGAATACAGTATAATTTAGCTGCCATCTGTATTAACTTAATAAAAAGATCATAATCTTCATTCATATCTCTGTAATTGCCGTAACCACCAACCTTTAACAGTGCGTCTTTGCGTACCATAATTGAAGGATTAGGAATCACATTTCTCCATTTCAAT
Organism: uncultured Gammaproteobacteria bacterium; assembly: GCA_964532385.1. GTDB lineage: Bacteria > Pseudomonadota > Gammaproteobacteria > SG8-11 > SG8-11 > UBA6921. Next base: position 1,046 of record CAZHHW010000164.1, on the reverse strand, counting down.
GCCCTCACAATATTTTGGTGGGTCTCCGGGCATTTTTTTATCCCTAAGATTGATCCATCTAGGTTATCGAATTCAATTTGCCAACTTGCGACCAAGCTAATATCCGGAAGTTTTTTAAATATTGCGACTTGGTTGGAGAATCTCTCAGCACATGAAATATCATCGCTATCCATTATTGCTATCAAGGGATATGAACATTGTTCTAGAACAATATTTCTAGCTGTACCTCTTCCAACATTCTGTTCTAGCCAAATAACCTTCCAAACCACAGTGGCGGAAGCTTCTACGAATTGTTTAATCACAGCACGTTGATCGTCGGAAATCGGCTCATCAACAACAAGTACAACTTCATGTGGATGTAATTGTTGCTTGATAACACTTTTCAAAGATACCTGCAAATTGACCGCTGCCTCACCATCATAGGTGGATATTAAAACGCTAATGCCATAATCATTCATAAAAGGGGGCTAACCTTTACGGGGTTCGCGCTTTACGTAAAGTAAAAACGCTAAAACCACAGCCGGATAGATAGGCAATAAGTAGCGATGTTGAGATAAGGGTAGAACACATGAAACTAATGTATAAAACATAAATAACTTCAAAGGATTTTTTGCATCTTTCCGCCAAGAAAATCGACCACATGCAAGTAGTCGCCGCATATAACTCAGCAAAGTTATTGTAAGAAGAATACTAAATAATAAGGACGAAACTTGGAGCGACAATTGAGATAGGTTCAGTATTGAAAAATAGTCTGACCAATATCCATAATTCAGGATAGGACCAAGAACGTTTACAGCTAATATCCCGGGATAAGTGATGATGTAACCGAGCGGATAATTCATGAACTGAAAAAAAAATCCCGTGATCACGGCTGATTTTTGTTCAAATTGCATTGCCGCGTCACTTAACTGCCCATATCTCGCTCCAAAGAGGAGTCCGTTGGTATAGTAAAATGCCACCGTGAGTGTAGCGGAGAATGAGAGCAAGTAAATCGTTGGGCGAAATCGAAGGACTCGATCCAACCCGACAAACATTCCAAACAAAAA
>CAZHHW010000163.1:0-5039 GCA_964532385.1 uncultured Gammaproteobacteria bacterium | reverse complement strand
CCGGCTGCATCGCAGACGCCAACGACGCCGCGCAATTCGGCGAACTCGAAACGCTGGGCGAGCTCACCAAGATCGCGTGGGCGCATGATGTTCAAACCATGATCGAAGGTCCCGGCCACGTGCCGATGCAGCTCATCAAAGAGAATATGGAAAAAGAACTCAGCGACTGCTTCGAAGCGCCGTTCTACACGCTCGGGCCATTGACTACCGACATCGCTCCCGGCTACGACCACATCACCAGCGCCATCGGCGCCGCGCAAATCGGTTGGTACGGTACCGCAATGCTGTGCTACGTGACGCCCAAAGAACACTTGGGCCTCCCGAACAAACAAGACGTACGCGACGGCATCATCGCCTATAAAATCGCCGCGCACGCCGCTGATTTAGCCAAAGGATTCCCCGGCGCGCAGTTGCAAGACAACGCGTTGAGCAAAGCAAGATTCGAATTCCGCTGGGAAGACCAATTCAACTTGGGTCTCGACCCGGACAAGGCCAGAGAATTCCACGACGAGACCATGCCCAAAGAAGCCCACAAAGCCGCACACTTCTGCAGCATGTGCGGACCGAACTTCTGCTCGATGAAAATCACGCAGGATGTGCGCGACTATGCGCAGGCGAACAGCCTGAGCGAAGCCGAAGCGCTGCAGAAAGGCATGCAGGAAAAGGCGGTGGAGTTTGTGAAGCAGGGGGCGCAGGTTTACAGGAAGGCGTAGGGGAAAATAGCCTCGCAGCGCGGTGGTTGTTATAGATCACTCACTCCACGGCGTAATCGTTTTTTGGCTGCGTGCGACGCCCGCCCGAGCAACGGCTGGCGTGGTTGGAAGATATGCTGGAGTTTGCTCGCACGCTGGGAGCGCTGCCGAAGGTTGGTCGATAAAAAATGTAGTTTCGCTCACTTTCACATCCCCCATTTGGCAGTAACTCCTATCCTGCACGCCAACTATTGATAATTCATCAGTGCCACTGCAAAATACCCAACCATGTGGATTGAAAGAGAAATTCAGCCCGTATTAACGGCGATTGCGCAGCAGCGACCGGCGCTTATTGTCACTGGCTGCCGGCAAGCGGGTAAAACCAGCGTGCTGCGCCATAGCTTTCCCGATTACCACTACGTTTCGCTCGACCTCCCAAATCAGGCGGCGGAAGCCGAAGACTCCGGGAGCCAGTTTCTGGAGCGGCATCCCGCGCCGCTGATCGTCGACGAAGTGCAGTACGCGCCGCGCTTACTGCGTTACGTTAAAAACGCAATCGACCAGCAACGTGATCGCAACGGGCTCTATCTGCTCACCGGCTCGCAAAAGTTCGCACTTATGCAAGGCGTGACCGAAAGCTTGGCGGGGCGCGTGGCAGTTCTCGATTGCCATTCATTGTCCGTCGCAGAATTGGAGCGCTGGAGTCGAAAGACCGCCGAAGGCGCGCAATTGCTTGACTGGATCGTGCACGGCGGTTATCCGGAGCTGCACGCCAAGTCGCTTGATCCGCAGCGCTTCTACGCTGATTACCTCGTGACCTATCTGGAGCGCGATGTGCGCCAGGTGCTTCAGGTAAAAAGTCTGCGCGACTTCGATCGTTTCGTGCGCCTAGTCGCGATTCGCACGGGCCAGTTATTGTCATACAGCAGCTTCGCCTCCGATCTGGGCGTGAGTCCAAACACAATCAAGAGCTGGATCTCGGTACTCGAAGCATCCAATGTCGTGCGCCTGCTCGAACCTTACTATTCCAATATCGGCAAGCGCCTGGTCAAGACACCTAAGCTGTACATGCTTGACACCGGGCTTGCGTGTTACCTCGCTGGGATTCGCACCGCCAACGACCTGCGCCAGAGCGCGTTGCTCGGCGCATTTTTTGAAACCCACGTGATGGGCCAGATCGTGCGCTGGTACGCCAATCGCGCACTCACGCCTTCCGTTTACTACTATCGCGACCACCATGGCCATGAAGTCGACTTCGTTGTCACCGTGGGAGAAAAACTCAAACTGATCGAGTGCAAATGGAGCGAGTCTCCGCCGTCTAATCTCAAAGGATTCGAGGAAGTCACACGCCAGCTCGGCGAGAAGAATGTGCTTTCGCGAACCATCATCACCCCGGCGCGCGGTTACCGCACACTCAAGAATTTCGCCATGGACGATAGCGTTGAGCTTCGCAGCCTCGCGGACCAAACTTGATCGCGTGGCGTGATGTCGTAATGTCGTGATGCATGACCCTTGCCTTGCCACTTGACCCTTGCCTTGCAGCAACGCCTCGGCAAAGGCGCTGGAGCTCGATATCAATTGGTGTTTTAGTTTGCGGGAAAAGGGTCAGATTTATTTTGTTGCAGTGGTTTCGTGCGGAAATAAATCTGTTTCCTTTTGTTCGCGGTGATTTCGGTATAAAGGTCACGCCTTTTTTCCTTTCTTAACTCTTGTCGAAAATAAAACCGCCCTCTTTTTTCTTGTCTTTGCAGGCGGTTTCGTCGTTGTTTCATGCTGTTTTTGTTCCTGTTCTACTTTTGGAAGAATGAAATCCTCACCAAACAAATCACGATATGTAGCCAGGAATTCTGGTTTGTGCCGAAACTCTTTAAATAGTGGCCATGTGGAGTAATCCGTACGGGTAACGGATCCGTGTGTGCCAATGCGCTTCATGAGGTGTACGGCATCAGAGTGTCTGTGCTCAAGGACCGCCACGGCAAGTTTGAACTTGTCTTCTGAAGCAGACCAGTCGTTACTTTTCAGTATCGCCAGGGCTTGTTCGCGTTCCCCCGAGAAGTTGTGCGCTATCGCGAGATTGATGAGATTCATGCAGCGACTCTCCTCCGAGGACTGCTTCTTCAGCGTATCAACCGCGAAGTGAAGAAGAACCTTCGCCAAGGAGTACCACTCCTCTGTAAGAGCCGTGTAGGTTGATCTGTGCAAATGTTTGTCAGCATCCTGCAACATGTCTGGTTGTAATTTTCTCCACAACACATTTCCCAATTTGATGCCGATTTCTAGTATGCATTCGACCGCGCTTGAGAAGTATTCTGGCGATACGTTGAGATCGTCCCCATGTTTGAGATCCTTGGGTAGTGTGACGCCGTGCTTTCTACAGACGGAGAGGTACTGCGATGACACGATTCCATCGCAGTGAACAAACAAGTTACGTCTTTCGGTTATCTCAATAAATCGCGGCCAGGCCGGCAATTCCTTCCGCAAGGTCAATGTGAAGTGCGACTCCATCCAATCAAATTGAGCACTGTGACTATCACGGATGACAGTCTCCACCTCCTTCTCAATAATGAAATCGCGCGCGGCATCAACTGAGGTCAGAGCAACAAGTTCGGTGAAAGTTAAATGTCGCTGTGAGGCGTTAAGCAATTCCGGTTTAACGTAATAGGCTACTCGCAGCAGGTGACCAAGGTAGGCGTCATAGTGATGCACCAGAGAAGATAAGAACATGCGCGGCACATTCCTCAGCGCTAGTGCAGACGAAAATAAGTCTTTAACGTGGCGCTTAAAAGAAGTCAGATCTTCTGGTTTGATTCGATACGATTCAGAACCATCCTTCTCCACCGTACGAACACCCTTAGCCTTCATGAAATCGTCTAAAGATTTTTTCGCCTTTTTTGTGGTGCCCGCCATGGTTTTCATCGTGATATCAGAAGCCCTGGCGAGACTTTCGACATGCTGTGTGAACTCTTGGATTGCTTCTCCAAAGGACGAGGCACGACGTGCTTTTTCTGGTCGAGTCTTTGGGTCGTTTTTCTCAGTAGTTAAATTCTGGGAGTGGATTCGTTTGCGCTTCATGTGTGCGTGCCTTTTCATGCGGTAAACTACCAAGCGATACAACAGCAAGTAGGGCGCAATCATTATTGATTGCGCCGAATGACTACCCCAGAATCTCCTTCTAGTTTTCTCGCAACGCGCCCCGGTCGTTATCGTTGAGCTTGCCCATGGGTTTTATGACCAGATTCTTTTCAATGGTCGTAATGACTGGTTTGATGGCCGAGGCTAAGCAGTCCCGCCGTTTTAATCCTGAATGATGACTTCTCCGATCATCGAAGCCGGGCGCTTCTTGCGGGTGGACTGATCGGTGAATGGAAACGGCACCAGAATAATCGCGCCGAACTCAAAGCGCGTCATAGTCAGCATTGTCCGGGTTGCCCCACACTTTTTTCAAGCTCGGCTCTGCCGTCTTCGTGGCCGCGTACGTGAGCTGCCAGTCCTGATCCTTTTGCCGCAAAAGATCCACGAAGTCTTCGACTTCATCCACCCGTTCCGGCGGGAGGGTGGTCGATCTTCTCGATCAACGTGCTGCGTTGATTGGAACCCTTAGCCATCGTCTTTTCTCTTTTAGCCGCCGTGATATTAACCTGTGGGGGGACAAAAATTCCATCCACTCTGCGCCCTGTCGGTCGCGGTTGTTTACCAATATGCGAGGAATTCGGGATTCGGGTCAGGCTTGCGTTATTGCATTCCACACATGAGCACGATTAAGTCATCCGCCACAGCGCGCTAATCGGTAACGCGCTGAGCAGCAATGCCTTTGGCGCGCGCCGTTCAGGATGACCGGCGTGTCGCTCAGTGCCTTGCGCACATGCTGAGTGATATTTCTCTGATGCATGGACGAATATTAGCCATTGAGTGGTGAATATTTAGCAAGACAGTATTGAGGAGGTTCGGGAATACGACGTTATTTAGAAAATCCTGAAACTCAGAAACAGTACCGGTCTGCTTGGTGGATGTGGGAGGGGTGCGGCTATTTTTTATACGGCCCTAAGGTGCCTGTAACTCATTGCATTGCCATGCGTTCAAAAGCCAAGCTCAGCGTTTCGATGAGAATTCCGCCTTCGTTCGCGCGCAATGGTGAATAAGCCAGCGCGACGGGGCGCACGTTGAAAAAGCGCCAGGTCAGAACAACCGTGGCGTGGTCCTCGCTGAGGAGTGCGATTTTCAGCGTGCGCCGTTTGGGCGCTTTGCCGCGTCGCGCTTTGTTCCACCAGTCATACAAATCCAGGGCGCCAATTGCGCCGCGTTTCAGCACCAGACAATTTTCGTGTTCGGCGCGCGCGGGTGAGGTGG
>CAZHHW010000162.1:0-5148 GCA_964532385.1 uncultured Gammaproteobacteria bacterium | reverse complement strand
GCGCGTAGCTCAGTTGGTTAGAGCACCACCTTGACATGGTGGGGGTCGTTGGTTCAACTCCAATCGCGCCTACCAAATTCACAGCACTGTCCTTACAGTGCTTTTTTATCTCCATGGATGGAGTGTATGCCGCGAGAGCACACGGATGTGCGAAGCGGCGAATCTCCATGGATGGAGTGTATGCCGCGAGAGCGCAGGATGCGCGCAGCGGCTAATTTCCAGGAATTCTGGAATGTATGCCGTGAAAACGCCCAAGGCGTGAAGCGGCGGTTTTTATCAAACTATATCCCATGCCGGTAATCACTCTTCCTGACGGTAGTCAGCGTACATTCCCCGCACCGGTCACGGTGTTCGATGTAGCGTCGTCGATCGGCCCCGGTCTGGCCAAGGCCGCGTTGGCAGGCAAGGTGAACGACCGTCTGGTCGATACCTCGTACCTCATTGATAACGACGCGCATCTCGCCATCATCACCGAGAAGAGTCCCGAAGCGCTGGATGTGATCCGTCATTCCACGGCGCACCTGTTGGCGCAGGCTGTGAAGCAGTTGCATCCGGATGCACAGGTGACCATCGGTCCGGTCATTGAAGACGGGTTCTTCTACGACTTTTCCTATCCCAAAGGTTTTACGCCCGACGATCTGGCCGCCATCGAAAAGAAAATGCTGGAGATTTCGCAGCAGGATCTGGTGGTCGAACGCAGCGTGATGCCGCGCGACGCGGCGGTGGAATTCTTCCGCAATATGGGCGAGGAATACAAAGCGCGTATCATCGCCGACATACCCAAGGCCGAAGATATTTCGCTGTATCGCCAAGGCGATTTCATCGACTTGTGCCGGGGGCCGCATGTGCCGCGTACCTCCAAGCTCAAAGTGTTCAAGCTCACCAAAGTCGCTGGCGCGTATTGGCGCGGCGATGCCAAGAACGAGATGCTGCAACGCATCTACGGCACCGCGTGGGTCAACAAGAAAGATCTCGAAGATTATCTGACGCGCATCGAAGAAGCCGAGAAGCGCGATCATCGCAAGATCGGCAAGCACCTCGATTTATTTCATTTGCAGGAAGAAGCACCCGGCATGGTGTTCTGGCACCCCAAGGGTTGGGTGATTTGGCAAGTGGTCGAGCAATACATGCGCGCCAAGCTCACTGCGCGCGGTTATCAGGAAGTGCGTACGCCACAAGTGCTGGATCGCGTGTTGTGGGAAAAATCCGGCCACTGGGAAAATTATCGCGAGAACATGTTTACTACGGCTTCGGAAAACCGCGATTACGCAGTGAAACCGATGAACTGCCCGGGCCACATCCAGATTTTCAATCAGGGCCTGAAAAGCTATCGCGAGCTGCCATTACGCTTGGCGGAATTCGGCTCGTGCCATCGCAATGAACCTTCGGGCGCGCTGCACGGCATCATGCGCGTGCGCGGTTTCGTGCAAGACGATGCGCATATTTTTTGCACCGAAGCGCAGGTGCAGGATGAAGTCGGCAAGTTCATCGATTTTCTGCAAGAGGTGTACGCGGACTTTGGTTTTAAAGACATTTTGGTGAAGCTATCGACGCGTCCCGTCAAGCGCGTCGGGTCCGATGAAGCGTGGGACAAAGCCGAGCATGCGCTCGAACAGGCATTGAATTCCAAAAAGCTAAACTGGGATTTACAACCCGGCGAGGGTGCGTTTTACGGACCCAAGATCGAATTCTCATTGAAGGATTGCATCGGTCGCGTATGGCAATGCGGCACCATCCAGTTTGATCCGGTGTTGCCGGAGCGACTCGGCGCGACCTACATCGGCGAAGACAGCAGCCGCCAGGTGCCGATCATGTTGCACCGTGCGATTCTCGGTTCGTTGGAGCGCTTCATCGGAATTCTCATTGAAGAACACGCGGGCGCGTTCCCGGCCTGGCTGGCGCCGGTGCAGGCGGTGGTGATGAATATTACCGATCGGCAGGCCAACTACATTACAAAGATTGAACAATTCCTGACGAAACAAAGCTTCCGGGTCGAATCAGACTTGAGAAACGAGAAGATCGGCTATAAAATCCGCGAGCACACGTTACAGAAGGTTCCCTACCTGCTGGTGGTGGGGGATCGTGAAATGGAAACTGAAACGGTCGCGGTGCGCACACGTAGCGGTAAAGACTTGGGCAGCATGTCGTTCCAAGCCTTCAGCGAAAAGCTGGCCGCCGAAGTGAGCAGCCGTGGCCGTATTACTTTGGAGGATTAAAACTATCTCTGCGGATAAGAAGGTTCGGCTCAACGAGGAGATCACTGCGCAGGAAGTGCGTTTGATCGGCGCGGACGGGGAATCCCCCGGTGTTGTGAGCATTGTTGAAGCAATGCGTTTGGCTACGGAAGCGGAGCTTGACTTGGTCGAAATCGCTCCCAACGCCGAACCGCCGGTTTGCCGGGTCATGGACTTCGGCAAATACATCTTTGAGCAGAACAAGAAACAACATGCGGCACGCAAGAAACAAAAGCAGATCCAGGTCAAGGAAGTAAAATTCCGGCCCACCACCGACGAGGGCGATTACAAAATCAAACTCCGCAATCTGGTGAAGTTTTTGACCGAAGGCGACAAGGCCAAGATCACGCTGCGTTTTCGCGGTCGCGAGTTGCAGCATCAAGAGCTGGGCGTCAATTTGCTCAAGCGTCTTGAAGCCGACCTGACAGAAGTGGGATTGGTCGAACAATTCCCACGCTTGGAAGGGAAGCAAATGGTGATGGTCATCGCGCCCAAACGCAAAGAAAAGGGCGGCGTTAGCGCGACAGTCACAAGCGGTGAAGCCACCGCTTAAAATTTAGATAAACTAACTGCCTGGAGTTTAGAAAAATGCCGAAGTTAAAGACCAATCGGGGTGCTGCGAAGCGCTTCAAGAAGACCGCCTCCGGCGGCTTCAAGCACGCGCAAGCATTCCACAACCATATCCTGACCAAGAAGAGCACCAAACGTAAGCGTCATTTGCGTACGATGGAAATGGTGCATAAATCCGATGTCGCGCGGTTGCGCCCGTTGCTGCCAACTGCTTAAGGAGATTTCACCATGCCACGCGTAAAACGCGGTGTTACCGCACATGCCCGACACAAAAAAGTCCTCGCCAAAGCGAAGGGCTATTTTAATCGCCGTAAGAATGTATTCCGTATCGCTGAACAAGCCGTCACGCGCGCCGGTCAATACGCTTATCGCGACCGCCGTCAGAAGAAGCGCCAGTTCCGTGCATTATGGATTGCGCGTATCAATGCCGGTGCCCGTGAATGCGGGTTGTCGTACAGCCGCATGATCGACGGATTGTTGAAAGCCTCGGTTGCGGTTGACCGTAAAGTGCTGGCGGATCTTGCCGTATTCGACAAGATCGCGTTTGCTGCCTTGGCCGAAAAAGCCAAGGCCAGCCTTGCCTAACACGCACTGAAGTATTGGCGCTTCACGCGCCAGGTAATAGCAAGGGGAAAGGCCGCATCGACCTTTCCCCTTTGTTTTGTCAGTCATTGTTAATGTCATGACGTGATGCCCTAGCAGCCTGTGGCATTGGGAGAGTCCTAGCCGTGCAAGACGTAACCGAACTTATCACCGCTGCGCAGGCCGCCGTCGCCAGCAGTGCCGACCTGGCGGCGCTGGATAAAGTGCGCGTGCATTATCTGGGCAAAAGCGGTGTGCTCACCGACTTGCTCAAGCAGCTCGGCAGCTTGCCCACCGAACAACGCCGTGAAGCCGGGCAGGTCATCAACACCGCGAAGCAGGCGGTGCAAGCCGCGCTCGATGCGCGCAAACAGCAACTGGAATCGGCCGACTTGGACGGACAGTTGCGCGCCGAGGCGCTCGATATCACGTTGCCGGGACGCGGGCAAGACAGCGGTGGATTGCATCCGATCACGCGCACCCTCCAGCGCATCGAGGAATTGTTCGCTGGTTTGGGATTTGAAGTCGCCGAGGGGCCGGAGATTGAAGATGACTATCACAACTTTGAAGCCCTCAACATTCCCGAGTCACATCCCGCACGCGCGATGCATGATACATTTTATTTCGACGCGCACACCTTGTTGCGCACGCATACTTCGCCGGTGCAAATCCGCGTGATGGAAGACCGTCCGCCGCCGCTACGCATTATCGCGCCTGGCCGTGTGTATCGTTGTGATTCGGACGTGACGCATTCACCGATGTTTCACCAAGTCGAAGGCTTGATGATCGACGAGTCGGTAACCTTCGCCGATCTCAAAGGCATCCTGCACGACTTCCTGCAAAACTTTTTTGAGAAAGAGTTGCAGGTGCGGCTGCGCCCTTCGTATTTCCCATTCACCGAGCCGTCGGCGGAAGTTGACATGAGCTGCGTCATCTGCGGCGCCCAGGGTTGCCGCGTGTGCAAGAACAGCGGCTGGCTTGAGGTGCTCGGTTGCGGCATGGTGCATCCGAACGTGCTCAAGCACGTCAATATCGACGCGGAACGCTACACCGGATTTGCATTTGGCATGGGTATCGAACGCCTGGCGATGTTGCGCTATGGCGTGAACGATTTGCGTTTGTTCTTCGATAACGACCTAAGGTTCTTGCAGCAATTCCGGTAGGGGGATGCGTAATAATAAATGTGGCGAACAATTACAAATAACAACATAAGGCACCCCTTCCCCTGCAAGGGGAAGGCGGGGATGGGGAGGTTAGGTACTCTGCCCGATTAAATCACCCCCATCCTAACCTTCCCCCTTGCAGGGGAAGGAATGGTACGTTCGGGCAATGATGTAGCGATACAACGTTAGAGCATATATGCAACACCAAGTAATATCTTCCTGGCTGCTAATCATCACTGTGGCTGGAGGCATTCCAGTCGGCTTGGCATTAGTACTTTTGCCAGCCGTTCGATTGAAGGCGAAGCACCTATTCTATGCAAGTAGCGCTTGCCTAGCTGCTGCCATTGTTTTTAGTGGTGTCGTCTCCATTGGAGGGACATGTACATTTTTAGAGACTTTGTTGCTGGAAAAATACTGTAGTTACGCGCCTTTCGTAAAGCCGTCAACTATTGGTGGTGTTATATCTATGGGTGCACTCTGCTTAATACTTTTTGTTGTTGCGGTGGTACGCGACATATTTACAAAAAACACATCAGAAAATGGTCGTAGCAATTAAAAAATGCTTTAACCCGTCGCTCAACACGGAACCTTCGGGTCGC
>CAZHHW010000161.1:0-5271 GCA_964532385.1 uncultured Gammaproteobacteria bacterium | reverse complement strand
GTGTTGCAGTACTTTATTTCCACGCACGGCGCGCGCAAAGGTTTGGCCGATACCGCGCTCAAAACCGCAAACTCCGGGTATCTGACCCGGCGTCTGGTCGACGTCGCGCAAGACTTGGTGGTTACCGAAGTCGATTGCGGCGCCACCGATGGTTTGATGATGACTCCGTTGATCGAAGGCGGTGATGTGGTCGAAGCCTTACGTGAACGCGTACTGGGCCGTGTGGTGGCGCAGGATGTGACGACGTCCAACGGCAAGGTCGCCGTCAGCGCCGGTACGTTGCTCGACGAGAAGATCGTCGACCTGCTCGAAGAAATGAGCGTCGATCAACTCCTGGTGCGTTCGACCATCACCTGCCGTTCGCGTTACGGCGTGTGCGCGTCCTGTTATGGTCGCGACCTGGCACGCGGGCATCTCGTCAATATGGGCGAAGCGGTCGGTGTGATTGCCGCGCAGTCCATCGGCGAGCCGGGCACGCAGCTGACCATGCGTACCTTCCATATCGGTGGTGCGGCTTCGCGTTCCGCTTCGGCCAATAACATTGAAGTGAAATCCAAAGGCACGATCAAACTGCACAACATTAAAATCGTTGAGCACAAGAGCGGTAACGTGGTGGCCGTATCGCGCTCCGGTGAAATTACCGTGGTGGATGCGCATGGTCGCGATCGCGAACGTTACAAGTTGCCGTACGGTGCGGTGATTTCCGTGCAGGACGGGGCCGAGGTTAATCCGGGCCGCATTGTTGCGACCTGGGATCCACATACGCATCCGATCATCACCGAGGTCGCCGGACGCGTGAAGTTCTTCGATTTCATCGAAGGCGTGACCGTGCAGCGTCAAGTGGACGAAGTGACCGGGTTGAGCAGCCTGGTCGTGACTGATCCGAAACAACGCGGCGGTGCGGCGAAAGATCTGCGCCCGATTGTCAAGCTCGTCGACGCAAAAGGTAAAGACCTGCTGCTGGTGGGTACTGAAATTCCGGCCAGCTACTTCTTGCCGGGCGGTGCGATTGTCAGTCTCGAGGACGGCACCGAAGTGGCCGTGGGCGACGTGGTTGCACGTTTGCCGCAGGAATCTTCCAAAACCCGCGACATCACGGGCGGTCTACCGCGCGTGGCCGAGCTGTTTGAAGCCCGCAAACCCAAAGAGCCGTCGATCCTGGCGGAAATCACCGGTACGGTCAGCTTCGGAAAAGAGACCAAGGGCAAGCAACGCTTGTTAATTACACCCGCCGACGGCGGCGAGCCGCATGAGGAGATGATTCCTAAATGGCGCCACATCACGGTATTTGAAGGTGAGCATGTGGAGCGCGGCGAAGTCATTGTGGAAGGCGCACCCAATCCGCACGACATTTTGCGCTTGTTGGGCGTGGAAGCCTTGGCCAACTACATCGTTAACGAAGTGCAAGACGTCTATCGTCTGCAAGGCGTGAAAATCAACGACAAGCACATCGAAGTCATCGTGCGGCAGATGTTGCGCAAGGTGGAGATTAAGTACTCCGGCGATACGCGCTATCTGAAAGGCGAGCAGTTGGATCGCCACCGTGTCGGCGAAGAAAATGATCGTGTCATTGCCGCCGGCAAGCAGGCCGCAATGGTCGAGCCGTTGTTGCACGGCATTACCAAGGCCTCGCTGGGCACCGATTCGTTCATCTCGGCGGCGTCCTTCCAGGAAACCACGCGTGTGTTGACCGAGGCGTCCGTGACAGGCCGGGTCGATTTGCTGCGCGGCTTGAAGGAAAACGTTATCGTTGGGCGCCTTATCCCGGCAGGTACGGGTATGGCCTACCACCTGGAACGCCGCCGCCGGCGCATGGAGGCCGGAGGTATGACCGAGCAATCCGCCCGCGGACTGGGAGAGGCGGCGGGAAGTGAAGTGGAAGAAATCATGGAATAGTTGCCGCGAAGCGGTGGCTATTTCATAGAGGAGATTTGGAAAAAACAAATTCGAACGGGGATAAGACGGCAAAAGCAGGAACGCAACCAATATAAGTTTTCGTTCGCGCTTGACAGTCCTTAAGTGTCTGCCTAAAATCCCCGCTCCTTACAGACAGGCCGGGATTCCCTGCCTGTCGTTTTATTTAGAGGGTTGGAGTAAATAATGGCCACAGTCAACCAGTTGGTGCGCAAACCACGCGTACGAGTCGTCAAGAAAAGCAAAATGCCGGCGCTGGAGTCCTGCCCGCAGAAGCGTGGCGTGTGCACGCGCGTGTATACCACGACCCCGAAAAAGCCGAATTCCGCATTGCGCAAAGTGGCCAAGGTGCGCCTGACCAATGGTTTCGAAGTCATCACTTATATCGGTGGTGAAGGTCATAATTTGCAAGAACACTCCGTGGTGTTGATTCGCGGCGGCCGCGTAAAAGATCTGCCCGGTGTGCGCTACCACGTGGTGCGCGGCAGTCTCGATACCTCGGGTGTGCAAAATCGTAAGCAGAGCCGTTCCAAATACGGCGCGAAACGGCCCAAGTCTTAATCCGCCCGGCAAGATTTAAATAGGAATATTCAGCGTATGGCGCGTAGAAGAGTTGCAGCAAAACGAGCGGTCATTCCGGATCCGAAATTCGGTGACGTATTGCTTTCCAAATTCATCAATACCGTGATGAAAAGCGGCAAGAAGTCTGTTGCCGAGAGGATCATCTACGGCGCGCTGGTGCGTATCGAAGAAAAGAAAAAGACCGACCCGCGCGAGCTCTTGACCAAGGCGCTGGATAATGTCCGCCCCATGGTTGAAGTCAAGTCCCGCCGTGTCGGTGGTGCGACCTACCAGGTTCCTGTCGAAGTGCGTTCAGAGCGCCGGAATGCCTTGGCCATGCGCTGGTTAGTAGAAGCGGCGCGCGCACGCAGCGAGAAGTCGATGGGCATGCGTTTGGCCGGTGAGATTATGGACGCCGCCGAGAGCAAGGGCACAGCGGTAAGAAAGCGTGAAGACGTACACCGCATGGCCGAAGCCAATAAGGCTTTCGCTCATTATCGCTGGTAGTAACAGCACAACATTGCAGATTTTAGTTAGAGGTTTTTTCCGTGGCCCGCAAAACTCCCATCGAGCGTTACCGCAACATCGGTATCATGGCGCATATTGACGCCGGAAAAACCACGGCCACAGAACGCATTCTGTTTTATACCGGTGTGTCGCATAAAATCGGCGAAGTCCATGATGGCGCGGCCACCATGGACTGGATGGAGCAGGAACAGGAGCGCGGCATCACGATTACCGCCGCCGCCACGACCTGCTTCTGGAGTGGCATGGCCAAGCAGTTTCCTGAACATCGCTTTAATATTATCGATACCCCCGGGCACGTGGACTTCACGATCGAAGTCGAACGCTCGTTGCGCGTACTCGACGGTGCGATTTTCGTATTATGTGCCGTCGGCGGTGTGCAGCCGCAGTCTGAGACGGTCTGGCGCCAAGCCAATAAATATCATGTCCCGCGCCTTGCGTTCGTCAATAAGATGGATCGCGCCGGTGCGAATTTCCTGAATGTGGTGAAACAGCTGCGCGAGCGCCTGGGTGCCCGGCCGGTACCGCTGCAATTGCCTATTGGTCAGGAAGAAAAATTTGTCGGCGTCGTCGATCTGATCAAGATGAAGGCTATTTATTGGGATGACGCATCTCAGGGCATGAAGTTTGAGGAAAAGGAAATACCCGCGGATATGGTCGCGGCGTGCAACGATTGGCACGACAAGATGGTGGAAGCGGCTGCCGAAGCGAATGAAGCCTTGTCGGAAAAATATCTCGGCGGTATTGCATTGACCACCGAAGAGATCATTGCCGGGTTGCGCGAGCGCAACATCAAAATGGAAATTGTGCCGGTGTTGTGTGGTTCAGCGTTCAAGAATAAAGGCGTGCAAGCCGCGTTGGATGCGGTGGTTCATTTCCTGCCTGCACCGATCGATGTGCCGCCGATTGTCGGCCATCTCGACGACAAAGACGGGACTGAAGCCGAGCGTCATGCCTCTGACGAAGAGCCGTTTGCCGCGCTTGCATTTAAGATCATGACCGATCCGTTTGTCGGTACGTTGACATTTTTCCGTGTGTATTCGGGCGTACTGAATTCGGGCGACACCTTATATAACCCGGTCAAGGATCGCAAAGAGCGTATTGGCCGCATGGTGCAGATGCACGCCAACACACGCGAAGAATTAAAAGAAGTGCGTGCGGGCGACATTGCCGCTGCGGTGGGCCTCAAAGATGTGACGACGGGCGACACCTTGTGCAGCTTGGACGCCATCATTACGTTGGAGCGCATGGAATTCCCCGAGCCGGTGATTTCCGTTGCGATTGAGCCCAAGACCAAACCCGATCAGGAAAAGATGGGTATCGCGCTGAGTAAATTGGCGCAGGAAGATCCGTCGTTCCGCGTGCGGTCCGACGAGGAAACCGGTCAGACGATTATTTCCGGTATGGGTGAATTGCATCTTGAAGTTCTGGTCGAGCGCATGCGCCGCGAATTCAAGGTTGAAGCGAATGTCGGAGCGCCGCAGGTCGCCTACCGCGAAACCATTCGCAAGTCGGTCGAAAGCGAAGGCAAGTTCGTGCGCCAGTCCGGTGGCCGTGGACAGTATGGTCATGTGTGGTTGCGTATTGAGCCGCAGGAAGTGGGTAAAGGTTTCGAATTCGTTAATGAGGTGGTCGGTGGTACCGTGCCGCGCGAATACATTCCGGCGGTACAAAAAGGTATTGAAGAGCAATTGCAAAATGGCGTGCTCGCCGGGTATCCGGTCGTGGACGTGAAGGTAACCATCTTCGACGGCTCGTATCATGATGTTGACTCCAATGAAATGGCGTTTAAAATCGCCGGCTCCATGGGCTTTAAAGATGGCTGCGCAAAAGCCAGCCCCGTGTTGCTCGAGCCGATCATGAAGGTTGAGGTGGTCACGCCCGAGCAAAACATGGGCGATGTGATTGGTGACTTGAATCGCCGCCGCGGTGTCATTCAGGCGATGGAAGATTCGATTTCCGGCAAAGTGGTGCGTGCGGAAGTTCCGCTTGCAGAAATGTTCGGTTACTCCACGGATTTGCGTTCCGCGACCCAAGGCCGCGCGACCTATACCATGGAATTCGGCCATTACACCGAAGCTCCGGCCAGTGTCGCTCAGGCGGTAATCAAGAAGTCGAAGCAATAGTAATTGATGAAACAGTGCGCGCGATGCGTCGCGTGCAGGGATGTCTGACCCCATAAATTCAGTGTTTAGATTGAGAGAGGTGCGAAGCCGTGTCCAAGGGTAAATTCGAACGTACGAAGCCGCACGTGAATGTCGGAACGATAGG
>CAZHHW010000160.1:0-5361 GCA_964532385.1 uncultured Gammaproteobacteria bacterium | reverse complement strand
TGTCCGCCGCCTCCAAACTGGTTCGCACTTGAATCATTTACGCATCTCCAACAAAGGCCGAATAGCACTCCGATCCGACCCTCAAAAAAGGGGGCGAATCATACCATGAATAGTTTCGTGAAAGCACCAGCGATTCTGCTACTGCTCTTTGGCTTTCTCCAAAATCTTGACCAAGCGCCAGGACTTTGTTTTAGCCAGTGGCCGACACGGCTCAATCACGACCGTATCGCCTTCTTTACACTCATTGTTCTGATCATGCGCGTGGATCTTGGTACTGCGGCGCACATATTTACCATAAACGGGATGTGGTACACGGCGTTCAATCAAGACCGTAATGGTTTTATCCATCTTGTCGCTGACCACGCGTCCGCTCATGGTACGTGCTGTTTTTTCTTGTTCCGTCATGATCCACTACCTGCAGTTTGCTTCTCGTTTAACACCATTTTGACCCGCGCAATATCGCGGCGCACGGCTTTCAACTGACTCGTCTTGCTCAACTGGCCGGTTGCCTTCTGCATACGTAAATTAAACTGTTCTTTCAGTAGCGCAGTCAGGTCCGTACTCAGATCCGCCGGCTTTTTAGCTCGTAATTCTTGCGCGTTCATCACATCACCGTTCGCGTTACAAAGGTGGTTCGAAACGGCAGTTTTGCCGCCGCCAAACGGAAAGCTTCACGCGCGGTTTCTTCGGTGACGCCGTCCATTTCATAAAGCACAAAACCGGGCTTAATTGGCGCAACCCAGTACTCGACATTACCCTTACCACTACCCATACGTACTTCCAGCGGCTTTCTGCTGATCGGCTTGTCAGGAAATACGCGAATATAGATTTTTCCGCCACGCTTGATATGCCGGCTCATGGCCCGTCGCGCGGCTTCCAACTGGCGCTGGGTGAGCTGACCACGCGTGGTGGCTTTAAGACCGTAATCACCAAAACTGACCTGGTTACCCGCGGTTGCAAAACCGCGGTTACGGCCTTTCATCTGTTTACGAAATTTAGTGCGCTTGGGCTGCAGCATGGTAATGCCTTTTAACGGTTAGTTCGTTGCGGCTTTTTCGGCCGTGGTATTCACATCTTGCGGCTTGGTATCGAATACCTCGCCTTTAAAGATCCACAACTTCACGCCAATAATTCCATAGGTCGTATTCGCTTCAGCGAAGCCATAATCAATGTCCGCGCGCAGTGTATGCAGCGGAACACGGCCTTCGCGATACCATTCGGTGCGCGCAATTTCAGAACCGTTCAAACGCCCGGCCACGCAAATTTTCACGCCTTTCGCACCCAAGCGCATGGCATTGGTCACAGCGCGTTTCATTGCGCGGCGGAACATGATACGGCGTTCCAACTGTTGCGCAACGCTCTCCGCGACCAAGTAAGCGTCCAGCTCGGGTTTGCGCACTTCCTCGATATTGATATGCACCGGCACACCCATCATCTTGGAGACTTGCTGACGCAGCGATTCCACATCCTCGCCTTTCTTGCCGATCACGATACCGGGACGCGCCGTATGTATGGTGATGCGCGCATTACGCGCCGGGCGCTCGATTTGCACACGGCTGACGGAGGCCTGCTTGAGTTTTTCCTTGATAAACGCGCGCACTTTTAAATCCGCGTTTAGAAATTCCGGAAAATTCTTGGAATCGGCATACCACGTCGACGTCCAGTCTTTGATAATGCCAAGCCGGAAACCGGTAGGGTGAACTTTATGGCCCATTACTGCCTCGCTCTTACTTGTCTGCCACCGCCACGGTAATGTGGCTGGTGCGCTTAAGAATCCGATTACCACGTCCCTTCGCTCGCGGCATCATCCGCTTGTAGCTTGGGCCCTCATCGACGCAAATGGTTTTGACTTTCAGTTCGTCAACATCCGCGCCTTCGTTATGCTCTGCATTCGCAATCGCGGATTCCAGAACTTTTATGACCAAATGCGCCGCTTTTTTAGTGCTGAAGCGCAATATGTTTAATGCACGCTCCACCGGCAGGCCGCGCACTTGATCCGCAACCAGCCGCGCCTTTTGGGCGGAGATCCGACAAAACTTCAATTTCGCCGCTGCTTCCATCGTTGCTGCCTCTTACTTTGAACTTCTTGTCGTGACTTAAGCCTTGGCTACTTTTTTATCGCCACTGTGTCCACGGAAGGTACGTGTCGGGGAAAATTCACCGAGTTTGTAACCCACCATATTTTCCGTAACAAATACCGGCACGTGTTGCTTGCCGTTATGTATGGCGATTGTCATTCCAACCATCTCAGGAATGACCATGGAACGCCGCGACCAAGTCTTGATCGGCTTCTTGCTACTGGTATCAATCGCCTGCTGCACTTTTTTCGCAAGATGCAAATCGACGAACGGACCTTTCTTAATTGAACGTGCCACGGATCAAATCCTCTTTAAGCTATTACTTGCGACGATCACGCACGATCATGTGATTAGTGCGCTTGTTCGCACGCGTCTTGTAACCCTTGGTCGGAACACCCCAAGGCGATACCGGATGCCGTCCACCCTTGGTGCGGCCTTCACCACCGCCGTGCGGATGATCCACTGGATTCATCGCGGTGCCGCGTACCGTCGGCCGGATGCCTCGCCAGCGTGAGGCGCCGGCTTTACCCAGCGAGCGCAAATTGTGTTCTTCGTTGCCGACCTCACCTATGGTCGCTTTGCACTCTAGATGGACTTTACGCATTTCACCCGAGCGCATACGAATAGTCGCGTAATCGCCTTCTTTCGCAATCAGCTGTACACCCGCTCCCGCGCTGCGTCCCAATTGCGCGCCTTTACCTGGCTTAAGCTCAACACAGTGAACCGTCGTACCGACAGGAATATTGCGCACCTGCAAACAATTCCCCGGCTTGATCTGCGCTTCCGGCCCGGAAATTATTTCGGTTCCGGGTTGCATGCCCTTGGCAGCAATCATGTAGCGGCGTTCGCCATCCGCGTACAGCACCAATGCAATATGCGCGCTGCGATTGGGATCGTATTCCAACCGCTCAACATGAGCAGGAATACCATCCTTGTCGCGCTTCATGTCGATGACACGGTAATGCTGCTTGTGACCGCCACCGACATGTCGAGTCGTGATACGCCCATTGTTATTGCGGCCGCCGGTCTTGTTCTTTTTCTCCAGCAGCGGCGCATACGGCGCACCTTTGTGCAACCCCACGGGCACCACTTTTACGACCGCGCGGCGGCCAGGTGAGGTGGGTTTTACTTTAAGCAACGGCATTGGCTTATTCCTTCAAACTTGCGATCTAAATTCGCGCTTACTCTTTACCCATGAAGTTGATGTCGAAACCTTCCATCAACGTGACATAAGCTTTTTTCCAGCTTGAGCGACCACCGGGACGGCCACCTGCGCGCTTCATTTTTCCTTTTACATTTACGACGCGCACGCTATTCACTTTTACGCTGAACATGGCTTCAGCCGCGCGCTTGATCGTCGCCTTGTCAGCTTCTTTTTGCACTTTGAATACATACGTCTTGTGCTTGTCAGCCAGGCGCGTGGCCTTCTCGGTGACATGCGGCGCGAGCAATACATTTTCTAAATGGGTCAGATGCGTAGTCATGCCAACATCTCCTGAAGCTTTTTAACCGCGCCCGGAGTGATCAATACCTTATCCTGCTTAATCAAGCTGACCGGGTTAATCTCACTGACCGCGCATGCGTTGATGCGATGGATATTGCGCGAGGCCAACATCAGGTTGATGTCCGTCTGCTCAGTCACCAGCAATGCATCCACCAGACCCATCGCAGACATCTTCGCGGCCAGCTCTTTGGTCTTGGGAGCGGACAGTGACAGATCTTCAACCACGATCAGGCGACCTTGACGTACGAGTTCCGAGATGATGGAACTGAGTGCCGCGCGATACATTTTCTTGTTTACTTTCTGCGAATAGTCTTGTGTCACAGCGGCAAAGATCTTTCCGCCGCCACGCCACAACGGCGAGCGAATCGTCCCGGCGCGCGCTTGTCCCGTGCCTTTTTGGGCATAAGGCTTGCGACCACCACCGCGCACTTGCGAACGCGTTTTTTGCGCATGCGTGCCGGAACGTCCGGCCGCAAGATAGGCGGTTACCACTTGATGGATGAGCGGCTCGTTATACTCACGCGCAAACGCTTCGTCCGAGACTGTGATATTTTTGCCGGCCTTGCCGCCGCCATTTGTTATTTGCAGTTCCATATTCAATTCCTCAGGCGCCGGATTTCGCAGCCGGCCGCACGATAACATCACCACCCTTCGAACCGGGCACCGCACCTTTGACCAACAGCACGTTGCGCTCGACATCGACGCGCACAACCACAAGGTTCTGCGCCGTACGGCGCTTGTTGCCTAAATGGCCCGCCATTTTTTTACCTTTGAATACGCGGCCCGGAGTTTGGCGCTGACCGATCGAACCGGGGGCACGATGCGCACGCGAGTTACCGTGCGTGGCATCGCCCATGGTGAAGTGGTGGCGCTTGATGGTGCCCGCAAAACCCTTACCCATCGACACACCCGTGATGTCCACCAACTGGCCTTCTTTAAACAAATCCACCTTGAAGGCCGCCGCAATACCCGTATCCGCGAGTTCTTTTTCACCAACGCGGAATTCACGCAATTTGCGCCCCGGCGCGACATTGGCCTTGGCGTATTGCCCCGCCAAAGCTTTGGTCACACGGCCTGGCCGACGCGAACCCGTTGCGACTTGCAGCGCGCGGTAACCATCCTGCTCCACGCTTTTCACTTGCGTCACAATGTTCGGCTCAACGACGATCACCGTAACCGGAATCGATTCACCATCAGCGGTAAAGACCCGGGTCATGCCGCGTTTCTTCCCGATTAAACCCATCGCCATTGCCATCTCCTCAACTCACCGGGAAGCGCACTTCACCGTATCTATTCTGCTTACTACCGATCTACCGATACCGCTCGCTTTGCGGTCAGCTCAACTTGATCTGGACATCGACGCCTGCGGCCAAATCCAGTTTCATCAATGCATCCACTGTCTTGTCAGTTGGGTCAACAATGTCCATCAACCGTTTATGCGTACGGATTTCGTATTGATCACGCGCATCCTTGTCAACATGCGGCGAAGTCAACACTGTAAAGCGTTCCATTTTGGTCGGTAACGGAATCGGGCCACGCACTTGCGCCCCCGTGCGCTTCGCGGTCTCGACAATTTCTTTCGCCGACTGATCGATGAGCCGATGGTCAAACGCTTTGAGGCGAATACGAATTCTTTGATTAGCTGCCATGGTTATCGCTCATATTTACACTGCTTCAAATTCATATCAGGAGCACCTCACTCAGAAGTGGATGCCCCTACAAGGTATTACTCAAAGATCTTGGCCACCACGCCGGCACCCACGGTGCGGCCGCCTTCGC
>CAZHHW010000159.1:0-5378 GCA_964532385.1 uncultured Gammaproteobacteria bacterium | reverse complement strand
GGCGGCATGGGCGAGCCGTATGTGCTGTCGTCGATGCTGCACTTCAATACCGCTTATCCCAAGGCGACCAATTTCCTGCCGGTGCTGATCTGGAACGGCTATTCGCAGGAGCATCACTCGATGGTGTCCACGATGAGTGACCAGGACATGATCAACTACTGGCAAGGCCACGGCTTCAAGAACATCGTGCTGGTGAATGCGAAAGATTTCGACGATTCCGGCCAAGACGGCGCGTATGTCGACAGTTCCCGTTTTTCGTTGAAGCAGCGCCTGGCCTTCACGCAAGCGGTACTCGCGGGGATGGATCGCGCCGCGCGCGCCGCGCTGGACGGCACGCTGTCGTGCTTTATCGTGAAGCAACTGAAGGGCGCGGGTGTGCACACCACCGGGGCCAAGTCGCACAACTTGTATCCGGGGGACACGCTGGATCAAGCCCCCATTCGCGACGCCCTGATACGCCGCGCGTTACCGGCGCAGGCATGGCAGATTGTGCGCGACAACTTCGCGCGCGCCGGCGGCGGTCCGGCGGCGAAAACCGTGGTGACCGAAAAAGTGTTGGAGCTTGCCGCGCTGGGCAAACTGCCGCTGACCGATTTCGCTCTCGGCGACAAGCAAGTGCCGTCCACCGCGATGGGCACGCTGGTCGGCGCCGTGGCGCAAGCGGATCCGCGTTACCTGGTGAGCAACGCCGACGGCAACGAGGCGTCCGGCATGAAAAACATCAACGCGGCGATGCAGATCCGCCACCCGACGGCGGATGGGCTGTATCACCAGGGTCCGAACGGCCGCGTATACGAACCGCTCAATGAAGATGCCTGCGCCGGAATGGCAGCGGGTCTTGCCTTATTCGGTTCGCGCGCGCTGTGGCTGTCGTACGAAAGTTTCGCCATCAACGGTCTGCCCATCATCCAGACGGTGACGCAGGCAATGGCCGAACTGCGCCGCAAGACGCCGTCCATCGTGTGCATGTACACCGCCGGTGCGCTGGAACAGGGCCGCAACGGCTGGACGCACCAGCGTCCGGAAGTGGAAAACTACTTCGCGGCGATGATGCGCAACGGCAATGTTTATCCGCTGTTTCCCTGCGATGCCAACTCGATCCAAACCGCCTACGCGTGGGCGACGCAAAGCAGCAATAAAGGCGTCGCGATTTTCGCGTCAAAAAGCCCGCTGCCGATTTACACCTCGCTGGCCGACAGCCAGCGCGCGCTCGACGACGGCGCCGTCACGCTGTACGAAAGCAACACCGGCCAACGCACCGTGGTGCTCGCGGCAAACGGCGACATGGTGTTCCTGCCGATTTTCGCGGCGAAAGACGCTTTGGAAAAGCAGGGCTATCGCGTGCGCATCGTCGCCGTAGTGAATCCGCGCCGCTTGTATCGTCCCACCGACATCGCGTGGGACACGGTGTCGGAGCCTGACAATATGTTTCTCGACGCCGAGCGCTTCAATGCGTTGTTCGACGGCGATGCGCTGCTGGCCATCAGCGGCGGCCCGAGCGCCTGCCTGGAACCGGTCCTGCTGCGTACGCGCGCCGCAAAACGCGACACGCTTTGCTGGAAGCGCGGCGAGACCACCGCATCGCCGCAGGAGCTGATGAGCTTCAATGGTTTGACGGCGGAAACGATTACGCAACGGGCGATGCAACTGGCTGGATAATATGGCCGCCACCAAAATCATCGTCCTCGACGACGACCCGACCGGCTCGCAAACCGTTCACAGTTGCCTGCTGCTGACACGCTGGGATGAAGCCACACTGCGCGAGGCGTTCAACGACGCGGCGCCGATGTTTTTCATCCTCACCAACACGCGCGCAATGGATGCAGCGCAAGCCGCGCAGGTCACGCGCACAGTGTGCCGCAACCTGCGTACCGTGCTTGACACGATGCAGCGCGCGGGACAGGCCATTCAGCCGCTCATCGTCAGCCGCTCCGACTCCACGTTGCGCGGCCACTATCCGGTGGAAACCGACGTCATCGCACAAGAGCTCGGTCCGTTCGATGCGCATTTTTTGATCCCGGCTTTTTTCGAAGCCGGTCGCATCACCCGCGACAGCGTGCACTACCTGCGCGTAGACGACGCGTGGGTGCCGGTGCATCAAACCGAATTCGCGCGCGACTCGCTGTTTGCCTACCAGCACAGTTATCTGCCCGATTACGTCGAAGAAAAAACCCAGGGCCGCATCCGCGCCGGCGAAGTGCAGCGTTTTACGCGCGCTGAAGTGCGCGATCTTGGACCCCGCTTGCGTGCCTTGAGCGGCAATGCCTGCTGTGTGGTGGATGCGGAACAGCAGTCCGACCTGGATCATTTCTGCGCCGCGCTTAAAGAAGCCGTGGCTGCGCACGGCAAGCGCTTTCTGTTTCGCAGCGCGGCCAGCCTGCTCACTTCGCTGGCGCAACGTGGACCGCAACCGGTGCATGCCGAACGGATGGGGCAGTGGACGCGCGCGCGAAAACCCGGTGCGATCATCGTCGGTTCCCACGTCGCGAAGACCACCGCGCAATTGCATAGCTTATTGCAACAACCTGGCACGGCGGGGATCGAGCTGGACGTAGACCGCGTGCCGGGCGAGCGTGCGGCCGTGCTTACGGCTGCGTTGCAGCGCATCGATACCAATCATCGCAATGGCCTGACCAGCGTGGTGTACACCAGCCGCGTCGAACGTAATTTTGCCACCCCGGGCGAACGTCTCGCCTTCGGCGCCCAGGTCTCGGCCGTGTTGATGGAGATCGTGCAACACCTGCCGCGCGACTTGGGTTTTCTCATCAGCAAAGGCGGTATCACTTCGAATGATACGCTCAGCACCGGGCTTTCGCTGCGCACCGCGCGCCTGCTCGGCCAGATCCTGCCGGGCGTTTCGATGGTACGCTGCCCGGCGGAGCATCCACGCTACCCGGATCTGCCGGTGGTGATCTTCCCCGGCAACGTCGGCGATGAGAATGCGCTGGCGACCGTATACAATCGGCTGTCACAACATACTTTGTAACTTCAATGACCGCCGATATTGCTGCAACGCCATGATCCTAGAAACCTCAGTTGACCGCTCCGAGGAGTAAGGAAATTCATGATGGAATTAAAGTTTGTGGCTCCATCGCACCTCACCATCTGGGTGAAGGTCGCTACGCCACGCGCACTGCGCCCCCTTGTGCACAGTGCGGCGTTGCAACTCGTCGCAATAGCTCGCTATTCCTCCTCCTTGCGCCTTGCCCTGCACCCAACGGGTCACACTGCGCATGCCGTCCAACTGAGGTTTCTAGGATGATTATCGCTGAGCTACGCGCGCTTCTGCCCGCGCACGCGGTGCTCGCCAGCCAGGAAGAATTGCGTCCGTACGAATGCGACGGCTTGTCGGCGTATCGCCAGGTGCCGCAGGTTGTCGTATTAGCGGAAAATGTCGAGCAGGTGCAGGCCGTCGTACGGCTATGCCACCGGCTGGGCGTGCCGGTCGTGGCACGCGGGGCGGGCACCGGCTTGTCGGGCGGCGCCTTGCCGCTCGCGGCAGGCGTGCTGCTGTCGCTCGCCAAACTCAATCGCATTCTTGATATCGACCTGCGCAACCGCAGCGCGCGCGTCGAACCGGGGGTGCGCAATCTCGCCATTTCGCAAGCCGCCGCGCCGCACGGTCTGTATTACGCGCCCGACCCCTCGTCGCAAATCGCGTGCAGTATCGGCGGCAACGTCGCGGAGAATTCGGGCGGAGTGCATTGTTTGAAATACGGGCTCACGGTGCACAATATTCTCAAGCTCAAGGTGGTACTGGCGGACGGCGAAATTGTCACGCTCGGCAGCGACGCCTGCGACAGCGCCGGTTATGACCTGCTCGCGCTGTTCACCGGCTCGGAAGGATTGCTGGGCATCGTGGTGGAAGTCACCGTGCGCCTGTTGCCCAAACCCGAACGTACTCAAGTGCTGCTGGCGGCTTATGCGTCGGTGGCGGCCGCCGGTCAAACCGTGGGCGCCATCATCGGCGCGGGTATCGTGCCCGCGGGCCTGGAAATGATGGACCAACTGGCGATTCTCGCGGCGGAAGATTTTGTCCACGCCGGTTACCCGGTCGACGCGGCCGCCATCCTGCTGTGCGAAGTCGACGGCAGCAACGAGGAAGTATCGGAGCATGTCACAACTATTCGCAACATCATGCTCGCCCACGGCGCGGCGTCCGTGCGCACGGCGGTGGACAGCCAGGAATGCGCGCTGTTGTGGAAAGGACGCAAAGCGGCGTTTCCGGCGGTGGGCCGGCTCGCGCCGGATTACTACTGCATGGACGGCACCATCCCGCGCCGCTGTTTGCCGCACGTGCTCGACGAAATCGCGCGGCTATCCAAAGAATATGATTTACGCGTTGCCAATGTGTTTCATGCTGGCGACGGTAATCTGCATCCGCTGATTCTTTATGACGCCAATCAAGCGGGCGAGCTGCACCGTGCCGAACAGTTCGGCGCGCGTATTCTGGAACTGTGCGTGCGCGTCGGCGGCACCATCACCGGCGAGCACGGCGTGGGCATCGAAAAACTCGACTCCATGTGCGTGATGTTCAAGCCGGTCGAATTAACGCAATTCTTCGCGATCAAGAACGCCTTCGATCCGCACGGCCTGCTCAATCCCGGCAAGGCCATCCCCAGCTTGCACCGCTGCGCGGAGCTGGGCGCGATGCACGTGCATCGCGGGCAGGTGCCGTTTCCCGACATTGAGCGCTTTTAGATGGACGGCGATAAAACCGCGGAGCTCGTGGATGCCGTACGCGCGGCGGCGGCGGCGCGCCGTCCATTGCATATCTCCGGCGGCGATAGCAAAGCATTTCTGGGCCGCGCGACTCGCGCCGCCGATTGCCTATCGGTCGCCGCGCATCGCGGCATCATCGATTACGAACCGCAGGAGCTGGTGATCACCGCACGCGCCGGCACGCCGCTTGCGGAAATCGAAGCCGCACTCACGCAACATGGACAAATGCTCGCGTTCGAACCACCGCACTACGGCGCACATGCGACGCTGGGAGGCACGATCGCGTGTAACTTATCCGGACCCCGCCGGGCCTATGCAGGCGCCGCACGCGACTACATGCTGGGTGTTGAAATCATCAACGGGCACGGCGAGCATCTGCGCTTCGGGGGCCAGGTCATGAAAAATGTCGCGGGTTACGATGTCGCAAGGCTGATGACCGGCGCATTGGGCACGCTGGGTGTCCTATTAAATGTCACGCTCAAAGTCTTACCACGCCCGGCGGCAACACTCACGCTGCGGCATGAATACACCCTGGGCGAAGCCGTCGAGCGCATGAATGCCTGGGCAGGCAAGCCCTTCCCGATCAGTGCGACCGCTTTCGACGGGGCCATGCTGT
The DNA here is from genome assembly GCA_964532385.1 of uncultured Gammaproteobacteria bacterium. GTDB lineage: Bacteria > Pseudomonadota > Gammaproteobacteria > SG8-11 > SG8-11 > UBA6921. The sequence continues at coordinate 40 of CAZHHW010000159.1, read as the reverse complement.
ACACGCGCCTGGAAGGCGCGGAAAGCGCTTTACGCGCGGC
>CAZHHW010000158.1:0-5398 GCA_964532385.1 uncultured Gammaproteobacteria bacterium | reverse complement strand
CCTGCTACCGATACATTCGTGCAGCCTGACCACCTGTTTTTTGAACTATCTTTAAGTTGCGAGCGTCGCACTGATGTAGCTGCTTTGCGCTGCAGTCAACCTCTCCATATCACGAAGGACTAACACATGAAACTCGCACTGTTCGGCTTGGGAAAAATGGGCGGCAACATGGCGCGCCGGTTGCGCCGCGCCGGTGTCGACGTGGTCGGGTACAACCGCTCGAACGAGATTGTGAATCAACTGGCGAAAGAAGAAGGCTTGATCGCCGCCGCAAGCATCGAAGACGCGGTAAAAAAACTCAGCGCACCGCGCGTGGTGTGGCTGATGTTACCGGCGGGCGCGGCGACCGAAGAAGCCATCGAGCAACTGTTGCCGTTGCTGTCGAAAGGCGATGTGATCGTCGACGGCGGTAACAGCAATTATCACGACACTCAGCGGCGCGGCGCGCGCGTGGCACAGCACGGGCTGCGCTATGCCGACGTCGGCACCTCGGGCGGCATTTGGGGTCTGGCCAACGGGTACTGTTTGATGGCGGGCGGCGACCCGGCCACGCTCGACATCATCACGCCGGTATTGAAAGCGCTGGCCCCGGCGCCCGACCGCGGCTGGGCGCACGTGGGACCGGTCGGCGCGGGACATTTCACTAAGATGATTCACAACGGCATCGAGTACGGCATGATGCAGGCCTTCGCCGAAGGTTTAACCTTGATGCACGGCAAACAGGAATTCAATCTCGATCTGGCCAAAATTACCGAGCTCTGGCGCCATAGCTCGGTGGTGCGCAGCTGGCTGCTGGATTTGACGGCGGAAAGTTTAAAGCAGGATCAAAAACTCGCAGCCATTGCGCCGATGGTTCCGGACTCCGGCGAAGGCCGCTGGACCGCCATTGAATCCATCGACCAGGGCGTGCCCGCGCCGGTGATCTGCACCTCGCTGTATATGCGCTTCGCAAGCCAGGGCAAAGCGGACTTCGGGCATAAGTTGCTGTCGATCATGCGCAATGCGTTCGGCGGACATGCGATGAAAAAATCAGGGAAATAACACCATGCTTGAAGCGTGCACCTACGTCATCTTCGGCGCGACCGGCAATCTGTCCAAGCGCAAATTACTGCCCGCCCTGTATCACCTGGAAGCCGCCGGACGTTTGCCGGAAGGTATGAATGTAATCGGCTTCGGACGGCGCGAATGGAGCGACGACCAATGGCGCGCGGAGGTCGGCGACCTGCTGGCCCCGCAAGTGCGGCTGGGCATAAACGCCGAGGTGCTGGCACGCTTGAGCGCGCGTCTGCATTTCTTTCGCGGCGATATGGAAACCGCGCAATCATTTGGTTATCTCAACGAGCTGATTTCCAACAACGAAAAATTTTCCAAGAATGTCATCTTTTACATGGCGATCGCTCCGGCCGAGTACAGCACGGTGGTGCGCCACCTTTCCGAGGTCGGCCTGACCAAGGAAGACCACGGCTGGAAGCGCGTGGTGGTGGAAAAACCTTTCGGCTACGACCTGGAAAGTTCGCGCATCCTGCAAAAACAGTTTCTGAAGCACTTGCGCGAAGAACAGATTTTCCGCATCGATCATTACCTGGGCAAGGCCACGGTGCAAAACGTATTGGTGTTCCGTTTTGCAAACGTCATGATGGAACCCCTGTGGAACCGCAACTACATCGATCATGTGCAGATCACGCATTCCGAAACCATGGGCATCGACGGCCGCGCGGAATATTTCGACGAGGCCGGCGCGCTGCGCGACATGATTCAAAGCCATTTACTGCAAGTGCTGACCCTGGTGGCGATGGAACCGCCCGCGTCGATGGATGCCGAATCATTGCGCGATGAAAAAGTGAAAGTGCTCAAATCCATGCGGCCCATCACGCAGAGCTCGGTGCATGCGCAGGCGTTTCGCGCACAATACACCAGCGGCCTGATCGGCGGAAAAAAAGTCAAAAGCTATCTGGACGAAGACAAGGTGCCGAAGAACAGCGTCACCGAAACCTACGCGGCGCTGAAACTTTATATCGACAACTGGCGCTGGCGCGGCGTGCCGTTTTATTTGCGCACCGGCAAACGCATGGCCGAAGGCAAATCGATGGTATCGATTCGTTTCAAACAGCCGCCGCAACATTTGTTCCGTAATACGCAGGTGGACAAACTCCAGCCCGACTGGCTGTTACTGGGCATTCAGCCCACCGAATGCGTGCGCATGGAAATCCAGGTGAAGGAACCGGGCATGGAAATGCGCACGCGCACCACCAGTCTGGATGCCAGTTTCCGTGAAGAAGGCGAGCAAGCCTACGACGCCTATGAAGGTTTGTTACTCGACGTCATCACCGGCGACCACAGCCTGTTTCTGCGTTACGACGAAGTGGAATGGGCGTGGCGCGTGGTCGACCCGATTCTGCGCGTGTGGGCGATGGAGCGCGATTACATCCACACCTACCCGGCCGGCACCTGGGGCCCGCGCGAAACCCAACGCCTGTTCGAATCCGAGGATCAGTTTTGGCGCCATTCACTAGAGCCGGACGACGAGCATCAGTAGTATTTTTAATGTATCGCTCGGGCGCCTCTAGAAAATCCGTACCAAGCACTTTGGCAATGATTGCAAAATGGGTTTCCGAATACACCGGCATTCAAGCTGTTCTGGTATTGAATACTTCAACAGACCTTCACTACTTCATTTCCTCCGGCGGCGGCATATCCGCTTCGCGGAATTTGTAGATCCAGAACTGGCGCTCGCTGTTCAGTTCCAGCATGCGCTGGCGCGTCATGCGCAACTGGCACACCACGCGTTCGGTGCCGGGCGAGCTGACCGCCGCATAAATCTGTTCGTAGTATTGGCAGTTGGCATCGCGATATTCGCGCCAGGTTTTTTGGGATTTTTCCACCGCTTCTTTCGGCGGGCGTGTGCTGGCACCCGCGACATTCTGTAACTTCACCTGCGCGGCTTCCAACGCTTTCAGCAACGCCTGGCGCATGGTTTCCATATCGCGTTCGACCAGCACCACGGCTTCGGCCAAACATTGATTTACCGCGTCCGCCGTGTCGAATTTACTGCCGCAAGAAAGCTCTTCCGGTTCCGTCGCCGCAGCGGCACCCGCGAGTGCGAACGCGGCGGCCGTCAACAAAATTCTGGATGTAATGCGCATGCCACTTCCTCGGGCTCATCGAGCCACCATCTTAACGCGCAGCGGGCTGCGGCGCGCAATACGTTATAATTTCTCGCTTATGACGACTTCCACAAAAACCCCTTTTGAATTGCTCGGTGGCGCGCAGGGCGTGCGCCGCCTGGTCGAGCGTTTTTATCAACTCATGGATACGCTGCCGGAAGCCGCGCGCATCCGCGCATTGCATCCCGCCGATCTGACCGGTTCGACCGACAAGCTTTATAAATTTCTGTCCGGCTGGCTGGGCGGCCCGGCGCTGTATGTCCAGGAATTCGGCCATCCAATGCTGCGCGCGCGGCATTTACCTTTTCCGATCGAAGCGGCCGACCGCGATGCGTGGCTGCTGTGCATGGCACGCGCGCTGGATGAAGTCGAGCTCGATCCCCTGGCGCGCATGCAGCTTGATCAAGCGTTTTACAAAACCGCCGATCACATGCGTAATCGCGACAAGCTGATGTGAGAGACGGCACAATCTTATGACACGGTGCAAGCACGCTGGATTTCTTATCACCCCCATCCCAACCTTCCCCCTTGCAGGGGGAAGGAGTGCTCGGTTTGCGCAATTATTTCGGGACCCCGCGACAAATTTAAAATTGATGCACTACTCCGCCATTCCTCCTTTCAGAAGGCAGGAACAAGTCTTTGCGTTTTATTTCAAGCACGCGTGAACCCGCTCAAACGCCTCGCCTCGCAGACCGCCGTTTACGGCATCAGCTCCATTACCGGGCGGTTTTTGAATTACTTGCTGGTGCCGCTGTTTACGTATTACTTCACGCCCGCGGAATACGGCGTGGTGTCGGAATTTTATGCCTATGCCGGATTCTTTGCGGTGATCCTGGTGTTTGGTTTCGAGACCGGCTACTTCCGCTTTCGCAATAAAGACGGCAGCACGCCCGATGTCGCCTATTCCACCGCATTGCGCTTCCTACTGATAGCAAACCTGGGCTTCTTTCTCCTGTTACTGTTGAGTAGCGATGCGCTGGCGCATGCGCTGCAACACGACGGACATCCCGAATACATCGTTTGGATTGCCGCCATTCTCGCCATGGACGCAATCGGCGCGGTCGCTTTCGCCAAATTGCGCGCACAGGAAAAAGCGTTGCGCTTTGCCGGTATAAAAATCTTCGAAATATTAGTCAACGTCGGACTGTGTTTGCTATTCATCGTGGTGTTGCGCAATGCGGCGGATTCCTGGGCAGCCGGCCTATGGGACCCGGCCATGGGCATCGGTTACATCTTCATTGCCAACCTGATCGCCAGCGGCGCCAAGCTGCTGTTGCTGGCGCCGCAATTACGCGGCGTCACGCACGGCTTCGATGCGGCATTGTTCAACAAAATGTTGCATTACTCGCTGCCGATGGTAGTGATCGGCTTCGCCGGCATCGTCAACGAAATGCTCGACCGCGCGATGATGAAATACCTGCTGCCCGGCGATACCCAGGCGAACTTGACGCAGCTTGGCATTTACAGCGCGTGCTACAAATTGTCGATTGTGATGTCACTGTTCATTCAGGCGTTCCGCTACGCGGCCGAGCCTTTTTTCTTTGCGCACGCCGGCGACAAAAACGCACCCAACACCTATGCTCGCGTGCTCACTTACTTCGTGATGTTCTGTGCGTTTATATTTCTGCTGGTCACGCTCTATCTTGACATTTTCAAATATTTTGTCGGCGCCGCCTATCGCGAAGGCCTGTTCGTGGTGCCAATTCTGCTGCTGGCGAATTTGTTTCTGGGCATCTATGTAAATCTGTCGATCTGGTACAAACTCACCGATCGCACCTTGCTGGGTGCCTACGTGTCGATCGGCGGCGCATTGATCACGGTCGTGTTGCTGTTATGGTGGGTACCGTTGTTCGGTTACGCGGGAGCGGCCTGGGCGACGCTTGCGTGTTACACCAGCATGGCACTGGCCTCATATCTGCTGGGGCGCAAATATTATCCGGTGCCTTACGATGTAAAACGCGTGCTGGGGTATGTGGGCTTGGCGCTGGCGCTGTATTTCATGAATCAACAGTTGATCATGCGCACCGGCATACCCATGTTGTTATCGGGAACGTTATTTCTGTTCACCTATTTGCTCGCGGCTTATGCGATCGACGGCAGGAAATTGTGGCGTGCGAACCGGACCTAAGCCCGCCCGACATTCACGTCCGTCGGCGCATGGTAATACTCGCTCTCGGTAGCGAACTCATCGCTCAAACGGCGCAGCTCAGCCATGCGTAATTCGGCGGTGTTGA
>CAZHHW010000157.1:0-5487 GCA_964532385.1 uncultured Gammaproteobacteria bacterium | reverse complement strand
CCGTTCCAGGGCATGAAGGCGACCAGCATGTTTTGACCCAAGGCCAGTTCACCCAGGTCCGTCGAAGGACCATCGGCCAGCACATCGCCCTTGGCAACGGCATCGCCGGGCACGACCAAGGGCTTCTGGTTGATACAGGTGTTCTGGTTGGAACGCGTGTATTTAATCAGAGTATAAATGTCGACACCCGACTCGCCCGGCATGGTTTCGGTATCGTTAACACGTACCACGATACGACCCGCATCCACGGAATCGACCACGCCACCGCGCTTCGCAACCACGGTCACACCCGAGTCGATCGCCACCGCGCGTTCGATACCGGTACCCACCAGCGGTTTTTCCGAACGCAACGTCGGTACCGCCTGACGCTGCATGTTCGAGCCCATCAACGCGCGGTTGGCGTCATCGTGCTCAAGGAACGGAATCAGCGCCGCCGCCACCGACACAATCTGCTTGGGCGACACGTCGATGTAATTAATACGCTCCGGCGTGGACATGGTGAATTCATTTTTGTGACGGCAAGACACCAGCGTGTCGGTAAGCTTGCCGCTCTTGTCCATGGTCGCATTCGCCTGCGCGATCACGAACTCGCCTTCTTCAATCGCGGACAGATAATCGATTTGATCCGTGACGCGGCTGTTGGCGACCTTGCGATACGGCGTTTCCAAAAAGCCGTATTCATTGGTGCGCGCATACACCGCGAGCGAATTGATCAGACCGATGTTCGGACCTTCCGGCGTTTCAATCGGACACACCCGGCCATAATGCGTCGGATGCACGTCGCGGACTTCGAACCCGGCGCGCTCGCGCGTCAGGCCGCCCGGCCCAAGGGCCGAGACGCGGCGCTTGTGCGTGACTTCCGACAAGGGGTTGTTTTGATCCATGAACTGCGACAACTGGCTCGAGCCGAAGAATTCCTTGATCGCGGCCGACACGGGCTTGGCATTGATCATTTCCTGCGGCATCAGATTCTCGGATTCCGCCAGGCTCAAGCGCTCTTTGACCGCGCGCTCGACGCGTACCAAGCCGGCACGGAACTGGTTCTCGACCATTTCGCCGACGCTGCGAATGCGGCGGTTGCCGAGGTGATCGATGTCATCCACGGTGCCGCGGCCATTGCGGATCTCGATAACGGTGCGCAGCACATCGGTGATGTCCTGCTTCGACAACACACCCGAACCGGTGATTTCCTGGCGGCCGACGCGGCGGTTGAATTTCATGCGTCCGACCGGCGACAAGTCGTAGCGGTCGGCACTGAAGAACAAATTATTAAACAACGCAATCGAGGCATCCTTGGTCGGCGGTTCGCCGGGACGCATCATGCGGTAAATTTCCACCAAGGCTTCAAGATCCGTGCGCGTGGAATCGAGCCGCAGCGTATGACTGATATACGGGCCGCGATCCAGATCGTTGGCATAAATCGTCTTGAAGTCTTTAATGCCCGCCTTCACGAACTTGGTGAAGATCTCGACATTTACCTCGTCGTTGGCATTGGCGAGAATTTCGCCGCTGGCCGGATCGACGACATCATGTGACAACACGCGGCCCATCACATAATCGCTGGGCACATCGAGGGTTTTTACGCCCGCCTTTTCCAATTCGCGCACATGGCGCGTGGTGATGCGGCGGCCGGCTTCAACAATGACCTTGCCCTTGACTTCGATTTCGAACGACGCGGTTTCACCACGCAACCGTTCCGGCACCAAGTCAAAGCTCAGAGTCTGATCTTTCTTGATCTTGAAGTGATCGGTTTCGAAATACATTTCCAGAATCTGCTGGTTGGAATAACCCAGCGCGCGCAGCAACACCGTCGCGGGCAGCTTGCGGCGGCGGTCGATACGCACGAACACGCAATCCTTGGGATCGAATTCGAAATCCAGCCACGAGCCGCGATAAGGAATGATTTGCGCGTGGTAGAGCAACTTGCCGGAGCTGTGCGTCTTGCCCTTGTCGTGATCAAAAAATACGCCGGGCGAACGATGCAACTGCGACACGATAACGCGCTCGGTACCATTAATTACAAAGGTGCCGTTTTCCGTCATGAGCGGTATTTCGCCCATGTAGATTTCCTGTTCCTTGACCTGCTTGACGACTTTGGCTCCGGCCGGCGCTTCTTTGTCATAAATGACCAGACGCACCTTCACGCGCAACGGTGCCGCGTAAGTGAGTCCGCGCAACTGGCATTCGCGCACATCGAAGGTAGGCGTGCCCAGACGATAGGCGACGTAGTCCAGCGACGCGAAACCCGAGTAGCTGATCATCGGGAACACCGATTTGAACGCCTGATGCAAACCTTGCGGTTTGCGTTTTTCCGCTGCGACCTCCTCCTGCAAAAATTCCCGGTAAGAATTCACCTGGATTGCAAGCAAGTAGGGTTCTTTCAGAATCTCTGGACGTTTGCCAAAGCTCTTGCGGATGCGCTTTTTCTCGGTAAAGGTATAGGCCATCTGTCTTCCCCTGAGAATTAACTCAAAGTCGTTGCAAAACCAATAACGACAGACCCGCGGCGCGAGGCCGCCGGTTCATCGTTGCTGGAACATTGATCAAACCGCAAAAACGCACGACGCGGCACCTGTCCAACGCGGTTGCGCGGACAGGTGCCGGATATTGCACGCCGTACGTTGATTTTCAAGGCGATACTTACTTCAACTCCACCTTGGCGCCGGCTTCTTCCAACTGCTTCTTAATGGCTTCGGCGTCGGCCTTGGCAATGCCTTCCTTGACCATGGAGGGCACACCTTCGACCAAGTCTTTCGCTTCTTTCAAACCCAGACCGGTGATGGTACGAATCACCTTGATGACGTTGACTTTGTTATCGCCAAAGGACGACATCACGACATTAAATTCCGTCTTTTCAGCGGCGGCCGGAGCCCCTGCGCCTGCAGCAGCAGCCGGAGCTGCGGCCACGGCGGCGGATACGCCGAATTTATCTTCCATCGCCTTGACGAGGTCCACGACTTCCAGGACCGTCATGTTCGAAATTGCGGTCAAGATGTCTTGTTGTGTTGCAGCCATGATAAGTACTCTCCTGTTGATTCGCTCCCTGACCTTGCGGTTTCGGGTGCTTTATATAAAGTTAAAAATTAATTTAGCTACCAGCCGTCTGTTTTTGTGCGCCGACCGCTGCCACCGTACGCACCAGTTTGGCGGTCGGTTCGTTGACCGTACGCACCAGCATGGTGATCGGAGCCAGCATGACCGACATCAACATACTGATCGCCTGATCTTTGGTCGGCATTTTCGCGAGCCGTTCGAGATCCGCCGTTGCCAACAGCTTGCCGCTGAGCGAAATAACTTTCACGACCAGCTTGTTATTGCTTTTGGCAAATTCGGAAATCACGCGCGCCGCCGCACCCGGATCCTCTTTCGAGAAGGCCAGCAGCAACGGACCGACTAATTGCTCGCGCATACAAACAAAATTGGTACCGTCGACCGCACGGCGCGCCAATGTGTTTTTCACCACGCGCATGTAAACGCCTTCCTTGCGCGCTTTATTACGCAAGTCATTCATTTGCACGGCGGTGAGACCACGATTCTCGGCCGCAATCGCCGAGACGGCAGTGGCCGCGATGGCATTGACTTCCGCGACGATGGCCTGCTTCTGAGCTAGTTCAAGCACGTGTCACCTCCAGTTGTTAAAACCCAGGATTGCATGTGCAATCCCACCTACGGTGACCCGTCACAAACACCTAATTCAAGGAATGTGAAGGGGCTACACCGTCTACGTAGGATGGGAACTTGATCAGTCCACCGCAGCAAACACGGCAGATTTTTCTTGCTCTCGATTAAGCGTCGGCTTACGCCTGCGCACCTACGGTCTTCGACGCACGCGCGCAGCACTGGCTGCACGCGACCCAAAGTCTTTAAATCTTTAAAAACTTAATGACGACTGTTCAATGACCAAGCCCGGCCCCATGGTGGTGGACACCGTGACCTTTTTCAAAAAGATGCCTTTGGAGCTGGGCGGTTTCTGTTTCTGTAAATCGGTCAACAAAGCTTGCAGGTTTTCTTTCAGCGCCTTGGCGTCGAAGTTAACTTTGCCAATCGGGCAGTGGATGATGCCGGCTTTGTCGATGCGATAACGCACCTGTCCCGCCTTGGCATTACGCACCGCGCCCGCGACATCCGGCGTGACTGTGCCGGTTTTTGGATTAGGCATTAAACCGCGCGGGCCGAGAATCTGACCGAGCTGACCGACGACGCGCATGGCGTCCGGGCTGGCGATGACGACATCGAAATCCAGCGAACCGCCGCCTTTGATCTGCGCCGCCAAATCATCAAAACCCACGATATCCGCACCCGCCTCTTTCGCCGCCGTTGCGTTGGCACCCTGCGCGAACACCGCGACGCGCACCACCTTGCCCAAACCATGCGGCATCACCGTGGCACCACGTACGGCTTGATCGGTTTTCTTCGCATCGATACCGAGATTCACTGCCACATCCACGGACTCCACAAATTTTGCCGGGGGTACGGATTTCATCAAACTGATCGCATCGTCAATCGGATATTGTTTGCCCGCTTGAATCTTCTCGCCGATGGCCTTCCAGCGCTTGGTAATCTTTGCCATGGCTATTTCACTCCTTCCGTTACCAGACCCATGCTGCGGGCGCTGCCTGCGATGGTGCGCACGGCCGCATCCATATCCGCCGCCGTCAAATCAGGCATCTTGGTGGTGGCGATGTCTTCGAGTTGGGCGCGACTGACTTTGCCGACCTTGTCGCGATTAGGCACTTTGCTGCCGCTTTTGATACCGGCCGCTTTCTTCAGCAACACGGTCGCGGGCGGAGTTTTGATAATAAATGTAAAGCTGCGGTCACTGTAAACCGTGATCACGACAGGCAGGGGCATCCCCTGTTCCATCTTCTGGGTCTGCGCGTTGTATTGCTTGCAGAACTCCATGATATTCACGCCGTGCTGGCCCAAGGCGGGACCCACCGGCGGACTGGGATTGGCCTGACCGGCCTTTACCTGAAGCTTGATGTAAGCTTCGATTTTCTTTGCCATGACTCAACTCCTCAAGTTATGGGTGCAAACGCCTCGGAATGTCTGAGGGACATTCTTCAAAGGCTCCCCGTGATTACTAACATTTAATATTGAAATCCGGCGTACGCAGTAGGCGCCCCGAATCCAACATTCAACTTCCTAGCCTTTCTCTACCTGACCGAATTCCAATTCGACCGGTGTAGAACGACCGAAAATCAATACTGCGACGCGCAAACGACTCTTTTCGTAATCCACTTCTTCAACTACGCCGTTAAAATCATTGAATGGACCGTCGCAAATGCGCACGACCTCACCCGGCTCGAACAGAATTTTGGGACGCGGTTTGTCCACACCTTCTTGAACCCGCCGTAAAATCGCATCCGCTTCCTTGTCGGAGATCGGCGCAGGCTTTTCAGCCGTGCCTCCGATGAAGCCCATTACTTTTGGGACTTCTTTGACCAGATGCCAGGACTCATCGTTCATTTCCATTTGCACCAAGAC
>CAZHHW010000156.1:2683-5578 GCA_964532385.1 uncultured Gammaproteobacteria bacterium | reverse complement strand
TTTACACCATCGCGGTGAATCTCGCCGGTATTCCCGGCATGTCGATCCCGGCGGGTTTCGTCGGCCAGCGCCCGGTGGGTTTGCAATTGATGGGCAACTATTTCGACGAAGCGCGTTTGTTGAACATCGCGCATCAATATCAACAGGCGACTGATTGGCATCTGCGCGCGCCAAAAGGCTTTGAGTAATTCGTAGCCCGGATGCAGCGCAGCGGAATCCGGGATCTTTTTGTAGACAAGGATAGGAACCGACCATGGTCAATTACCGCCGCAACAAGCTCGAAGGCGGCACCTATTTTTTTACCGTTGCGCTGCACAATCGCGAGCGTGCATATTTGACAAAGCACATCGACGAACTGCGCGCGGCGGTGCGTACCGAAATACACGACAAACCATTCCACATCGACGCATGGGTGGTTTTACCCGATCACATCCATGCGATCTGGACATTGCCGGCGAATGACAACGACTATTCCGGCCGCTGGCGCTCAATCAAATCACGTTTCACCCGTAGCATCGCTAAAACCGGCGCAGGCATCACGCGAAACGTCAAAGGTGAATACAACGTCTGGCAACGCCGCTACTGGGAACACACTATTCGCAACGAGCGCGACTACACCGCACACATGGATTACGTTCACTACAACCCGGTAAAGCATGGTCACGCGCAACAAGTTCGGGACTGGCCACATTCCACATTTCACCGTTACGTGGCCGAGGGGGTGTATCCGGCGGAGTGGGGTGGAAGTGTTTCGGAACCCGACACACAAGAATTCGGCGAATGAACCCCGGATTCCGCTACGCTGCATCCGGGCTACTCGTTGCAGGTGTTGGGAATGCTATGTCGCTGGTTGTCGGCCGAAAGTATTTTGGGCTTAAAGTATGTGATTGACATTTCCAGAGTAGTTGAACACCACGGTCGTAGCGATTGATCAGTCGCTCAAACAAGTAACCCGGATGCAGCGCAGCGGAATCCGGGAGAACTTTACAGTCACGAGGAAAACAGAATGGAATGGGAACCGGTCATCGGTTTGGAAATACACGCGCAGCTCGCCACCAAGAGCAAAATTTTTTCCGGTGCGGCGACCGCCTATGGCGCCGAGCCAAACACACAAGCCTGTGCGATCGATCTGGGTCTGCCCGGCGTGTTGCCGGTGTTGAATAAAGAAGCGGTGCGCATGGCGGTGAAATTCGGTTTGGCGGTCGGTGCGACGATTGCGCCGCGCTCGGTATTCGCGCGCAAGAATTATTTCTATCCGGATTTACCCAAGGGTTACCAAATCAGTCAATACGAGCTTCCCATTGTCGGCAAGGGCAGCATCGTGATCGAGCTTGAGGACGGAGCAACTTCGGCAACTGCTCCCGGCGTTGCTCTACCTCGTGCATCCATGCACTCGAAAACCGTCGGCATCACGCGCGCGCATCTGGAAGAAGATGCCGGGAAGTCGCTGCATGAAGATTTTCAGGGCATGACCGGGATCGATTTGAACCGCGCGGGCACTCCGCTGCTGGAAATCGTATCCGAACCCGACATGCGTTCGGCCAAAGAAGCGGTCGCGTACATGAAACGCATCCACGCGCTGGTGCGTTATCTGGAAATCTGCGACGGCAACATGCAGGAAGGTTCGTTCCGCTGCGACGCCAACGTATCGGTGCGGCCCAAAGGCCAGGAAAAATTCGGCACCCGCGCCGAGTTGAAGAATATCAACTCTTTCCGTTTCGTCGAGCGCGCCATCCTGCATGAAATCGAACGGCAAATCGAGCTGATCGAAAGCGGCGGCAAAGTCATCCAGGAAACACGGCTGTACGATCCCGATAAAGACGAGACCCGGCCCATGCGCTCCAAAGAAGAGGCGATGGACTACCGCTACTTCCCCGATCCCGATCTGTTGCCGGTGGAGCTGGATGCGGCGTTTATCGGCAGCGTGAAAGCCACGCTGCCGGAATTGCCTGATCAGAAAAAGGAACGCTTCGTCGCGCAGTACGGCTTGTCGGCATACGACGCGGGCGTGCTCACCGCGACGCGTGAAATGGCCGGCTATTTCGAACAGGTGGCCGAGGTTTGCAAGTCGCCCAAGCTCGCCGCGAACTGGGTGATGGGCGACCTGTCCGGTCTGCTGAACAAAAACAATCTTGATGTCACGCACAGCCCCGTATCGGCCACGATGCTCGGCGGCATGATTGCTCGGATCGCCGACAACACCATCTCCGGAAAAATTGCCAAGACCGTGTTCGAGGCGATGTGGGCGGGTGAAGGTGATGCCGATACCGTAATTAATTCCAAAGGCCTGGTGCAAGTCACCGACACCGGCGCGATTGAAAAAATCATCGACGATGTGATGGCCGCCAACCCCGAACAGCTCGCGCAGTTCCGCTCCGGCAAAGACAAGCTGTTCGGTTTCTTCGTCGGCCAGGTGATGAAGGCCAGCCAAGGCAAAGCGAATCCCGCGCAACTGAACGAGTTGTTGCAGAAAAAACTGAAGGCATAACCACTGGATCTTGAATGCAGGAGCAGACATGTCGCCGCCATCCAACCCGGTAAACTGGTTCGAAATTCCCGTGAACGATCTTCAGCGTGCCAAGGGGTTTTATGAGTACGTTTTCGGCGTGACGTTATCGGTGCAGGATCTGGGTGAATTAAAGATGGCGTGGTTTCCGATGGTGCAGGGCTTGACCGGGTCCGCCGGTACCTTGGTGAAAGCGGAGTCGTATGTTCCCTCGCATGCGGGCACGATGGTGTATTTCGCTGTCGATGATATCGATGCCGCGCTCAAGCGCGTGGCTGAGAAGGGCGGCAAGAGTTTGCGTGCAAAAATGAGTATCGGCCAGTACGGATTTGTAGGTCACTTCGAGGACAGCGAAGGGAACCGCGTCGCGCTGCATTCGATGCGTTAGG
>CAZHHW010000156.1:0-2583 GCA_964532385.1 uncultured Gammaproteobacteria bacterium | reverse complement strand
CGCAGGTCATGACGTTTGGTTGCTCGCCTCCAGTTCGATGGGCGGGTTTTGCCGCGCCGCCTTTTGCGCGTCGTAGCGCAGACCGGCTTTTTTCAGTTCGGATGCAAGTTGATCGGCAAATTTTTGCACCACGTCTTCATTCGCATGCCCTGCTGAATGTGTCGAGATCGCGGTCCATTTTTCCGCTTGTGCGGGATCCGGTGCTATGCCTTTGCCGCGTGCATACAGCCAGGCCACGGTATGTTGCGCCTGGAGATGTCCTTGTTGTGCCGCCCGCAGATAATAGTTGAACGCCTGTTTGTCGCCGGCGGTCACACCATAACCAAATTCATGCATGAAGCCGAGATTGTAGAGAGCTTGTGCGTGCCCGCGTGCAGCAAGAGGTTTCCATCGCTTTAAAGCTTGTGTGTAATCGCCGGCTTGATAGGCTTCCATGCCATCGTCGTAGCTGTCGGCGTGCGCAAAGGGTGTGACGATCAGCAGGTTCAAGGCGAGCATTGCGCATACTGTGCGGTAGTTCGACATCTGCAGCCTCCTTCATGAATAGAAGTGACGCTTCCATCTTGGCCGTATTTTGAGCAGGCAGAGCGCAAATTTTTTGCATTGCCGCATAAAGCCAAAAAACTCGCTGATGCATTACCGCGCCGCGCTAATAGCACGTGCTAAACTTTCGGCATGCAAGACGCCGACACCCTGCGCCGTTTCATTTTTGAGCATGCCCCAGTGCGCGGTGAAATCGTGCGTTTGAATGCGACCTGGCGGGCTGTATTGGAGCGTCATGATTATCCGCCCGTGGTGCGCGAAATTCTCGGCGAATATCTTGCCGCCGCCGCACTGCTATCGGGCACCATCAAATACGACGGCTCGTTAATAATGCAAATACGCGGCACTGGGCCCATTACTACCTTGGTCGCCGAATGCACTTCGAAACATACGCTACGCGGTCTGGCAAAGTGGAGCGGTGAAGTTACGCACGGGTCGTTAAGCGAAGTCACAGGCGCCGGTAATCTGGTGATTACCATTGATCCGGGCGCGGACATGGAGCGTTATCAAGGGATAGTCACGCTGGCCGGAGATAATATCGCGCAAGCCCTGGGTCACTATCTGGAACGTTCCGAGCAGCTTAAAACCCAGCTATGGCTGGTGGCCAACGAGCAAATCGCGGTGGGCATGCTGCTGCAAAGGCTGCCCGACGATGTCACCCATGCGGGCGAGGACGAAGATTTATGGAATCGCGTGCAACAACTCGCGTCCACAGTGACTCCGGAAGAATTGCTAACACTGGGTCCGGCGGATTTACTGCGCCGCCTGTTTAACGCGGAGGATTTGCGCGTGTTTGAAGCCGAGCCCATGAGCTTCCGTTGCACTTGCTCCCGCGAACGGGTGCGCAACATGTTGCGCGCGCTCGGTTCCGGCGAGGTGCACGGCATTATAAAAGAACAAGGGGCGGTGTCGATTACCTGCGAATATTGCAACCAGAACTACCGCTTCGATGCGGTGGACGCCGAAGAGATTTTCGCTGCCGATGTGCCGCCACCCAGTTCCTTGACTCAACATTAAATGGAGGGTGCGCTACGCCGTTGCAGCGTAGCGCACCGGAGCGGGTTTAATTTATAGATTGATGTTTACCCGCGGGTTGCACGGTACTGGCTTGCGGGCCTTGTTCGCCCATCTCTTCGGCAAAGCGCACCGATGCACCCAGTTCAAGATGATCGAAGCCGCCGTTGAGTACGCTATTGCGGTGAAAGTACACTTCGCGTCCATCGCTGGTGTGAATCATGCCGTAGTCCATGTACGGAAAAACTTCCGTCACTTTGCCGCGCAGCGCCTTGTCATGGGTCTTGATGTTGTGGCGTTGTCTGCGCGCATAATTCTTGAGCTGGCGTTGCGCGGCATCGAACGCGTCACGCAGCGCCACGTACACATCTTCATGGGTGCGATCGGCATGTTGATCCCTGCTCACCACGAGCTCGCCATTGGGTACGGTCAGGTCAATGACCACGTGAAAGAGTTTGCCCTGATGATGGTGCGCATGCGGCGCCTCGATCACGACACGGCAACTCATGATGTTGTTGTAGAATCTGTCAAGCTTGTCCGCACGTTCGCGGATCTTGGCTTCGACCGCATCCGAACGCGGCATATCACGGAAAGTTACTTGCAAAGGCAGTTGCATGTTCACACTCCTCATGTTTTCGACGTTACGGCCCTACAGTCAGCCAATTCCCTGCCGGAATCTATAGGTGTTTTTACGAGTTTATGAGCGACGCATTTATTGCACCCGATGTTCTTATGCTTCTAGCTCCCGGCTGTGCGCACTGTCCGGGTGTGCTGGCGGCGTTGAGCGAATTACTGAAACGCGGCGTGATCGGCCGGCTTGAAATTGTCAATATCGAGCGCCATCCCGAAATTGCCCAGCAACACGGCGTGCGCTCGGTGCCTTGGTTGCGCCTGGGTGAATTCGAATTAAGCGGCGCGCGCTCGGCCGCCGAACTGGAGCGTTGGGCGCAACGCGCCGGGAGTGCGCAAGGGCGTGCGGATTACCTGACGGAGTTATTGAAAAACGGAATGTTGAGCCGGGCCATC
>CAZHHW010000155.1:0-5578 GCA_964532385.1 uncultured Gammaproteobacteria bacterium | reverse complement strand
GCGTCTTTATCGACCAATTCGCTGACGAAGGAATAGCCGAAGCGCAGTGGGCGGGGGTCGAAATTTTTCAGTAACTCGTCGCTGCGTTGTGCGGTCACGAAATGTTGTTCGAGCTGTTCCAGCCAGTCGACCACTTTATTGGTTTCCATGCTGGGCAGCACCAGTGCGAATTCGTCTGAATCAAAGCGTGCGGCGAGATCGGTTTTACGAATTTTCTGGCGCAGCGTGCCGGCCATCACGCGCAGCAGTTGATCGCCCAGCGCACGGCCGCCGCGCGCATTGATCTGGCTGAAGCCGGTGATGTTGATCATGACCACGCAGATCGACAGCCCGCGTTTGGCGAAATTGAAGCCGCGCGTCAATTCATCTTCGAAACGCACACGGTTGGCGAGATTGGTGAGGTGGTCGGAGAATGCCAGGATCGCGACGGCTTCGCGCTGACGCTGGAGATTGTGGGCCAGCCGTTCGATGTAGCTCAATACTTCGGCGCTTTCTTTAAAATTGGCGTGCGGCATTTGTTCGTTGTAGGTGCCGGCCGCCACCAGGCTGAGCGCTTCTTTCACCTTGTTGAATTCGGCTTTAACCGAACGCACCGTGGTGATCGCAAAAAATGCCACCACCACCATGATCACCAGAGCCGCCGCAATCGTGGCGATATTAATCACGGTGAGGGTCTCTGACGAGATTGAGAGCAGGTCGGGAAGGTCGGCTAGATCGGGCATGGCGGTCATCACAGAGTCGGTTGAGAAACGAATGAGCGAGTCGCGGATCGCAAACGTATATCGACATCCGCCTTCGAAACTAAAACGAGAAGCTGCTGGAGCGCCGCTTACCGTTCTGGAACGCTGGGCTCATTACTTCCCTAGACGCGGCCCAGCGGAAAAATCTTGTCGGGATTCAGCAAGCCCAGCGGGTCAAACACGTTTTTGATTTGTTTCATCAACGCGAGGGTGGTGGCATCGAGTTCGCGGCCGATGAATTCGCGTTTTTCGATGCCCACGCCATGTTCGCCCGACAGCGTGCCGTGCAGTTCGAGCACCAGTGAGAAGACTTTGTCGAGACAATGCTCGGCGCGCTTGAGCTGGCCCGGATCATCGGGATCGATCAGCAGATTGACATGGATGTTGCCGTTACCGGCGTGCCCGAAGTTGATAATTTTGATATCGAATTGCCGGGCGAGCTGATCCAGGCCTTCGATCAAGTCCGGCATGCGTGCGACCGGCACCACCACGTCTTCGTTAATCTTTTTTGGCGCGATGGTGCGCAACGCGGGCGACAAGGCTTTGCGGGTCGCCCACAAGGCGTCGACCTCGTCTTGCGTTTGCGCGACTTTTAGTTCCACCAGACCGGCGCCGCGAGCGGCATCGCCGAGCAAACGAATGGCCGCGGGCATGCCGTCTTCCAGTCCGTCGATTTCGAAAATAAGCATCGCACCGGCCCCTTCGGGCAGCACGGCGGTGGAGTATTTGCGGATCATTTCGATGGCGTTACCGTCGATGAATTCCAGCACGTAGGGCGTGACAGGTTGCGCCATCAGGCGCGACACCGCCGCGGCCGCGCTGCGCATGTCGCTGTATGCGGCTTGGAAGGTGCGTTTGCTTTGCGGTAACGGTGTGAGCTTGAGCGTGGCCTGCGTGATGATGGCAAGCGTGCCTTCGGAACCGATAATCAGGCGCGTGAGGTCGTAACCCACCACGCCCTTGGTCGTGTACACGCCGGTGCGAATTTCCTTGCCGTCGCCGGTGACGGCGCGCAACCCCAGCGTGTTCTCGCGCGGCGTGCCGTATTTGATCGCGCGCGGTCCGGCCGAGTTAAACGCAAGATTGCCGCCGATGGTGCAGTACGCCGCGCTGGTCGGGTCGGGCGGCCAGAAGAAACCGAGCGGCGCGAGCGCGTCCTGCACGTTTTGATTGGTGACACCCGGCTCCACCACGCAGGCGCGGTTGGCGGGATCGATGTCGATGATGTTCGCCATGCGTTCCATCGCCAGCACGATGCCGCCGCGCAGCGGTACCGCCGCGCCGACCGTGCCGCTGCCCAGACCGCGCGCCACCATCGGCAGGCGCTGCTCGTTGCACAGCCGCACAATCCGCACGACCTGCTCGTGGGTTTGCGGGAACACCACCGCCTCGGGAGCAGTATGGCGCCGGCTGTTGTCATATCCGTAAGCCCAGCAATCGGCGGCCTGCGTCAGCACTTGCTGGCGTCCGGCGATATCGGCCAGCGCGTCTTGAACGGCGGGGCTAATCAAGGTATTCGAAGACCTTCACGACGCGCTTCACGCCTTCGACTTCGCTGGCGGTTTGCGCCGCGATCTCCGCGTCGGCGTGATTGATCAAACCCATTAAATACACCACGGCGTTCTCGGTCACGACTTTAACGTGCGCGCCTTCGAGTTCCTTGCGGCTGAGCATTTGGCCCTTGGTTTTGGAAGTCACCCAGGTATCGAAATTGCGCGATTTATATTCGGTCGGAATACTGATATCCAATGCATTGTAGACTTGTTTAACGCCTTCAATGGTGCCGGCCAGAGCGACCACCTGATCACGCACCTCTTCGCTCGGCACTTCACCGGTGATCAGCAGGGTCTTGTTGTAGCAGGTGGCATTGACATGGACTTTCTGCGCAAGCGCTTTGTCGGCGGCAATTTTATTGCCGAGTTTAAGCTCGATGCCGTTGTCGTCGACGATGGTGCCCGCGCTGCGTTTATCATTCGCCATCATCGCGCCCGAGGCCGCACCGGCTAAAATGATGGGTCCGCAACCCGGCAGGGCGGCCGCGCCTGCGAGCGCCAGCAGCCCGGCCCGGGCGAGATGTGCAAAAATTCCGGATCGATGTTGAATCAAGGGTGTCTCCCAAATTATCTAGAAATGCGCCTCGCCGAAGGCATCGGGTATCCAGTCGAGCTGCGGCGGGTCGGAACCGAACGACAGAGCTACGACATCGAAGCGGCACGGACAGTTCGACAGCGCGGGATGTTGCTGTAAATAAATATTCGCCGCTGCGTTGAGTTTAGCTTGTTTGCGGGCACCCACGGAGGCGGCGCCGCTGCCATAGGCGTCGCTGCGGCGGGAGCGCACTTCTACAAACACCACGGTATCGCCGTGTTGCATGATGAGATCGATCTCGCCGCGCGTGCAACGAAAATTACGCGTGAGCAAGCGCAGTCCATGCTGCTCCAAGTGTTGCAGCGCCATCTGTTCGGCCGCGCGCCCGCGCACATGCGGCGCATACTCCGGCGCGCTGGAGGGTTTGCCGGTTTGGAACAGTTTCCAGATCACGGCCGGGCCCTAGTCGAGAAGTTTAGGCGCGCCATTTTTGAATTCAGCCCACTGCAGACGGCGTTGAATGCGATGCGCATCGTCCATGTACAGATTGCCGGTTTCGCCGGGATGTTGCATGGTGCGCTGCTCGGCGAGCGCATTCAGATTGGGAATCAGGTTATACGCGTCAATACCGAAAGCATACAAACGCATATAGTTCTCGACCTGCTGCGGCCACAACTGGCTGATGGTGGCATTCAGCGCCGTATTGCGCCGGGTCTTGGGCAGCACCCAGGGCATGTCGCCGAACGTGACATTATCGATGTCGTGATCGGTGCGGGCATTGACGAAGCCGGAAAACACATGCGACGTGCTGTACACCGGTAAATCGTTGGCCTGGTGGAAATTCAATTGCGGACGAATCATGCGCGCATGGCGCGGCATCGCGGCGAGGAACACGAAGTCGATGTCTTCGCGGCGGCGCGGGGAGAATTTAATGTCGTAACCCAGTACCGTTTTCAAGGCGGTGCGGCGTTGTTCGCTCAAGTCGATGTCGAGCAGTTTTTTAATCGGCGGGGAAATATCGTTGTCCTTGGTCGAATAGCTTTGCGTATCGACCAGTTCGCCGCCCAATTGCATCCAACGTTCTCGGAACGCGGTGAATAAACGCTCGCCGAAGGCGCCTTCGGGAATCAGTGCCGCGGCGCGCGCATGGCCATCGAGCCAGGCGCGTTCGGCGGTTTGCGCGGCTTCGTCTTCGGGCGACAGTCCGAATTGGAACAGGTTGTTGACCAAATCGTTGTGCTCCGCGTAATTCAGCGCGAGCGTCGGCACGGAAAGCCGGACGTCCTGGGCCAGTACGTTGACGGCGTTTTTATCCAGCGGGCCGACGATAAACTGCGCGCCCTCGCGCAACGCGCGTTGATACGCGGCGGTGATGTCGCCGGCATTATTGCCCGAGTCATAAAATTGTATGACCGGGCGGAAGCCGTCGCGCGGCTGGGCATAATAGGCGGCGAGAAAACCGTCGCGCACCGCTTCCGCCGCTTTGGCAAAGTTGCCTTGCTGCGGCAACAGCAAGGCCAGATGCTGCGGCAAGGCGAGGCGGCTGGGAGTGCGCGCCGCAAACCGGTCACCCACCACTTGCGCGCCCGCATGTTGCGGGTAGCGTGCCGCCCATTCGCTCATCAGGCGCGCGGATTCGGCGGGTTGTTGTTGCGCCGACTTGGTGATCAAGGCCAGTTCGACCCAGCCGCTGAACGCCGTGGGGGTGTTGGATTTGGCTCGCACCAGCAATGATTCAGGCGCATCGACCAGGTTTTGATAAATCAGATTTTGATTGGCGCGGCGCGCGCTCTCGTCGCGCAGCAGTCCGTCCAGCGCGACGCGTTCGCGGGCGGCTTCCACCAAGGCATTATTCTGGATATGGATTTGAATCTTGGTGTTGAGCACCATGATGCGGGTTGAATCCAGCGTCGCGCCGCGTGCCAGCGTATCCAGCATCGCCATGGCGCGTTCGCGTTTGCCGTGGGCAAGCTCGGCTTGCGCCAGCAGTAATTGTTTGCGTTCCGTATAGCCTGGATTCAAATCGCGCGTATCGATGCCGGCCAGGGTTTGATCGGCTTGCTGCAGGTAGCTGCCGCGCAAAAATACTTCCACGGCCTTGAATTGCAGATCCTGTTTTTCCGGGGCATTGGCCCGGCTGGCCAATTGCGCGTAGGCTAAGCCCGCGTCGAGAAATTTGCCGCGTTTTTCCAGGTCTTGCGCCTCTTGAACATGCACCGTTGCCGCAGCGCTTTTGGTGGTGCGGGTGGCGGAGGGTTTTCCGCTGCTGGCGCAACCGCTGGCCAGGGCGAAAACGAGCAACACCGCAGTGAGAATATTATTTAGCATGGTAGACATGTTGCCGCGAATTTAAACGCTTTTCCCGCCGCGTGGGAGATTCGCGTGGAGGGGATGAGGAAACGATCACATATGAAAAATCGTAAGGGCACATTGTATGTGGTGGCGACTCCACTCGGCAACCTGGCTGATATTACCCATCGCGCCGTCGAGGTGCTCACGCAAGTGCAATGGATTGCCGCCGAAGACACCCGCCACAGCCGCGTGTTGCTGGACGCGTATGGAATCCGCACGCCCTGTATTGCGTATCACGAGCATAATGAACGCGCCGCGCTGGACGCGCTGATCGAAAAATTGAAGCAGGGAGATTCCATCGCGTTGATTTCCGATGCGGGCACGCCCTTGATCAGCGATCCGGGTTTTGCGCTGGTGCGCGAAGTCCGCCTTTTAGACTTGCCGGTGGTGCCGGTGCC
>CAZHHW010000154.1:0-5591 GCA_964532385.1 uncultured Gammaproteobacteria bacterium | reverse complement strand
CGCAGCTCGTTGGGTGCGTCGGCGTGGTGCAGGGTATCTTCGTAGGAAATTTCGCCGGCTTCGTACAATTTCAACAGCGCCTGGTCAAAGGTCTGCATGCCCAAGGTGGTGGATTTTTTCATCACTTCCTTGAGTTTGTGGAATTCGCCTTTGTGTATGAGCTGGGCGACCAACGGCGTGTTGAGCATGATCTCCAGCGCGAGACGGCGGCCTTGGCGATCCGGGGTTGGCACCAATTGTTGGGCGACCACGGCTTTGAGGTTGAGCGATAAATCCAACAGCAACTGGTTGCGCCGATCGTCGGGAAAAAAGTTGACGATGCGATCCAGCGCCTGGTTGGCGTTGTTGGCGTGCAGCGTCGCAAAACATAAGTGCCCGGTCTCGGCAAAGGCGATGGCGTGCGACATCGTTTCGCGGGTGCGGATTTCGCCGATCAAGATGACATCCGGCGCCTGGCGTAAGGTATTCTTTAACGCGTTTTCAAACGACTGGGTGTCTACGCCCACTTCGCGTTGTGTCACTACACAACCGGCATGTTCATGGATGAACTCAATCGGGTCTTCGATGGTGATGATGTGGCCGCTGCTGTTCTGATTGCGGTGGCCGATCATGGCCGCAAGCGTGGTAGACTTGCCCGAGCCGGTGGCACCGACGATCACCACCAGTCCGCGCTTGCTTGCGGCAAGCTCGGCGAGCGTGGCCGGCATACGTAGATCGTCGAGCGACGGAATTTTAGTTTCGATTTTGCGCAGCACCATGCCGACCTGATATTTCTGCATGAACACGTTCACGCGAAAACGTCCGATGGCCGGGTCGGACAGCGCGAAATTACATTCCTGACTGGTTTCGAATTCAAGCCGTTGATCTTCGTTCATGATTTGATACGCCAGCGCACGCACCTGATGCGAACTGAGAATTTCGCTTCCGATCGGCAGCAGGCTGCCGTGAACTTTCAGACACGGCGGCAGCCCGGCGGTCACAAAAAGGTCGGATGCCTTTTTTTCGACCATCGCGCGCAACAAAACATTGAACGCTTCGACGTTATTCATGATTCATGCTCGCATGATATCGCGCGCAGAAAGAACCACCCCCTTCCTCTGTAAGGGAGGAAGGCGTACCGCATGACACGGGGGCAAGGTCTTTACTTTTTTTCAGTTCCATTGATTTCAGTGCACTGCTCTAATTAAATGAGTCCTTGTTCGCCGCCTTGGTGCGCGCTTCCTGTTTACTTACTACGCCTTTTTTCACCAGCTCAGCCAGATTCTGATCCAGCGTTTGCATCCCGTACTGCTGGCCGGTTTGAATCGCCGAGTACATTTGCGGAATTTTATTCTCGCGAATCAGGTTGCGGATGGCCGGTGTGCCGATCATGATCTCGTGCGCAGCCACGCGGCCGCCGCTGGCTTTCTTCATCAAGGTTTGCGAAATCACGGCGCGCATGGATTCCGACAGCATCGAACGCACCATTTCTTTTTCAGCGGCCGGAAACACGTCGATGATGCGATCCACGGTTTTCGCCGCCGAACTGGTGTGCAAGGTGCCGAACACCAGGTGCCCGGTTTCGGAGGCGGTCAAGGCCAGGCCGATGGTTTCCGGATCGCGCATTTCGCCGACCAGAATGATATCGGGATCTTCGCGCAACGCGGAGCGCAGCGATTCGGCAAACCCGAGCGTGTCGCGATGCACTTCACGCTGATTGACCAGGCACTTCTTGCTTTCGTGCACGAATTCGATCGGATCTTCAATTGTCAAGATATGCGCATATTCGCTCTCGTTGACGAAATTGACCATCGCGGCGAGTGTGGTGGATTTGCCTGAACCCGTGGGTCCCGTCACCAGCACCAGGCCGCGTGGATTCATTGCTATTTCCTTGAAAACCGGCGGACAACCCAGTTCTTCGAGGGTAAGAATATTGGTCGGAATGGTACGAAATACCGCGCCCGCGCCGCGATTCTGGTTAAATGCATTCACGCGAAAACGCGCCAGACTCGGAATCTCGAATGAAAAATCGGTTTCCATGAACTCTTCATAATCTTTGCGCTGCTTATCGTTCATGATGTCGTAAATCAGGCCGTGCACGGTCTTGTGGTCCAGCGCGGGCAGGTTGATGCGGCGCATGTCGCCGTCGACGCGAATCATCGGCGGCACACCCGCCGACAGGTGCAAGTCGGAAGCACCATTTTTGACGCTGAAGGCCAGAAGTTCTGCGATATCCATGGGTCACCTATAATCATGTTCTGTATTGCGGGTTCACCGGCGACTGCCAAGGATGGCAGGAGTGCGGAAAACGCAGGAGCAGTTCTCCGCCGCACTGCTCAAACATTAGCAGATTCGACAGCCTCCTGTTATAGCGGCACTCACATGCATCTTTGTTAACTTTGAACATGATCGCCCAACAACTTGCCGCCGTACGCGCACGCATCGCGCAAGCCGAGCTGCGTTTCGGCCGCGCACCGGGATCGGTCGCGTTGCTCGCGGTCAGCAAGACCCATCCCGCCGGTGCAATTCGCGCCGCCCATGCAGCGGGCCAACTCCGCTTCGGAGAAAGCTACGCACAAGAAGCGCTCGCGAAGATGAGCGCGATCACAGATCTGCCGCTTGAATGGCATTTTATCGGGCCGATACAGTCGAATAAGACGAGCGATATCGCGTGCCGTTTCGCTTGGGTGCACAGCGTCGAGCGCGACAAAATTGCGCGCCGCTTGCACGAGCAACGACCGGTCACGCTGCCGCCGTTGAATGTGTGCATTCAGGTGAATATCAGCGGCGAAGCGAGTAAATCCGGCGTCGGCTCCACGGAAGTCGCGACGCTCGCGCAAACGATTCGTAGCTTGCCGCAATTGCATTTGCGGGGACTGATGGCAATCCCGGCACCGCAGCAGGATTTCGACCAGCAGCGCGCCGGGTTCCGGGTGTTGCGCGAACTGTACGAGCAGTTGCGCGCCACGGGTTATGAGCTTGACACTTTGTCGATGGGCATGACGGACGATCTGGAAGCGGCGATTGCCGAAGGCGCGACCCTAGTACGTGTGGGCACGGCGATCTTCGGTGAACGGGTGGACCAATAGCATAGTGGACGAGAGGTGGCAGATGAACCGGCGAACGATTGCGTTGATAGGGAGTTTTCTGGCTTCCATGCCATGGCAATATCCGGCACTCGCCGACGCACCGCCGGGCTATGCGTTTGTCGCGTACGACGAAGGCTTGCGGCGCGCGGCCAAGGAATCCAAACCCCTGTTCGTCTACTTCGGCCGCTATGGGTGTGCGTGGTGCGACTGGACCAATCGCGAAACATTTTCCAATGCGGAATTGCGCAAGCTGTACACCGATCACTACGTGCTGGTGTATGTCGATGCCGAAAGCGGCAAACGCCTGACCTTGCCCAATGGCGAGCGCATCACTGAAGCGGAACTGGGCACACGCTTCCGCGCCTTCGCGACACCGTTATTCGTTTACCTCGACGCGCAAGGCAAGGAAATCTTCAAAGCGCCGGGATTCAAAACCGTGGATGACTTCAAGGACTTCGATCACTACGTTGCGGACGGACATTACAAAACGCAGAAGCTGATGGAATACCTGGGGTCCAAGAAATGATGGCGCGAATCGGGTGGAGTGTTTTGATGATCCTGAGCTTGACTACTGGAGCAAGCGCCGCGCCGTGGAGTTTTGACGCCCCGCTCGATGTCACGCCCGCTCAAGGCAAACATGTATTCCATCATTTGGAAGCCGCCGGACGCAAAACCATAGCGGCACGCGGAAACACGGTCGCTGTCGTCTGGGAAGATAATCGCGACGGCACACCGCGTTGCTATTTTGCAAGCAAAACGGCGGCCGCAGAAACTTTCAATCGCGAACTTCGCCTCAGCGGCCCGGATGAATGTTATGAACCGGCACTTGCGGCGCTCGATGGCGAGCGTTTCATCGCGGTGTGGGAGGAGGGCGGACGGGTGCGCGCGCGCATCGTGGCTGCCGACGGCGCCGGTGAACCGATCCTGTTGGGCTTGCATGACTCCGCGCAAGCCAGCGTCGGCGCGGACGGCGACGTGGTGTATGCCGCGTGGGCCGAAAAGGACGGGCGTTTCGCGCGCATCACGGTTGCACGTCTGGTCATCGACAAAACTAAACTTACCGTCGCACGCCGTGTGTTTGCCGACAATGAGGCAGCCAAAGATGATCAGGCGTATCCGACGTTGGCTCCGGCACGTAGCGGTGCGGTCGCGGTCGCTTGGGAAGACCGGCGCAATGGCCATACGTTTATCACGCAGACGTTTTCCGCCGACGGTGTAAAGTTCACGCCGATTAAACAAGTGAACGAAACGCGCAACGCGGCGGTACCGGCGACCACCTCGCGTAACCGTAATCTGGGGCGCGGGCCGGGCGCGATGCGTGTCGCGTTAGCGCGTCAGGACGACCAGCGTTTGGTCATCGTGTGGATGGACAAGCGTGACTTTTTATCGGGCTACGACATCTATGCCGCTTTTAGCAACGACGGTGGACGCAGCTTCGGCAAGAATCAAAAAGTACAAGACAGCTTCGGCGATAATATCGCGCAGTGGCACCCTGCGATCGCCGCGCACGGCGACCAGATCATCGCCGTGTGGGACGACGACCGCGACAACACCGCCGACCTGTGGCTGTCGTGGCCGGAAGGCGCAGGCTGGAGCGACGACATGAAGTTTACCGGTGCGTCGGGACCGGGCGTGCAATCGCATCCGGGCATTGCACTCGACGACGCGGGCGATGTGCATGTGGTATGGCTGGATAAGGCTGAACTTGATGGTCCGACGCGTTTGCGTTATGCGCGTGGGCGAAAACAGTAATGCACCCGTGGTAGTCGGTAATTAATTTATAAATTGCGTAGCCTTACTTACCGACATGAAGCACTCCTTCCCCCTGCAAGGGGGAAGGCTGGGATGGGGGTGCTCATATATTGTCAACACAATGCAACCCACCCCCATCCTGGACCTTCCCCCTTGTAGGGGGAAGGAACCTCTCCGATTTACTTTTTCAATTGCGTTAATTTTCGCGGCAACTACGCAGTCCTTCAGTCAAGGTCGGGTACTTTAGCGTTACGCCTAATTCACGCAGCATTTTGCGGTTGTCCACGCGCCGCGACTCGGTCAGATACGACATCAACTCCGCGCTCAATACCCGCTTGGCTTCCTCCATGCTCACTTCCGGAGGACGCGGCACACCCAGCAGATCGGCCACCGCTTTGAAATACTGCGCCATGCTGCCGGGGTGGCCATCGCTGACGTTGTAAATGCCCGGCGGACTTTTTGCTTCTCCAGCCGCCACGCAAATGTTAGCCAGGTCATCAGCGTGAATGCGATTGGTAAACATTGACTCGGCCTCGCTCAGAATCGGGCGCCCGGACTTGACAACATCAACCGGCAATCGGCCGGGACCATAAATTCCCGGCACCCGCAGGATCACCACCGGCACGCCGCTGCGCGCCGCCCAGGCTTGTAACGCCTGCTCCGCATCGAGCCGCCGACGGCTGCGATCAACCGTTGGCTTGACCGGCGATTCTTCGGTGACCCACGCACCATGCACATCGCCGTACACACCGCTGGTGCTGATGTACACGA
>CAZHHW010000153.1:2022-6003 GCA_964532385.1 uncultured Gammaproteobacteria bacterium | reverse complement strand
ATCCCAGCCTTCGCCCTTGCAGGGGGAAGGAGCTCCCGTCTTCGTCTAAGCAAATTATGTATAGACCTGACGCAAAAAATATAAATGCCGCTATCTTTCACTTCTCCGCCGAACCATCTGTGCATACTGCGCCTGTCCGCCATCGGCGATGTCTGCCATACACTCGCCGTGGTGCGTTCGATTCAAACCCACTGGCCGCAAACTAAAATCACCTGGATTATCGGCGCGCTGGAAGCGACGCTGCTGGCGGATATTCCGGGCATCGAGTTTATCATCTTCGATAAGAAAAAAGGCTGGGCGGCGTTTGCCGCATTGCGGCGCGCATTGCGCGGCCGGCGCTTCGATGCGCTGCTCGACATGCAAGTGGCGCTGCGCGCAAGTCTGGCCAGTGTGTTGATCACAAGCCCGCTGCGCATCGGTTTCGACCGTGCGCGCGCCAAAGATATGCAGTGGCTGTTTACCAATCACCGCATTGCCGCGCAGCCGCGCGAACACGCATTGGATGCATTGTTCGGCTTCGCGCACGCATTAGGCGTGCGCGAGAAAATCCTGCGCTGGGATATCCCCATCCCCGATGCCGCGCGCGCGTTCGCGCAACAGCAGTTACCCGGCGAGCAAGCCACACTGATAATCAGTCCATGCTCCAGCGCGCGCGTGCGTAACTGGCGCAACTGGTCCGCGCAGCGCTACGCGCAAGTCGCGGACCATGCCGTGGAGAAACACAACATGCGCGTGTTGCTCACCGGTGGACCAACGTCGCTGGAACGCGAGACCGGCGTGCAAATCATGCAACAGGCACGGCATGCGCCGCTTAACCTCATCGGCCAAACCCATCTCAAACAACTGCTCGCATTATTGCAGCGGGGTACGGTCTTGATATCCCCCGACTCCGGCCCCGCGCACATGGCGACCTGCGTGGGCACACCGGTCATCGGCTTGTACGCCACCTCCAATCCGTTGCGCACCGGTCCGTACCTCAGCCAGCGCTGGGTGGTAAACAAATACCCTGAAGCGTTGCGCGCGGATGGAGGCAAAAGTGTGGATGAAGTGAGCTGGGGTCAGCGTGTGCGCAGCGCGGATGCAATGGATTTGATTACGGTGGCGGAGGTGGTCGCGAAGCTAGATGAGTTGATGCGGACAAGTCCATGGAGTTGTCATGAACAGTAATTTTAGTATTCAAGGAGCTCGGGGCCGGCACCCGATTGATCATACCGGTGGTCGATGTTGATTTGCTATCTCGTCACCGATGATCCACTACAAGCGGTGGAGGCCAAACGCGTCATGGAATCGGGGGGGCTTACGTAAACTGCATCGTGTTGTGTAGCCGCATGGCCGCTTACCAAACGCTTCCCAACATCACCGCCAGGAGTAATCCAAAGTACGGCTGGGATTGATTCAAAACGTACTCTGCTTCAAATTTAAAACGCATATAGCGCGCGTCGCCTACGACGATTCCGGCAACGATGGGCAACATCGGTTCGGATATTCTGCCGAGGTTGCCAAAATAACCATTCGCACGCGTACTTCCAATCCCGCTTTGTAGCGAAAACCGCGTCATCCCCGCTGTGCCTAGCCAGCCATAAAGCAGTTCATGTGTGTCAAGTAGATCTTGGTGACCACAGCCTAGGGGACAAAATCCCTTGCCGTCGAAGATTGCGCGGTCGCTGTACTCGACATAACGGTAGGAGAGGCGCCGATCCGCGCTGTCATGGGCAAGTGTTACGCTATTTGCGAGGCCGACCTTTCCACCAGAAACGGCGGAAAATCCGGCGGCGATGTCCCAGCGGAACCGAGAGGAATCTGTATCGTTACTTTCTGCTTGGGCAGTGGTAACTACCGTAAGCTCGAACAGGGACAGTAAGGCGATCACTAAATATCGTTTCATGGCCCCAATCCTTGTTTGCACGCGATGTAAGAAGATGAGCGAGTTCTCGTTTGAATGGCGAGCATTCATTCAACGTAGGATTTATTTCCCCAGCACCCGGTTGATCATGCCCGTGGTCGATACACCCGGGACGAAGTGCAGTATCTTGACTTCACCACCGGCATCCAGCACGCAGCGATGTCCGGCGATGTCCTGGACTTGATAGTCGCCGCCCTTAACCAGCACGTCGGGTAATACGCGGCAAATCAAATCCTCGGGTGTGTCGGTGCCGAACGGCACCACCCAGTCCACGGCACGCAGTCCGGCTAACACGGCCATGCGTTGCGCGAGTGGATTGATCGGGCGTTGCGCGCCCTTCAAACGGTTCACCGAGCCGTCGTCGTTGACGGCGACGATCAAACGATCGCCCAGCGCGCGGGCTTGTTGCAGGTAGGCGACATGGCCGGCGTGCAGGATGTCGAAGCAGCCGTTGGTCATGACAATTTTTTCGCCGTTGGCTTTGGCGTGCCGCACCCAGGTCAGCAATTGGGTTTCGTCGAGCACGCCGGTGGGAATGTCGCGCGCGCTGCTGTCTTGCGCGGCGATCGCCGCGCGTAATTCTTGCGGGCTCACGGTGGCCGCGCCCAGTTTACCAACCACGATACCGGCGGCAACGTTTGCCAGTGCCGTGGCTTCCGGCACGGCCATGCCGGCGGCAAGCGCGCTCGCCAATACGCCGATGACGGTGTCGCCCGCGCCGGTGACGTCGAACACCTCGCGCGCTTGCGCGGGGAGATGGAGCGGAGCTTGTCCATTTTGCAGCAAGGTCATGCCGTGCTCGCCGCGCGTGATCAGCAGCGCATCGAGCTGTAAATCACGGAGCAGTTTTTGACCTTTACTCACCAGTTCCGTGTCGTCATGGCAGGCGCCGACGATGGCGGTGAACTCGGCGCTGTTCGGCGTGAGCAGGGTAGCGCCGCGATAGCGCTCGAAATCCAGGCCTTTGGGGTCGACCAGCACGGTTTTTCCGGCGGCGCGTGCTTGCGCGATCAATTTCGGAGCGGCGGCCAGCGTGCCTTTGGCGTAATCCGACAACACCACCACATCGGCGCCGGTCAGCAGGCGGTCGAAGCGTTCCAGCAGGGCGTGCGGCGGGTGCGCGTAAAACGATTCTTCGAAATCCAGGCGCAGCAGTTGTTGATGCCGGCTCAGGACCCGCAACTTGACGATGGTTGTCAAGCCCGGCACCGCTGTGAACGCGCAATCCACATTGGCTTTTTTTAGAAAATTACCAAGCAGGCGAGCATTGTCGTCGTCGCCCACGATGCCGTCGACGTGCGCGCGTGCGCCCAATGAGGCGATGTTGAGCGCCACGTTGCCCGCGCCGCCGGGCCGTTCCTGTGCATCCGTCACGCGCACCACCGGCACCGGCGCTTCGGGCGAAATGCGCGCGGTGCTGCCTTGCCAGTAGCGGTCGAGCATCAGGTCGCCGACCACCAGCACGCGCGCGTTTGCAAAATCAGGAACGTGGAGTTTCATTCATTCCTCGAAGGCTTCGCACAGCAAATGCAAAATTAAAATATGCGCTTCCTGGATGCGCGCGGTGCCGGCGGCGGGAATCACCAGCGCATGATCGACCAGCGGCAGCAGCTTGCCGCCGTCGCGGCCCAGCAAACCGACCGTGGTGATGTTATGTTTGCGCGCATATTCCACCGCGGCCACGACATTGGCCGAATTGCCCGATGTGCTGAGAGCGACGAGCACGTCGCCCGCGCGCGCCAGGGCTTCGAGCTGGCGGGCGAAGACGTGCGCATAACCGTAATCGTTGCAAATGGCGGTCAGCGCGGAAGTATCGGTGGTCAACGCAATAGCGGGGTAGGCGCGTCGGTCTTTTTCGTAACGGCCGGTGAATTCCGAGGTGAAGTGCTGCGCATCGGCGGCCGAGCCGCCATTGCCGCAAGCGAACACGCGACCTCCGGCAGCAAAGGTGGTTTTCAGTAATTGAACCACGCCCAGAATGGCGGGTGCGATGCTTTCCACCGAATCGATCGCGTGCCGGTGCGCTGCAATGCTGGCCTTTATGTTCAATTCCATTCCGATGCTCCACGTGCGAATCG
>CAZHHW010000153.1:0-1922 GCA_964532385.1 uncultured Gammaproteobacteria bacterium | reverse complement strand
GCACGGTGTGCGTTTCGATGCGGCCAGCATCGCGGTGGTGTTTATTGTCCCCTTGTTGCTGATGAATATTCCGTTCGCTTTCGCTCAGCGCGACGGCTGGTTTAATTTTTTTGCATGGTTGCTGTATGCGCTGACCTTGGTCATGGCCGGTGTGCTGCTCAGCGACCTGATTTATTTCGGATTCGTCAGTCGCCACCTCGGCAATGAAATCATGCAGCTGGGCAACGACGGCGGCTTTGTACTCGATATGGCGTTCGGCAGTTATAAATGGAGGGTGTTGGCGTTCGTCATCGGCGCGGCATTGCTGTTCGCGCTGTGGCGCAAGGTTTTGACATCAAAGCTTGCGTCGACGCGTTTCATGGCGGTGAAGTACGCCGTGATGCTGCTGGTGTTGATCGTGATCGGGCGCGGCGGCATCACCAACAAACCCATCAGCGCCATCGACGCGTTTACCACCGGCGAAACCCGCGTCGGCAATCTGGTGCTCAACGGCGTATTCACCGCCGCGCACGCCAGCAACAACAGCAAGAGCGTCAATCATCACTTCATGCCCCTTTCCGAGGCGCTGCGCAGCGTGCAGGAGGCGCCGCCCCTCGACCCCGAATTTCCGATGCTCAAACATTATTCAGCGCACAAGACCGGCTACAACATCGTGTTCGTGATGCTGGAAAGCTGGGACCCGAAATACATCGACAGCTTCGGCGCGGCGCATCTGAACTTAACGCCCAATTTCGACGCGCTCGCCGCGCAGGGGTTGAAGTTTGACAATTTTTATGCCGCGGGCCAACGCAGCATCGAAGGCGCGCAAGCGGTGCTGACCGGCTTGCCGATTTTGACCGGCATGCCCGTGATCGGCAGTGGCCTGGAGTTATCGAACATCTCGCGTCTGGGCAGCATCGCCAAGAGCAATGGGTACAGTACCTTGATGGTGCAAAGCGCGCAGCGCGTTTCGTTCCGTATGAGTTCCATTGCGGCAGCCACCGGCTTCGACCAGTTTTACGGTATGGAAGACATGCCGCTGTTGCGTGACTATCCGGACCCGCACGGCGCGCGCTTCGGCTGGGATTACGAAACCCTGATGTTCTTCAAGAGCAAGCTTGACACTTTATCCGGCCCATTCGTCAGCATGGTGTTCACTGGCACCACGCATATCGAATACGCGCGTGTCGGCACACAATTCGAGCTGCGCCCGCATTCCCCGACCAGTGAAGATGGATTCCTTAATACGCTGTATTACGCCGACTGGAGCATCGGCGAATTTTTAAAAGCGGCGCGGCAAAGTCCGTGGTTCGATAACACGGTATTTATTTTTTGCGCGGACCACACCTGGGGGCATTATCAAAAAACCGGCACCTTCGTCGAAAAATTCCGCATTCCATTTTTGATCTATGCGCCGGGAATTTATAAGCCGCAGACGCGCGCGACCGTCGGTTCGCAATTGGACGTCATGCCCACCGTCATCGACATCCTGGGTTTCGACCAGCCGTTCGCCGCACTGGGCGAATCGCTGTTCCGCAAGCGTGACGAATACGCGTTCGTTACCGAGGGCGGCGACATCATCGGCTTATTTACGCCGCAGGCGTATCTCAAGCACAGCCTGAAGAATCGTCTGGAAACCGGCGTGTTGCGTCCGCCGCCGCCCACACCGGCCGGGCTGGACGCCATCGAACGCAAACTGCTCGCACTCGATCAAATTTCCTACGAGCTGGTGCAAAGCAACAAGTGGGCGCGGTAATTCGTAGTTGCGAATGCCATCTCTAGCTTAAGCGTGCAATACGCTTTTACTCCCCTCCTTATTTTCAAGGAGGGGTGGACGCGTAGCGGACGGGGTGGTTGTTCAACAGTTCTCATAATGCCACTGCAACCACCCACCCCGGCAACTGCTCCTGCGTTGCTCTACCTTCCGCCATCCATGGCGGTCG
>CAZHHW010000152.1:0-6114 GCA_964532385.1 uncultured Gammaproteobacteria bacterium | reverse complement strand
CACGCGCCGCAGGGCCACGCGATTCAGGTGCGCTTGTACGCCGAAGATCCGAACAAGAATTTTCAACCGGCCAGCGGCCTGCTCACGCACGTGAGTTTTCCAAATAATGTGCGCGTCGACAGTTGGGTGAGCAGCGGCAGCGAAATCTCCGCCTACTACGATCCGATGCTGGCCAAGATTATCGCGCACGGCGCCACGCGCGCGCAGGCATTGGAGAAGCTTGCCGCCGCGCTGGCCGCAACCCAAGTGCACGGTATTGAAACCAATCTGCCTTATCTTCGCCAAGTGCTGGCGAGCACGGTCTATCGTGACGGTACCCAATACACGCGCTATCTGTCGCGCTTCGAATTCAAACCGGCCACCCTGGATGTGTTGCAACCTGGCACTCAGACCACCGTGCAGGACTGGCCGGGACGCATCGGCTACTGGGACGTCGGCGTACCCCCGTCGGGTCCGATGGACAGTTACGCGTTCCGGCTGGCCAACCGCATCGTCGGCAACGCCGAAGGTGCCGCAGCATTGGAATTTACCGTGACCGGTCCGGTGCTGCGTTTTAATACTGAAACCCTCATCGCCCTCACCGGCGCGCACATGCCGGCGGAACTCGACGGCGCCGCGCTCGCCTATTGGCAACCCGTGCAGGTGCACGCGGGCAGTGTGTTGAAATTGCGCGGCATCCAGGGCGGCGGAAATCGAACCTACCTCGCGGTGCGCGGCGGCTTCGACGTGCCGGAGTACATGGGCAGCCGCGCAACCTTCACGCTCGGTAAATTCGGCGGTCATGGCGGACGGCCGTTGCGGGTGGGGGATGTGTTGCGAATTTCCGAATCTGCGGCAGCAGACGAACGTCGTCATTCCCGCGTAGGCGGGAATCTAGAAAGCTTATCGGAGCCTCCGACGTCACTGGATTCCCGCCTGCGCGGGAATGACGGTGCTGTGGCTTCCGTGCCGCAACCACTCATCCCCCGCTACAGCAATCACTGGGACATCGCCGTGATGTACGGCCCGCACGGCGCGCCGGATTTTTTCACCGCGCAGGACATCGAAATTTTTTTCGCCACCGAATGGGCAGTGCATTACAACTCCAGCCGCACCGGCGTGCGTTTGATCGGCCCGAAACCGCAGTGGGCGCGCACCGACGGCGGCGAGGCCGGTCTGCATCCGTCCAATATTCACGACACTGCCTACGCCATCGGCGCGATCGATTTCACCGGCGACATGCCGGTGATCCTGGGGCCCGACGGGCCAAGTCTTGGCGGATTCGTGTGCCCTGCCACCATCGTGCAAGCGGAACTGTGGAAAATCGGCCAGCTCAAGCCCGGCGACACGCTGCGCTTCCATTGCATCGGTTACGACGCCGCGCGCGCGCAGGCGCATGCGCTCGATGTCGCGATTGCGAACCTGAGCGTGCCGCACACAACCGCGAACGCGCCGCTCGTACCCGGCACCAGCGCTTCGCCGGTGCTGCATCGCACCGCGGCGCACGGCGAACGTCCGGCGGTGTGTTATCGCCAGGCGGGCGACGCCTACCTGCTGGTCGAGTACGGACCCTTGGTGCTCGATCTGGAATTGCGTTTTCGCGTGCATGCGCTGATGCAATGGGTCACGCAGAACCAGGTTTCTGGTCTTGTCGATTTGACGCCGGGCATCCGCTCGCTGCAAATTCACTACGATCCGCGCGTGCTGGCGCAGCGGCAACTGGTCGATGTGCTGTGTGCGGCCGAGGAGGCTCTGCCGCCGATCGACGCGATGGAAGTGCCCAGCCGTATCGTGCACCTGCCGCTGAGCTGGGATGATCCGGCCACGCGGCTGGCCATCGAAAAATACATGCAGTCGGTGCGCGCGGACGCGCCGTGGTGCCCGAGCAACATCGAATTCATCCGCCGCATCAACGGTCTTGACAGTATCGCCGATGTGAAGCGCATCGTGTTCGGCGCAAGTTATCTGGTGATGGGTCTGGGCGATGTGTATCTGGGCGCGCCCGTGGCGACGCCGCTCGATCCGCGCCACCGGATGGTGACGACCAAATACAATCCCGCGCGCACCTGGACGCCGGAAAATGCGGTCGGGATCGGCGGCGCTTATTTGTGCGTGTACGGCATGGAAGGGCCGGGTGGTTACCAATTCGTCGGCCGCACGGTGCAGATGTGGAACCGTTTTCACCAGACCGCCGATTTCACCGGCGGCAAACAGTGGCTGCTGCATTTCTTCGATCAGATTCGCTTTTATGAAGTCGCTGCGGAGGAGTTGCTGCAACTGCGCGACGCTTTCCCGCATGGCCGTTTCGAGCTGCGCACGGAAGACAGTGTGCTGCGGCTGTCCGACTATCGTAAATTTATGCGCGACAATGCCGCGAGCATTACGCAGTTCAAGCATGCGCAGCAGACGGCGTTCGACGCCGAACGTGAACGCTGGGCGCAATCCGGCTCGTCGCACGGCGCGAGCGAGCCCGC
The DNA here is from genome assembly GCA_964532385.1 of uncultured Gammaproteobacteria bacterium. GTDB lineage: Bacteria > Pseudomonadota > Gammaproteobacteria > SG8-11 > SG8-11 > UBA6921. The sequence goes on along the minus strand of CAZHHW010000152.1, from coordinate 3,661 downwards.
AAGCGATGCGGCGAGTGTCGACGCATCCGGCGGCATTCCGCCGGGCTGCACCGCGGTCGTTTCTCCGGTCACCGGCAGCGTATGGAAAATTAATGTCAAGCCCGGCGATAAAGTCAGCGCCGGTATGGAGCTGCTGGTGATTGAAGCCATGAAAATGGAAATCGCGATTGAAGCCGATGCGGCCGGCGAAGTCGTCGAGGTGTTGTGCATGCATGGCACGGCGGCCGGGACGGGTCAGGCGCTGGTGATCTTGCGACCCGCCGGCGAAGGCAACCCTCAATAAAAAGGAAACCGAAGCATCATGCTACCTCCTCATGCGTCATTGGACCTCGCCACCCTGCTTGCGGGCTATCGCGCCAAACATTACACGCCGCGCGAAGTGATCGGACAAGTCCTGGCACGCAATGCCGCGACCACGGATAAACATGTCTGGATCACCCGGCTTGCCGACACGCAGGTGCTGGAATATGCGCGCGCACTTGAAACGCGCTCGCCCGAGGCGCTGCCGCTGTACGGCATTCCTTTCGCGATCAAGGACAACATCGACCTTGCGGGCGTGCCCACCACGGTGGGTTGTCCGGCGCATATGTATCTGCCGGAACGTTCCGCGTTCGCCGTGCAATGCTTGATCGACGCGGGCGCGATCCCGATCGGCAAAACCAATCTGGATCAGTTCGCCACCGGCCTGACCGGCACGCGTTCGCCCTATGGCGCGTGCCGCAATGCCTTCAACGGCGATTACATTTCCGGCGGGTCAAGCTCCGGCACCGCGGTCGCGGTGGCGATGGGGCTGGCGAGTTTCGCGCTGGGCACCGACACGGCGGGCTCGGGTCGCGTGCCGGCCGCTTTCAATAATCTGATCGGCCTCAAACCAACGCGCGGCGTGCTCAGCGCGCGCGGCGTGTTTCCGGCCTGCCGTTCGCTCGACTGCGTATCGATTTTCGCGCTCACCTGCGCCGACGCCGCACGGGTTTTCAACGTGCTCAACGTGTATGACGAGCAGGATGCCTATGCGCGCCGCCGTCAGGAGGCCGACGTGATGCCCGGCGCTGGTTTTCGTTTCGGTGTGCCCGCGGCGCGCGCCTTGGAATTTTTCGGCGACGCCGAATACGAAAAACTGTTTCACGCGGCGGTTGCGCATCTGGAAACGCTCGGCGGCATCCGCGTGGAAATCGATTTCGAACCCTTCCTGCAAACAGCCCAGCTCCTGTATGGCGGTCCGTGGCTCGCAGAGCGTTACCTTGCCATCAAGGAGCGTATCGAAGGCGCGCCGGAAACTTTATTCCCGGTCACCCGCCGCATCATCGGCGGCGGCGCGCACGCCTCGGCGGCCGAGGTGTTTGCCGCCGAACATCGTTTAATGGAATTGCGCCGCGCCAGCGAACGCGTGTGGCGCGATATTGACATTATGCTCACACCGACGGCCGGAACGATTTACCGCATCGCCGACGTGGAGGCGGAGCCGGTGCTGCTCAATAGCAACCTGGGCTATTACACCAATTTCATGAATCTGCTCGACCTGTGCGCGGTCGCGGTACCGGCCGGATTCCGCACCGACCGTCTGCCGTTCGGCGTCACGTTAAGCGCGCCCGCATTCAATGAAGCCAATCTGCTTGCCCTCGCCGACCGCTTGCAGCGCGCCTGCGTGAACACCGCCGGTGCGCTCAACACGCCGCTGCCCGCCGAAATGTTCGTGGCCGCCGCGCGCGATGAAATTTCCGTCGCCGTGTGCGGCGCGCACATGCAAGGCCTGGCGTTGAATCCCCAGCTCACCTCGCGCGGCGCACGTCTGTTGCAGCGCACGCACACCGCGCCGCATTACCGCTTCTACGCCCTGCCCGGCGGTCCGCCGCAACGCCCGGGCCTGGTGCGCGTGGCGGAACACGGCGGCAGCATCGAGGTGGAAGTGTGGGCCGTACCGGCGCGGCACTTCGGCAGCTTTGTCGCGCAGATTCCCGCGCCGTTGGGCATCGGCAAACTCGAGCTTGCCGACGGCACCTGGGTGCCGGGTTTCATCTGCGAAAACTATGCGGTGGGCGGCGCGCGCGACATCACCGCGCTGGGCGGGTGGCGGGCTTATGGCAATGGGTTCAATGTAGAAATTAATGTCGTGACTTGACCTAAAAGCGCCACTCTCCCAACGAGGTTGTAGAAAAACTATTTGAAATTGATTGAGGGGTAAAAACGAGGTGTCACAAAACCCCTCCCGATACTGAGATCGTCGATCCTGAACCATTCTGTGAAGTCGATTTATCAGAATTCATTTGCGAAATTTCCAACAAGGTTTTTCTACAGCCTCAAACGTTGTGTTGAGCGGCGCGGTACGCTGAGACAACAGGAAACAGGGTGCCGCTTCACCGCGTCCGACTCGAACACATCGTTATGCATCGCTACGGTTTCGCATCGGGAACAATTGTCGTTCGCATAGCGACCATTATTGATAGTTGATGTTCAAAGTTGCGAGCTAGGGTATTCGTTAGTGAGTCGATTTCAGATTCCAATGGTTGAGGTCTACCTTCGACATTATTTGCGATGAACACACCCAAAATAGGTGTGCCGTTTCTATTTAGTGTGGCCGATAATTTTATATGGGATGACAGATCTTCAAACGTGAGTGCGAGCTCCAAAGCTCTTGGATCATTTGTATCTCCGAAGGAGAATCCATTTCGCCTAAGAGCGGCCACATACAAAGGCAGATATGGAGCAAGCTCTTTTGGCACACTGGATGAACCGCGAACGGTAACAGGTGCAACAATATGTGGAGCTGGGGTTTGCTTAGTAGTGGAGCAACTGCTCACCGAAAAATATAGAGATACGAACATTGACCAGACTAGGTAGTGCTTCATAGCTTGCCTTCGATTCGCGCAGCGGTTGGATTGCAATGCATAACGTTTGAGCTCAGCGGCGGTCCGGCAGGGCCGTCCGCTGGAGTGACTTGTTGGGCACCCTATTTGCGCGTTTGTACTTGAGCTGGTACTCGCGACGCTGCTTTGTGACTTCGTAAAGCACGATGCCCGTTGTAGTGCCGAGATTAAGGCTTTCAATCATGCCAAACATTGGGATGGATACGCAGAATGCTGATCTTTCTACAGCCAGATCACTCACGCCTCTGGACTCGTTTCCGAACCAAACAGCCAATCGTGGACAAGTGTAGTCCGCCTCGTGAAGTAGGTAGTTGTTCTTTCCCTTTATGTGAGGCGAGGTAACGATAGAAGTAAATCGATTCTTCTCAAGATGGACAAGACACTGTTCTGTGCTTTCAAAGCGTTTTACGAAGCTCCATTTGACGGCGGACACCGAAGTTTCAGACAGCGATTTTCTTTTCCGCATTTCCTGCCAATCATCGGGGAGTGCCTTGCGCCTATCTACGATATACGTCTTTTCTCCCCCAAGCGCGTTCACGTTCCGGATTACCGTTCCTATGTTTCTAATGTCCGACGGATTCTCGATCACCGCAATGAGGTACTTGCAACGATATGGCCTAATGGCGTCTGCCCGCTGCCTTACCGAACGCTTTGTTGTCGTCATTACTCGGAATCTCTATGTAGGAGGCCCAACGTAAAGTTGAGAGGCGCGCCGCTTTTGGCGCGTCCCTCTCGAACGCCATGATACTCATTGAGGCCCCCTCCCTCGACTTCAGGCTTGGGAGGTCTGACCTACC
>CAZHHW010000151.1:0-6224 GCA_964532385.1 uncultured Gammaproteobacteria bacterium | reverse complement strand
GACGGCGAAGCCGAGACCGGCGCGCTGGCCACCAGTTGGCATTCAAACAAATTTCTCAATCCCGCGCACGACGGCGCGGTGCTGCCGATCCTGCATTTGAATGGCTATAAAATCGCAAGTCCGACTTTTTTGGCCCGTATCAGTCACGCGGAGCTTGAGGCGCTGCTTCGCGGTTATGGTTACACACCGTATTTCGTCGAAGGCGATGATCCGGAAAAACTTCATCCGCTGATGGCCGCGACGCTGGATCAGGTGCTGGCGGAAATCCGCAAAATTCAAGACCAGGCACGCAATCACGGCGTCAAGACGCGGCCGCTGTGGCCCATGATCGTCATGCGCACGCCCAAAGGCTGGACCGGACCGAAACAAGTCGATGGTTTGAAAACCGAGGGTTCGTGGCGTTCGCACCAGGTGCCGCTGGCGAAACTCGCGGAAAATCCCGCGCACGTGAAAGCTCTGGAAAAATGGATGAAGAGTTACAAGCCGCAGGAATTATTCGATGCCACCGGCAAGCTCATCCCCGAACTCGCGCAGCTTGCGCCGACCGGCTATCGCCGCATGGGCGCGAATCTGCATGCCAACGGCGGTGTGTTGCTGCGCGATTTGAATCTGCCCGCGTTCAGCGCTTATGCGGTCGATGTGTCGAAACCCGGCTCGATGCGGGCCGAGCCGACCCGCGTCGCCGGCGTGTTTCTGCGCGATGTGATGAAGCTGAATTTACCCGCGCGCAACTTCCGGATCTTCGGTCCCGACGAGACCGCATCGAATCGCCTGGGCGCGGTGTTCGAAGTTACAGGCCGTACTTTCATGGACGAGATTGAAAAGGATGACATACAGCTTGCGCCGGACGGGCGGGTCATGGAAGTTTTGAGCGAGCATCAATGTCAGGGTTGGCTGGAAGGTTATCTGCTCACCGGCCGCCATGGATTTTTCTCCTGCTATGAAGCCTTTATTCATATCGTCGACTCGATGCTCAACCAGCACGCCAAATGGTTGAAGGTGTCGCGGCAGATTCCGTGGCGTCGGCCGATCGCGTCATTGACCTATTTGTTGACCTCGCACGTGTGGCAGCAAGATCACAATGGCTTCAGTCATCAAGACCCGGGTTTTATCAATCATGTGGTCACCAAAAAAGCCGATGTCATCCGCGTGTACCTGCCGCCGGATGCCAACACCTTGCTGTCAGTTGTTGACCATTGTTTGCGCAGCCGCCATTACGTGAATGTCATCGTGGCCGGCAAGCAGCCCGCCTTGCAATGGCTGGACATGGACGCCGCCACCAAACATTGCACCGCCGGTCTGGGGATCTGGGCCTGGGCGAGCAATGACGCAGGCAGCGAACCCGATGTGGTGATGGCGTGCGCGGGCGATGTGCCGACGCTCGAAACCCTGGCGGCGGTGCAACTGCTGCGCGAGCATTTACCGGAGCTCAAAATACGCGTCATCAACGTGGTGGACTTGATGGCGTTGCAACCGCAGAGCGAGCATCCGCACGGTTATAGCGACAAAGACTTCGATGTTTTATTTACCACCAACAAACCCGTTGTGTTTGCCTACCATGGCTATCCATTCCTGATTCATCAACTGACCTACCGGCGCACCAACCACGCCAATCTGCACGTGCGTGGCTACAAAGAAGAAGGCACCACCACCACGCCGTTCGACATGGCGGTGCTGAACGACATCGACCGCTTCCATCTCGCCAAAGATGTGATCGACCGCGTGCCGAGTTTGGGTTCGCGCGCCGCCTACTTAAGCCAATTGATCCGCGACAAACTCATTGAACACACGCGTTATGTGCGTCGCTACGGCGAAGACATGCCGGAAATTCGCAATTGGAGCTGGAACGGAAATAAGAAGGCCGGGAAAAAAACCAAGCGCCCGGCACCGCGAAAATGAAACCGGGGTTTCCGCAAATTTATCTGGTGCGGCACGGCGAAACGGCCTGGTCCATCAGCGGTCAACATACCGGTCGGACCGATGTGCCGCTAACCGTGCACGGCGAACAGGCCGCTCAAGCGCTTGCAGGCCGGCTGCGCGAGGTAACTTTCGACCTGGTGTTGACAAGCCCGCTGCAGCGGGCGCGGCGCACCTGCGAACTGGCCGGTTTCGGCGCGTCCGCACAAGCCGATGCCGATTTAATGGAATGGGATTACGGCGCGTATGAAGGCCGGCGCACGGCGGATATCCGGATCGAACGCCCCGGTTGGCGTCTGTTCGAGGACGGCTGCCCGGACGGCGAAACCCGCGAGCAAGTGGCAGCCCGCGCGGATCGAGTGATTGCCCGCATTCAGGCGGTGAAAAGCGCCGTGCTGGTGTTCGCGCATCGCGACATTTTACGCATGCTCATCGCACGCTGGCTCGCCTTGCCCGCCATCGAAGCGCGCCGCTTCGATCTTGCAACCACCTCGATCAGCATCTTGGGCTACGATCATGGCCTGGATGAACCGGTGTTGCGTTTGCTCAATCGCACCTAACGGCGAATGGAATAAACAGACGGGAACATCCGTGCCTGAACTTTGGAACGGGTGGCCTCACGCCGACGTGGCGGAGCACGACAAATTATTTAAGTGACACGTCGTTATAGTTTGTCGCGCCTTCTTCGCCGTGACGGCGGTTTAAAACCCCAGCCGGAACACGAGGATGCCGTTATCCGCCTGAATATAACCGCCGCACACGTCATCCTTGCACGCGCGCACCCGGTAGTAGTACGTGCCGCGTGGTTTGTTGCTGAGACGGACCGAGGTGTTGGGCCCGTTGTAGACCAGGGTACCGGGCGTGACAAATTTACGGTCCGTGGATTCATACAGTTCGTAACGCGTGATGCCGCCGACACTCCCCCAGGAAACCGTGTATTTGCCGGTAAAATTAATGCGCGGCAGGTTAATCTCCGCCGGTGCCGCAGGTGCGGTTTCCGCTTCCGGATTCTGTAACCACTGGCGCGCTTGCTGTAAGGAATCAATCAACAGCATCGCGCTCGCGGGACTCCCGGCACGGCAGGCACTGCCGATGGAAATGAAGGGACACAGTTCGAACGCATGCTCGGCTTCTTTAAAGAGATGCAATTGGCTCCCGCTGCCGCAGGGAAAGATCGAGCGCAGATTCGGCGCTGTCGACGCATCGATATTCACCACGCCGCCATAGGCCTCACATAGCACCTGCGCTTGCGTGTAGGTGAGCAGGCTGTCGCGCGTGCCGTGCAGAATAAATGCGGCGGGATATTCCGTGGGTGCAACCGCGATTTTATGCGCGAAGGAGTTTTCACTCAGATAGGACGGCGGATTGTTTAAGTCCACCGTACGCGCGCCACCCTCGGGCAACTGCAACAAGGTCTCTACGATGCCTTGGGCCGCGCCCGGATCGTAAGGCGTGTTGGCGCTGTCGCTCAGAGGTGGGAAACCGGCACCGCCGATCCCTTGCAAGCGCGTAAAGAAATCAATGAAATCGGTCGGCGCATAAGCCAGCAGCCCCCGGCTGACCTCATTCGCACGATGCGTCATCAACCAGCCGGCCAGGTGCGCGCCCGCCGATTGCCCGGTCACGGCGATCTTGCCGCCGGTATCCGCACCCAGGCTCGCGCCGTTGGTTTTTACCCAGGTCAACGCGGCTTCGATATCGGCGGTCATGTCTTGCCAGGTGGCGTTACGGCATTCGGCGTTCGCATCTTTGTCGCCGGCGAGGCGATAAAACGGCGCGAACACCACGAAGTTGTCTTCGGTGTAATTGCTGATCAGACTCTCCATGCCCAGGAATCCGGCGCTGCGATAAGTCCAGGAGCCGCCGTGCATCCACAGCAACGGTGTGAGCTGGGTCGCGGCGATGTCTTTTTTGTAGACGCGCATCTCCAACGCGCAATTACCGGCCTGGCGGAAGTTGACGCGTTTCATGAACGGGATGTGATTCGAACTGATCGGCTCGACCCCCACGGCCAGTTGCGCGGCCGACGCTAAACTCCATTTGGAACTGACGCTGGGCAAGGTCGAGAGGGGATCGGTTTCGACATTTACAGCCGGCCACTGCGCAGGATTTCCTAAATACGGATTCGGTTGTTCCGCCAGCGCTTCGCGGCAGAATGCGGCGAAATTCTCCGGCTGGAAACTGATCGGCGCAGTGCAACCGGACGCCGCATAAAACGGACCTGCGCCGGGATTGCGCGCGTCCACGGCGGCACAGGACCCGCCGGCCGTACTGTAAAGCGGACCGGAAGACATGCTGGCCTTGAGTTTCTCGAGTGACGGGCACAAGGCTTGCGGACTGAGCAATTGCGCCAACCCGGCGCGATTATCCGTAAGCACGTAATACAACACCTGCGTCCAATTGTTCTTCACCACATCGAGCACTAACTCGCCGGCGATGCCGATGGAAGATAAATAATCCAGGACCAGTTTCAGCAAATCCTGAGCGGCGGAATCCAGCGCATTGAAATCCGTAAGCACCGGCAATTGCATCGCCATGGGGAATTGCCGTTTGAGAATCGCCTCCAGGCGCTGCTGCTGGACTGGACTCGGCAAAGAAGTATTGAGCGCCAGTTTTTCGGTGTAGCCATTGACCTTCATCAAGGGCATGGACTGCGCGGGTACATCGATCCGGCCCAGATTCAGTGTTATGAGGCTGGCTGCCGTGGAGCCGGGTGGCGCTGCTTCAGTCCTGCCGTGCCGGGTGTTGATCGTTATTGTAACAACACCGCTCTTGGGCTTGAGTGTATGCTCCAGGGTTAAAGCGAGGGATTTCTTTCCGGGGCCGGTAATATCTCCATTGCCCGCGCTCGCTTCAGTCTGCACCTGACCCGTAAGCGCGCCATCGATAATGCGGAATCCGTTGATCACCAGCTCGTCGCGAATTTTTTCGGCCAAGAGCGCGTGGTACGCTACGCCTTCCGTCCGCGCCTGTTTCATCTGCTGTACGAGTTCGCCCGCGTTCCAGGTCATGGCCTGCGCGGTATTGACGGCGCAGACCGAACAGAGCATCCCTATGCGAAAACATTTGCCGTAATCCATACGTCCTCCTTGACGATGCATGCGCTCATCCTGACCGCAACCCGGTGTATAAAATTGTCAATACAAGGGTATTCTCAATGCCGGGGAACCGGCATCCGTCATTGATCGTAGGCGGGAAAGAATTTCAGTAACGACCGGCGGCCGTCTCATCCATTTGTCGTAGGGTGATCACCCGACCCCTGGTTCACACGCGGGTCAGTGCGTTCTCGCTAATGAAAAGATTGCGCGAACGGAAAGCGGGCGGGCTTTCCAGCAGCAGAACCGCGCGTAAAGCAGCCAGCGGAGAAGCGAACCATGGGCGGTGCAGTCTGCGGTTTTCCGCCGCTACCCAGGCAGGAACGGGAAAGCCCTGCATACAAGCCAGGTGCTCGGCAGTGGCGGCGAGATAAGCGTCTTGCACGCCGCCTCGTTCGCCTAAGTGCGGTGCAAGAGGAGACGGAGCGGGTGACAATGCTTCCGCAGTGGGCCGCGCGTTGAATTCATCCAGAAAGTTCGCCAGGCAACGGTCAAAGGAGTCGCCGCCGGCGGTGAGTTGCGCGACCTCCGCCAGAGTTTTCGGTCTCATATCTTGTTCTCGTCGAACAGGCCTTCTACTAGATACCGAGTTTTCACCGAGATCCGGTGGGCCGGATAATATTGCGCAACCAAGTCCAAAACGTCCGCTGCGGACTTGAGTTCCAGATGGCGAGCCAAAAAAATAATGTCCGCGACATCGGAGGGTTCGTCCATCGTCCCGCCAAGCCGCGCAGCCATGCATTTCATGGCCAGCAGGTACTCCGGCACCGGCATTGTCAAACGCAGGTGTGGAAACTGCGGAAGATTTCCGGTTGTCGTGTCATGACGTGCGGAAATAAAACCTTTGACGCCGTCGTTCAACCAGTCGGCGGGCAGGTGTAAGTCATCGGAGATGTCGCGGGCGATATCGCGAATGGTTTGCGCGGGCTGGAAAAGCGCATCCACGTCTTTCGTGGTCAGCCGGGCGGTGAAGGCGAGCACCATCACCGCGCCGCCGAACAAGCAGATCTCGCCGGTAATGCCTTGTTTTCCGAGTTGGTCGGACAGGGTTTGCAACCCGCGGAGCAAGGTCTCGCGAGTCAGCGTCGAGCCGGTGGTCTTTTCATCTGCACTCATAGCACTTGGAGGTTACCGCAGACACAAACGCTTTGCCAATTTGCCGAATGACAGCGGTGGAGGCTCTGCCACCCACGCCGCCGTTAATAAAGGATT
>CAZHHW010000150.1:4888-6304 GCA_964532385.1 uncultured Gammaproteobacteria bacterium | reverse complement strand
GTTGCTCTACCTTCCGCCATCCATGGCGGTCGCCTTCGGGGCACCCCTCCTTGAAAATAAGGAGGGGAGGTACTCCGCGCGACTCTACGTTGTTACGTATTTTGAATCACGATCTTCGGGAACTTCGAGCTGAAATCTTTCGCCTGCATCGACAGCTTCGCCGCCACGCGCCGCGCGATGTCGCGGTAGATCAGTGCAACGCGGCCGTCGGGTTCGGCGGCCACGGTCGGTTTGCCGCCGTCGGTCTGCACGCGAATGCTCATTTCCAGCGGCAATGAGCCAAGCAAGGGCACCTTGTTGTCGGTGGCCATGCGTTGTCCGCCGCCGGTGCCGAAGATGTGTTCTTCGTGGCCGCACTTGCTGCAAATATGCGTGCTCATGTTTTCGACAATACCCAGCACGCGCACATCGACCTTCTCGAACATCTTCAAGCCTTTGATGGCGTCGAGCAGCGCGATGTCTTGCGGCGTGGTCACGATTACGGCGCCGCTGACCGGGACTTTTTGCGCCAGGGTCAGTTGAATGTCGCCGGTGCCGGGGGGCAGATCGATGACCAGGTAATCCAGTTCGTTCCAGCGTGTGTCGTTGAGCAATTGCGTGAGCGCCTGCGTGACCATCGGGCCGCGCCAGATCATCGGCGTGTCCTGGTCGACCAAAAAGCCGATCGACATGATTTGCAGGTTGTAGGAACTCACCGGGTCGAGCGAACGGCCGTCGCTGGATTCCGGCTTGGCATTCATCACGCCCAGCATGCGCGGCTGGCTGGGCCCGTAGATATCGGCGTCCAGCATGCCAACACGCGCGCCCTCGACCGACAAAGCCAGCGCCAGATTCACCGCCACGGTGCTCTTGCCGACACCGCCCTTGCCCGACGCCACGGCGATAATATTTTTTACGCCGGTGATCGGCTTTACGCCTTTTTGCACGGTGTGGGTCACGATATTGCTGGTCACATTCACCACCGTGTCGGTGACACCGGCGACAGTCTTGATCAGGTCTTTGAGTTTGCCGCTGAGCGTGTCGCGATAGCCCGCCGCGGGAAAACCAAGCTGCACATCCACGCTGACCTTGCCGCCGTCGACGACAATGTTTTTCACACTGTTGGCCGCGATCAGGTCTTTTTCCAGATAGGGGTCGACATATTGTTTCAACGCGGTTTCGATCTGCGCCCGGGTTACGCTCATAAAATGCTCTCCTCATTACTCAAAGTCTTTAAAGTACACGGATTCTACACAAGTCGGGCGGTGCTGACATTCCCCATTGGGGGTGTCCCGCATGGGTAGCATGGGATTCGGTTAGCTGTTAATTTAGTGCGCCCATAAATGATCAAACGAATCACACGATTATGTCCAAGTCTCGCAAAATCCTGGTCACCTCGGCCCTCCCCTACGCCAATGGCTCGCTGCATCTGGGGCA
>CAZHHW010000150.1:0-4788 GCA_964532385.1 uncultured Gammaproteobacteria bacterium | reverse complement strand
ATGTTTCTGCCGGATCGCTTTATCAAAGGCGAATGCCCCAAGTGCGGCGCCAAGGATCAATACGGCGATTCCTGCGAAGTGTGCGGCTCGACTTATTCGCCCACCGAACTGAAGAACGCGGTGTCGGTGATCTCGGGCGCGGCACCGATTGAAAAGGAGTCCGAGCATTACTTTTTCAAGCTGGGCGATTTCGAAGGCATGTTGCGCGAGTGGCTAAAACCCGAGAATCATAACGTGCAGGCCGAAGTCGCCAACAAGCTGGACGAATGGTTCAGCGCCGGGCTGAAAGACTGGGACATCTCGCGCGACGCGCCCTATTTCGGTTTTGAAATTCCCGGCGCGCCGGGCAAATATTTTTATGTGTGGCTGGATGCGCCCATCGGTTACATGGCGAGCTTCAAGAATTTTTGCGCACGCAGCGGAGTGCGCTTCGAAGGCTATTGGAACAAAGACAGCCAAGCCGAGCTGTATCATTTCATCGGCAAGGACATTTTATATTTCCATACCTTGTTCTGGCCGGCCATGCTGGAAGGCGCCGGGTTTCGCAAACCCACTTCGGTGTTCGCGCACGGTTTTCTGACCGTGAATGGGCAAAAAATGTCGAAGTCGCGCGGCACCTTCATCAATGCGCGCACCTACCTCGATCATCTTAATCCGGAATATTTACGTTATTACTTCGCCGCCAAGCTGGGGCCGGGGGTGGACGACATCGATCTGAACATGGACGATTTCAGCGCCCGCATCAACAGCAACCTGGTCGGAAAATATGTCAACATCGCGGCACGCTCGGCGAGTTTTATCGCGCAACAGTTCGACGGCCAACTCGCAGGCGAGCTTGCGCAACCCGAATTACTACAGCAAACACAAGCCGCCGCGGACACCCTTGCCAAACTCTACGATGCACGCGAGTTCGGCGAAGCGATGCGCCAGGTGATGTTGCTTGCCGACCTGGCCAATGAGTTTGTCGATACGAATAAGCCCTGGACGCTCGCAAAAGATCCAACGCAGCGAACGCGCTTGCATCAGGTCTGCACCACCAGTGTGAATCTGTTCCGGCTGCTCACCCTGTATTTAAAACCGGTACTCCCGAAACTGGCCCAGCAGGCCGAACAGTTTTTGAACATCGCTCCATTAACTTGGGCCGATGCGAATGGAGTATTGATTAATCATCGCGTGAATCCGTTTCAACATCTCGCCGCGCGCGTTGATCCGAAGCAAGTCACGGCCATGCTGGAAACCGCCAAGGAAAATTTAAAACCCGCCAGTCCGACGGCGGTACCGACAGGCGCCAAAAACGAAGCCATCAAACCGGAAATCAGCATCGACGATTTCAACAAAGTCGACTTGCGCATCGCGCGCATCGTCAAGGCAGCGCATGTGGATGGCGCGGATAAGTTGCTGCAACTTGTCGTCGATGTCGGCGGCGAGCAGCGCACTATTTTCGCGGGTATCCGCAGCGCGTACGAACCCAAAGATCTGGAAGGCCGTTACACCGTCGTGGTGGCCAATCTTGCGCCGCGTAAAATGAAGTTCGGTTTGTCCGAAGGCATGGTGCTGGCGGCGGGACCGGGCGGCAAAGAACTCTGGATACTGTCGCCCGACGACGGTGCACAAGCGGGCATGCGGGTAAAATAATTTCGATAAACGGTTCTGGATGTACGCCGCCGCAGGCATGATGGTAACCGATAGAGTTACTTAAGGACTCTCAATTGAATTTGGACAGCGACCATGAAGACATCTGACGACACCGATTTGCAATCCATTCAAAAACTGGTGCACAACTTGCTCGACGAAGCGCGTGCGCAAGGAGCGAGCGCGGCGGAAGCGGCGGTGAGCATGGGGTCTGGACTCAATGTCACGGTGCGCATGGGCGAAGTCGAAACAGTCGAATACAATCGCGACAAGGGTCTGGGCGTGACGGTTTATTTCGGGCAACGCAAAGGCTCGGCCAGCACCACCGATTTCGAGGCCGCCGCGGTCAAGGAAACCGTGGCAGCCGCGTGCGCCATCGCGAAATATACGGCGGAGGACGACTGCTCGGGACTTGCCGATGCAAATCTGATGGCACGCGACATTCCCGATCTGGATCTGTTTTTTCCGTGGAGCATCGACGCGGACCAGGCCATCGTGCTGGCGCGCAGTTGCGAAGACGCGGCGCGTGCAGCCGACAAGCGCATTACCAATTCCGAAGGCGCCACGGTGTCGAGCCAGCAAGGCGCGCGCGTGTATGCCAACAGCCACGGTTTCGTCGGCGCGTACCCCACCACACGCCATAGCGTGAGTTGCTGCGTGATCGGCCAGGACGGCGAAGTCATGCAGCGCGATTACTGGTACAGCAGCGCGCGGGATGCGCGCGACATGCAGGACGCCGCCGCCATCGGCACGCTGGCGGCGCAACGTACCGTGCGCCGCCTGAACGGCCGGCGTCTGACCACGCGGCAGGCACCAGTGATATTCGAAGCCGATGTGGCCGGCAGCGTGTTGGGCAGTTTTGTGTCGGCGATTCGCGGCGGGAACTTGTACCGCAAGTCGACATTTTTGCTCGACAGCCTCGGCACACAGGTTTTTCCCGCGTGGTTGTCGATGCGCGAAGATCCCTACATCAAAAAGGCCTTGGGCAGCGCGCCGTTCGACAACGAAGGCGTGGCCACCCGCGCTCACGACTTGGTGCGCGACGGCGTAGTGATGAGCTACGTGCTTGACACTTACGCGGCGCGCAAACTCGGCATGCAGACCACCGGCAATGCGGGCGGCACACATAACCTGATCGTGTCGCACGGCAGCGAGGATTTAACTGCGCTGCTGCGCCGCATGGACACCGGCCTGCTGGTCACCGAGCTGCTCGGCCACGGTGTAAATCTGACCAATGGTGATTACTCGCGCGGTGCTAGCGGTTTTTGGGTGGAGCGCGGCGAGATTCAATATCCGGTGGAAGAGATCACCATCGCGGGCAATCTCAAAACGATGTTTCAGAACATCATTGCGATAGCGAACGATGTTGATCTGCGTAAAAACTTGCGCACCGGTTCATTGCTCATCGAACGCATGACGATTGCAGGCGAGTAATGCCCCAAGAGGGAGCGCCACGACGCCGGAATGCTGACGTTGGTGCGCCGGAAATCCGTTCAGAGCCTTGTAAACCGATGGGTACGCCGTGCTGTTACACGGTTTTCCAACACCTTACTACCTGGCACAGCATGTGCTGGATCTGAATCGTTACATTTCCCTCCCCTGAAATGTAATCGTGGCGGCCTTTCCCCGAAGGCACCACCCCCCTCCTTGGGGCGCGTAGTTGGCGCCCCGATTTTTTTATTTGTAACGAAATTTCAGACCTAAAATCACCAGCGCTAAAACCAGCGTGACCAGGTTTGAAATAATGATCGGCCATGCGTTAATCACGATTCCATAAATCAGCCACAGCAGTAAACCGAAGCTGAACAGGATAAACATTCCGTAGGAGATGTCATGCGTCGACTTGCTGCGCCAAGTCTTCACAACCTGGGGAACAAACGCAATCGTGGTGAGCGTTCCGGCAATCATGCCAACGATATCCGGGAAGGTCATATAAAATGTCTCGCAGGTTAGCCGAGCGGCATTTTATACATAATCGCCCGGCGATGCGTTGAGTCGAATGGTTGTTCCGCGCGACGGATAAAACACAATACCTGGCCCTATACGAACTGTTACTCCATGCGTGACACGCATCACGCGGTTAAAGTTTCTGATGATTTTCCCGAAAAGAGAGATATTGAAAAACACACGCACCGCAGCGTTGGAAAATATCCGCGCCGCAAAAAACCAAGCACAAGGGAAAACCGCAATGAAACATACTTTCAAATTCGCCGTCTTGTCGATGCTGTGCGCGAATGCGTTCGCCACGCCTATTTATCATCCGGCCGGTCCGAATCTGACCTATGGCGCGGTGAGCAACAACCAAACCATCATTTCGAACGTGACCAATCCTGCGGCGGGTGCAGCGGTGTTTACTAAAGAGGACAGCCAGTACCGGTTTGGGATACTGAGTTCGATCGGGTTCGGTGTCGAGTTTGGGCAGGTCGATAACTTGTATACCGAGATCGACGCCGCACAAGCAACGCTAAAGGCCAATCAATCGGTCGACTTCTCTGCTGTTTGTACCGGACCCGCAAGTACAGACGCTACTTTGTGCTCGAATGCCGTAGCCGCCAGTTTAAATGCAAACATATTTGCTCCGGTGAACAGCGTGCTGAATAAATTTCAGAAAGATGGTTATGTATCAGGGTTTCTCTCCGGACATGTTCCACTTATGCCGTTGGTAATCTCCCACAAAGGCTTGGGCGGAAGTTTTGTTCTGGATGCAAATTTTAGCGCTATTGCCAATATGAAGTTCTTGTCCGATCCAGTCGTTCTCCAAGGCAGCGATGTACTCACCGCAGTCCAAGACTACATTACAGCGGGGGATTCCTCTGCGCCTTTTAACATCACGTTGTCCGACTCCTCCACCGACAGCACACTACTGGTTAAAGCGGCAGCGATCGCTGAACTTGCTCTGGGTTACAGCCGTCCAGTATTTAATTCCGACTCCGGTGAACTCATGGCGGGATTTCGCGCGAAATACTACAAAGTGGGACTATCTCGTTCCGCACAACGTTTATTCGCTGCCGACGGAGCCGAAAATACCTTCGACGAGAACAAGGATTATGTTTACAGCTCGGGCATCGGTATTGATGTTGGCGCATTATGGGTCAGTAAAAATTACCGTGTCGGCGCGTGGGTTGATAATGTCAACAAACCCAGCTTCAAGTTCAA
>CAZHHW010000149.1:0-6311 GCA_964532385.1 uncultured Gammaproteobacteria bacterium | reverse complement strand
CTGCGGCGCCACCCCTCCTCGAAAATGAGGAGGGGAGAAAGCTCCGGGTGTTGTCACATCGGGATTATCATCTTGACGGTGTGGATTCTCCCAAGGGGACGCTGCCAGGATTATGTGTTTCCAGACTATTGACTCTGTCCCCCGCGCGCCAACGCAATGTGCTGCGTTTCTGGATCGAGCAAGCTGGACTGCCGTCGCCGCAGCAACGCCATCTGGAACATCTGCAAAGCGATGTCGTGCACGCCGCCACCGATGCCGTGCCGTGCGCGCAATGGCCCGGCGTTGAAGTGCGCCGGTACCGCGATATTCTGTATGCAATGCCGCCGTTAATGTGGTTCGATGCATCCCAGCGCTGGGAATGGGATCTCGCTGCGCCGCTTGAGATTCCCGGCGCCGGCAGGCTCACGGCGCGCGGCTCGCAACGCGCCGGGTTACGCCGCGGCGCATGTGCGGCCGGGGTGCGAATTGCATTCCGCCACGGCGGCGAGCGCATCCGGCGCAGCGGCAGCGCGCACCATGCCACCCTGAAAAATCTGTTTCAGCAGGCGGGGGTGCCGCCGTGGCGGCGCGCGCGCGTGCCTTTGCTTTACATTAATGGCGAGTTGGCGGCGGTGGCGGGGTACTGGTATGCGGAAGAATTCGCCGCACGCGACGACGCGGTTGCAATCGAATTTCAACCCGAGTGAGACGATGATGAAATCAATTCTGGCTATGGCGGGGTTACTGTTGCTGGCGGTCAGCGGCGTGGCGCAGGCCGCCGACCCGGAAATTTCCATGCTGCAATTCGCGCAGCGCAAGCCTTCTCAGGGCGGCCCGCAGGTCACCACGCTGGGTATTTACGGCGTGCGCGCCGGGACCGCGGCGCATTGGGATATTGCGCAATACAATGATCCGCAGCACGGCGAAGCCTGGGCGACCGAATTCGGCGCGGGTTATTTATTGCCGACGCGGGTGAATGTGTTCATCGGCGGCGGCGTGGTTGCCGGTTACCGGCGCAACGGCGGCGAGTATTTTGGCGCTTGGTATCCGGAAGCGGGCGCCGTGGTGGTGCTGATGGACGGTCTGGGCGTCTCGGTCAGCCGCAAGCGCTACCAAAAGCTGTACCAAAAGATCGAAGACGTGGTGATGTTCGGCCTGGTGCTGACTCTGAAGTAAATTTTCGCATTCGGCCGTCGTCTTGATTGAGCCCAGTGGTGTATTTCTGGTATCTTGTGCACCCATGTTGAGTTCCTCCCAGACATGGGCAATCGCCGGACCAATCCTATGACCACCCGATTCATCTTCATTACCGGCGGTGTCGTTTCATCTCTGGGCAAGGGCATCGCTTCCGCGTCGCTGGCCTCGCTGCTCGAAGCGCGCGGTTTGAACATCACCCTCCTGAAGCTCGATCCTTACATTAACGTCGATCCGGGCACCATGAGCCCGTTTCAGCACGGCGAAGTGTTCGTCACTGAAGACGGCGCCGAGACCGACCTGGACCTCGGCCATTACGAACGTTTCGTGCGCACCACCATGACGCGGCGCAATAACTTCACCACCGGCCGCGTGTATCAAAACGTATTGAACAAAGAACGCCGCGGCGATTACCTGGGCGGCACCGTGCAGGTGATTCCGCACATCACCGACGAAATCAAGCGCTTGATCATTGACGGCGCGGACGGCGCCGACGTGGCGATGGTGGAAATCGGCGGCACCGTGGGCGACATCGAATCGCTGCCGTTCCTCGAAGCCATTCGCCAGATGGCGGTGGAAATGGGGCGCGAACGCACCCTGTTCATGCATCTGACGCTGGTGCCCTACATACCTTCCGCCGGCGAACTGAAAACCAAACCGACGCAGCACTCGGTGAAGGAGCTGCGTTCGATCGGTATTCAGCCCGATGTACTGCTGTGCCGCACCGACCGGCCGTTGCCCAACGACGAGCGCCGCAAAATCGCGCTGTTCACCAATGTGGAATCCGCCGCGGTCATTTCCGCGCAGGACATGGACACGATTTACAAGATCCCCGCCGAATTCCACGAGCAGGGACTCGACAATTTCGTGGTGCGCAAATTCCATCTCGACTGCCCGCCCGCTGATTTGAGCGAATGGGATGCGGTGGTCGATGCGCTGGATCATCCGGCGGGCGAAGTCAAAATCGCGCTGGTCGGCAAATACACCGGGCTGGCCGACGCCTACAAATCGCTGCACGAAGCCTTGATCCACGCCGGTATTCAAACCCGCACGCGGGTAAACATCGTTTACATCGACTCCGAGCAGATTGAGAAAACCGGCATCGCCTGCCTGTCCGGCATGGATGCGATTCTGGTGCCGGGCGGCTTCGGCGAACGCGGCATCGAAGGCAAAATCCGCACCGTGCAATATGCCCGCGAAAACATGGTTCCTTATCTTGGCATTTGCCTGGGGATGCAGGTCGCTATCATCGAGTACGCGCGTAATGTCGCCGGATTGAAGGGAGCGCACAGCACGGAATTCGACCCCGGCACGCCGCACCCGGTGATCGCGTTGATCACCGAATGGATCACCGCGCACGGCAGCGTGGAGAAGCGCAGCATCAATTCCGATCTGGGCGGCACCATGCGTCTGGGTGCGCAACCCTGCCGGTTGCTGCCCGGCTCGTTATGGCATCGCCTGTACGGCAAAGATGAAATCATCGAACGGCACCGGCATCGCTACGAATTCAACAATAATTATCGCGCGGTGTTGACCCAGGCCGGGCTGGTCATCGGCGGCAATTCGCTGGATGGCGAGCTGGCCGAGGTGATTGAACTCACCGGACATCCGTGGTTCGCCGCCTGCCAGTTTCATCCCGAATTCACTTCCACGCCGCGTTACGGCCATCCCTTGTTCACCGGGTTTGTGCGCGCGGCTCTGCAGCGGCGCGCCGCCATTCCTGCGACCGGTTATGCGCATGAACAAGCGGTGCATGTATGAAGCTGTGCGGATTCGACGCGGGTCTTGACCAGCCGCTGTTCATCATCGCCGGGCCGTGCGTGATCGAAAGCGAACAGCTCGCGCTCGATACCGCCGGGCAATTGAAAGAAATCACCGCCCGCCTGCGCATTCCGTTCATTTACAAATCGTCGTTCGACAAAGCCAACCGCTCCTCGAGTAAAAGCTTTCGCGGTCCGGGCATCGACGCGGGTTTGCGCGTTCTGCAAGCGGTGAAAGACCAGATTGGGGTGCCGGTGTTGACCGATGTGCACGAAGATACCCCGCTGGCCGACGTCGCCGCCGTGGTGGACGTGTTGCAGACGCCTGCGTTTCTGTGCCGCCAGACCAATTTCATCCAGAATGTCGCGCGCCAAGGCAAGCCGGTGAATATCAAGAAAGGCCAATTCCTGGCGCCTTGGGACATGAAGAACGTGGTGGACAAGGCGCGCGAAACCGGCAATACCCAGATCATGGTGTGCGAGCGCGGCGCGAGCTTTGGCTATAACAATCTAGTGTCGGACATGCGCGCACTGGCGGTGATGCGCGAGACGCAATGCCCGGTGGTGTACGATGCCACCCATTCGGTGCAATTGCCGGGCGGGCAAGGCAATGTGTCGGGCGGACAGCGTGAACACGTGCCGGTGCTGGCGCGCGCGGCGGTCGCCGCGGGCATCGCCGGATTGTTCATGGAAACGCATCCGAATCCGGAGAAAGCGCTCAGCGACGGCCCAAACTCGTGGCCGTTGGGACGCATCGCGGAATTACTCGAAACACTCAAGACGATCGACGATGCGGTGAAGAAGCGCGGCTTCGCGGAAGAAAATATGTAGCGTGCGCCATGCGCACGATTCCGCTTGGGAGAGAATCTGACCGTGCGCATGGCGCACGCTACGCCAAGCTATTTGTTGTAACGTTATGTGCATGGTTTTGACTTTATTCTCCCCTCCTCATTTTCGAGGAGAGGTGGACGCGCAGCGGACGGGGTGGTTGCCGAGATGCGCGAGAGCGGCCTCGAAAATGAGGAGGGGAGTCAACAAGCGGCACGACAAAATGATTTACCAACCAACGGAGTAATTGCAGCAGTGGCCAGTTCAAAAATCAAAGAAATACGCGCCCGCGAAATTTTAGATTCGCGCGGCAATCCCACCATCGAAGCCGATGTCGTTCTGGAGTCCGGCGCGCTGGGCCGCGCCGCGGTGCCGTCCGGTGCCTCGACCGGTTCGCGCGAAGCGCTGGAGCTGCGCGACGACGACGCTAAACGTTATTTAGGCAAAGGCGTGCTGAAAGCCGTGGCGAATGTCAGCGGCGAAATCCGTAAATCTTTGCTCGGGCAAGATGCCGCGCAACAAGCCAAGATCGACCAGGTCATGATCGATCTCGACGGCACCGAAACGAAGTCACGCCTTGGCGCCAATGCGTTGCTGGCGGTGTCGATGGCCAATGCGCGTGCCGTCGCCGCGCATGCGGGCGTACCGCTGTATCGTTCGCTGGGCGGTAACGGTGCGTTCACCATGCCGGTGCCGATGATGAACATCATCAACGGTGGTGCGCACGCGGACAACAGCGTGGACATGCAGGAATTCATGATCCTGCCGGTCGGTGCACCCAACTTTTCCGAAGCGCTGCGTTATGGCGTGGAAGTGTTTCACGCGTTGAAAAAAGTCTTGCACGGCAAAAAATTCAACACCGCCGTCGGCGACGAAGGCGGCTTCGCCCCGGACCTGCCGTCTAACGAAGCGGCGATTGAAGTCATCCTCGAAGCCATCGCCAAAGCCGGTTACGTTGCAGGTAAAGACATTTATCTGGGCCTGGACTGCGCCAGTTCGGAATTCTACAAAGACGGCCAGTACGTGCTGGAGTCGGAGAACAAGCGCATGAGCTCGGCCGAATTTGCCGATTACCTGACGCGCTGGGTCGACAAATATCCGATCATCAGCATCGAAGACGGCATGGCCGAAAACGATTGGGAAGGCTGGGCGCTGTTGACCAAAAAACTCGGCAAGCGCGTGCAATTGGTCGGGGACGACTTGTTCGTCACCAATACCAAAATTCTGAAACAAGGCATCGACCAGGGCATTGCCAATTCGATTTTGATCAAGGTGAACCAGATCGGCACGCTGACCGAAACGCTCGCGGCGATTGCGATGGCGAAGAAAGCCGGCTACACCGCCGTGATCTCGCACCGCTCCGGCGAAACCGAAGACACCACCATCGCCGACATCGCGGTGGCGACCAACGCCGGTCAAATCAAAACCGGTTCGCTGTCGCGCTCCGACCGCGTCGCCAAATACAACCAGTTACTGCGCATCGCCGAAGAGCTGGGCGCGAGTGCGAAATATCCCGGCCGCGGAGCATTCTATAATTTGAAATGACGACGGCGGTTCTATTTCCGGCCAGCCGCTGGCGCAAGGACGGCAGATGGATTTTCAGATCGATACGGCCGATGCACTGCAAATAAGCGATCAGGAGATATTGCAGTTATTGACGCGAGTTTATGTCGACGATGATTTCGTGGCACCGGAAATGGCGGCTACCCTGTTCGAACCCACAGCGGTCAGAAGCCGGGGCAAAATCATCGGTGCCCGCGAAAAGCAGAGTTTACTGTTGGCTGGGATGGTGATCGTCGTGTCTGCGGATTCGCCCGCGCGGCGTTTGGCGCAAGGCAACGAAACCGAGATGCATTTGCTGGGTGTTAAAGCGGAGTATCGAGGGAAGGGCTTGGGGAGAGCGCTGGTTGCGGCGGCGATTGAGAATGCAAGCCGGCGCGGTTATTCGAAGATGCTTTTATGGACGCAACCAACAATGCATGCCGCGCATCGCTTGTATGCATCCTCAGGGTTTATTCGCGCACCCGGGCGGGACTTTTCTCGTGCAGGTCGTGACTTTAAAGTATACGAAAAAGAATTTGGCACCGGCATACGCAACGAGCGAGGAAGGCTAGATTGAAAATACTGATCGCGGTGTTGTCGATTCTGTTCATCGTGTTGCAAATCAAGCTGTGGGCCGGCTCCGGCAGTGTGCGCGACATCTGGCGCCTGAACGACACCGTCGCCGCGCAACAGCGGGAAAACAGCGTGTTGCGCGAACGCAATAACGCGCTGCAAGCGGAAGTGCAGGATCTCAAGACCGGCTACGCGGCGGTGGAAGAGCGCGCGCGCACGGAGCTGGGCATGATCAAAGCCGACGAGACGTTTTATCAGGTGGTGCAGAAGTAGCCTGTCGCCATAGATATCTTCCCCTCCTTATTTTCAAGGAGGGGTGGACGCGTAGCGGACGGGGTGGTCGGGTGGGGCGCCCGCCTACGCACGAAATAAAAACTGCTACCACCCCACCCCGGCAACTGCTCCTGCGTTGCTCTACCTTCCGCCATCCATGGC